>QKPP01000094.1 GCA_006508105.1 Myxococcales bacterium FL481 | reverse complement strand
CATCATCATCATCATCATCATCATCATCATCGTCATCATCATCATCATCATCATCGGCGTTCGGGTCCTCCGCCGGGAGCATGTGCTCGAACAACGCCCAGGTCGCCCCCGCGCAAGCATCCACGTGCTGTTGCAGCTGGCTCTCCGGCGGGCGTTTGGACGGAGCACCCACTTCGATAACCAGCGACAGCGCGCCGTGAATCTCGTGCCAAGCGTCGACGGTCCCCCCTGACGCCTTGATGATCGTGCTGCAAATGTCCCCAGTAATGTAGCCACCACCAGCCGCGGCGGCCATTGCCGACGCCACCTGATCGTACTCGGCAACGTTGGACACCTTGTCGCATTTGTGGCCGTACGGATACATGATCGAGCCTTGCACCCCGTGGATATCAAAGGAAGCATCGGGCCCGATCTGGTCGTAGAAGTCGATGATCGCCTGGGTGCTGGAGATCGGCGGCGTCTGGTCCCAGGTCGGCTCGTACGGATACTGCCGGTTCGGGTCGACACCGTGAGCGTAGCGGCTGATGTGGAACGAGTCCGGGCTGGCGACCGGGATGAAGTACAGCGACTCCCAGTCGACAAATTTGGTCAATCGATCGTCACTGCCGTAGCCATTGACCAGTTTCTCGATGATGCCAATTCCACATGCCCCGGCGATCCACTCGTCACCATGCACCGCGCTTGCGACGATAATCGCGGGCTTGTTCGGGTTGTCTTCAGCGACGTCTGAGCTGACCTTGAGCACGGTGATCACATCGCCGTTTTCGCTCGTCATCCACGGCAGATCCATCACCTGGACGAACTCGGGATGGTCCGCCGCGTACCCGGCCATCATCGACTTGATCTCCTCGTACTCCTCGTAGCCCCGCACCTTCTCCATCTGCTCGCGAGTACCGTCGTGCATCCACAAGTCGATATCGTACTCAATCAGCTCGGCGCCGGGCGCCAGTTCGTGAAATGCGGCACTTTGCGCCACTGGCACGTGAACATGAAACGTATCGCCGTCCCGCTCGTCGATCGTGTAGTCGCTCGCGATTTGCTCCATCGTCGCGTCGTCGAGTCGCTCCAAACGATACTCGGACACGATGTCGCGGTTGTGCGGGCCGTACTGGGCCAGGCTCGTCGCCGGGAAGATGAGCGCACCGCCGACGAGAGACAACGACAAGAACAACCACTGGTTCGGGGCCATTTTGACAGCATAGGAGCCCGTTTTTCGGCCTACAAGCCCGGCGGTTGATCACGCAATGTTCTCGGTCGCAGAGAAAATCGAATGGGGCGGTGGAGGCCGACGCATGAACCTGATGCCGCGGCGCCACTCGAGCCAGTGATGGCTCGACGATCGCTTCGGCCGCAGCCGGCCGCTGACGGCCAACGATCACGCTTCCGGCCGTCATTCGCGACTCGGCGAATCCATCCATCATCGCCCGGACGGCCCCCTCGACCGTGAACCTGCACGCAATCGAGAGCTACCCAAGAGTCGGACGGATTCGAGAATCACTGGTACTCACCGTTGCCGTTTTTGCGTCAACTTAGCTCAGCTCGCGAACGGTTGCTCACGACCGGATCCAGCGATCGACCTCGCGGCGCGCCCGCCCGCGGCGGGGGCTGGGGCCGGGGCCTCGCGGAACCCACCGGCTCACGCGGCCTGTCGCGGCTCGCCCTGCAGCCGCCGATCAGCCGGCCACGCAGGCGAACCCAGCCACGGAAACGCCGGCCGCGACGCCCGCGAGGACGTCGTCGGCGATGACCCCGGTCGCCCCGTGCAGCGAGCGATCGCACCAACCGATCAAAGAAGGCTTGCGGATGTCGAGCCAGCGAAACAGCGCGAACGCAGCCAGCCACCAGCCCCACCCCGCCGGGACACAGGACAAGGCCAAGCCACACCCAACGAACTCGTCGATCACCACCTCGCGCGGGTCGTCGTCGCGGCGGTCGGCCAGCACCAGATCCACGGCCCACCAGGCAACGCCCGTGACCAAGGCCCAGCCGAACCAGACCCGCCACATCGGCGTCGACGCGAGACAAGGCGCCAACACCACGGCCGCCGCAGCGCCCCACGTACCCGGGGCGAGAGGAAGATGGCCCAACGGGCCCACGGTGGCGATCATCCCGGCCACACGACCGCACCGGTTGCCGCGGCTACCCGTCACGCGTGAGACTCCGTGAGATGAGTGAGCGGTTCGTGCCCGGCGAGCACCCGCAATGTGTTTTTTAGGCGCAGGTGCTGAATAAACAGATCGTGCTCCGGCACGTGGCCTTCCGCCACTTGCGGACATTTGAAGTAAAACGAAAGCCACTCTTGAATACCGCCGAAGCCGGCGCGGTGGGCTAAGTCGAGAAGCAACACGAGATCGAGCACAATCGGCGCCGCGAGAATCGAATCTCGGCAGAGGAAATCGACTTTGATTTGCATCGGATACCCCATCCAGCCAAAAATATCGATATTATCCCACCCCTCTTTGGCATCGCCGCGCGGCGGATAGTAGTTGATCCTCACCTTGTGGTACAAGTTGCCGTACAGTTGCGGATACAGCTCGGGTTGGAGCACGGACTCCAGTCCGTTCGATTTCGTGGCCTCTTTGGCCTGGAAGCTCTGCGGATCGTCGAGCACCTCCCCGTCGCGGTTCCCCAGGATATTGGTCGAAAACCAGCCGCGTACGCCGAGCATCCTCGCCTTGAGTCCGGGCGCCAAAACGGTCTTCATCAGGGTCTGCCCGGTCTTGAAATCCTTTCCCGCGATCGGCACGCAGCGCTCGTTCGCCAGGGTCTCCAACGCGGTGCAATCGGCCGCAAGGTTGGGCGCGCCATTGGCATAGGGCACCCCCTCGCAGATCGCTGCGTACGCGTAGAGCTGCGACGGAGTGATCGCCGGGTCGTTTGCCGCCAGACCCGCCTCAAACGCGTCGACACTGCCGTGGCATGGCGCCGGCTTGAGATGAATCTCCGTCGATCCACACCACACCATCACCGCCCGCGACGCCCGGGCCTCGGCCATGCGCCGGCGGATGTCCTCGCGCAGGGCCTCGACCAGATCGCGCTTGCTCGTCGTCGGCTTGACGTGGTCCCCCGACAAGCGCTTGACGTAGTACGGGTCGAACGCCGCCCGCATCGGCACGACCTCTCGCATGCAACCCGCGACCGGTTCCAGATCTCGAGGCTCGAGGACCGCCGCCCGCTCCGCCGCCGCATGGGCGTCATCCGACCGGATATCCCAGGCCGCGAATCGGAGTTGATCGAGGGCCGCCAACGGCACGAGTTCGCGGATCAGCGGGCTGCGCTGCTGAGACCGCGGACCCACCCGAATCGTCTGCATCTGCGTCAGCGAGCCCACCGGGAGCGTCAACCCCCGGCGCACCGACTCGACCCCCGCAATGAACGTGGTGGCCACCGCCCCCAGACCCGGCAAGAACACCACAACTGGACCATCGGCGGGAGCGATCGACTTCATACGCATCTTCGCAGACTGACCGAATCGGTCTAGCACGCGGGCCAGGACGGCGGCTGCGGCGACCAAGACCGGGACAGCCCCTAGTTCACCATCGCGCCCACCGACGGCCGAGCCGTTTCGGGCGAACCGGCTCGGTCGCGCCGGCACTCGGACTTCGGGCGACGCGTCGCCAAGCCCCGCACTTACGCGTCGAGTCGCTCGACGCGGGCCTTGAGTGTGCACAGCAGGTCGTGGGCCGCCCGGGGACTGAGGTCGTCCGGCTCGAGCTCTCTGAGTTCCTCGGCCAGCGCCAACAACTCCGGCGGCACGCCGGCGGCTTGGTGCTCGGCCTTTCGCGCCTCGCGAGCATCCGGCGTGCGGGGAGCGAACAGCTCGAGCTGGGGCCCGCCCCCGCCGCGGTCGTGCGCCTCGAGTCGCTCCAGGATCCGTCCCGCCCGACGAAGCACGCCCGATGGCAGCCCGGCGAGCTTCCCCACCGAGATGCCGTAGCTGCGGCCCGCGGGACCTGGCTCGAGACGATGGAGAAACACGATGCGACCGCGCTGCTCGTGGACACTCACATGCACGTTTCGAACGCCCGCCAAGCGAGCCTCGAGCCCACAAAGCTCGTGGTAGTGGGTCGCGAACATGACGCGGCATGCCACCTGGTCGTGCAGATACTCGGAAATGGCCCACGCCAACGCCAGTCCGTCGAAGGTCGCCGTGCCCCGGCCGATCTCGTCGAGCAACACGAGCGAACGAGGGGTCGCCTGCGTCAGGATCGTTGCGGTCTCGCGCATCTCCACCATGAACGTGCTCTCACCGCGCCCGAGGTCGTCGGCCGCACCCACGCGGGTGAACACACGATCGACCAACCCCACGGTGGCCGTCGCGGCCGGGATGAACGAGCCCATGTGTGCCAAGATCGTGCACAGGGCCACCTGCCGCATGACGGTGCTTTTTCCGCCCATGTTGGGACCGGTGATCAACATCAGGCGGGCGGGCTCACTCCCTCCCCCGCGCGCTTTGAGCCGGACGTCATTGGGCACGAACTGGCCGCTGGTCTGCAGGCGCTCGACCACCGGATGGCGCCCTTCGACGATCTCGACAACGGGGGCGTCGACGATCTCCGGGCGCACGTAGTGCTGGGCAGCGGCGACCTCGGCCAACCCGGCCAGTACGTCGAGTTGTGCCAGGCGGTGGCCCAGCTCACACAGACGTTCCCCGGCCTCGCTGATGCGCCCGCGCAGCCCTTCAAACAGTTCGAGTTCGCGAGCCAAGGCCGCGGCCTGGGCCCCCAAGACTTTGCTCTCCAGCTCCGCGAGTTCCTCGGTGACGTAGCGTTCGGCGTTGGCCAGCGTCTGCTTGCGCACGTACGAGTCGGGCACGCGTGACAGATGGGCCTTGGGGACCTCGAGAAAGTAGCCGAACACCCGGTTGTGTTGGACCTTGAGTGTGGGGATCTGGGTGGCCTCTCGCTCTCGCAGTTCAATGGCGGCCAACGCCGCCTGGCCGCCACTGCGCAGCGCCGCGTGCTCATCGAACTGCGGATCGGCCCCGTCGCGAATCATGCCCCCGTCGCGCGCCACGGTGGGGGGATTGTCAACGAGCAAGCGGTGAAGCTCTGCGCTGAGTTCGTCGAGCAGATCGTCGCCGAGCTCGAGCACCGGCGGGAGCTCACGGTCGGTGCGACGAGAGGCCAACTCGTCGAGCCGGGCGGCAATCGTGGGCAACGCGGCCAATGAGTTGCGCAGCGCTCCCATTTCGCGCGGCTTGATCGACCTCAGGCGGGCCCGAGCCGCCAGTCGTACGACATCGCGGACGTCCTTGAGACGAGACCGAAGCTCCTCGCGGATCTGCGGTTCGGCAATCAACGCCTCGATGCCGTCTTGACGCCGCACAATCGCGGCGCGATCGCGTAGCGGACTACCCAACCAGCTGCGCAACAGCCTCGCCCCCATCGTCGTTTGGGTGGCATCGACGGCCCACAGCAACGTACCCGCCTTTCGTCCCTCGCGAAGGGTCCGGTAGACCTCCAGATTGCGCAAGGTCGCCTCGTCGAGCACAACATGCCCCTCGGGCTTGTGGACCACGAGGCGATGGAGCAAAAGCGTCTGGCCCGGCTGGGTCGCTTCCGCGTAGCCGACCGCCGCCGCCGCCGCTCGCAACAGATGGGCCGGCAGCGGTCCCGTCCCGCCACCCTCCTGATGCAAAAACCGGATCCGATCGGCCAAGTCCTTGCGTGGCTCCGTTTGGGGCGCGGCTTCCAAAGCCGGGCAATGGGGCGCAAGCAGATTCGACAGATACTCGCGATGTGGGTCGCCGACTAGGATCTCGCGCGGCGCGAGCCGAGCCAACTCCGCGGCAAGCACCCCCTCGTTCGTACAGTGCGCGCAACTAAACTCACCACTCGAAATGTCGAGAGCCGCCACCGCCATGGGACCGGGCACGGCGTCTTCGGGACACAGCGCGACGAGGTAGTTCGCTTCGTCCCCGACGAGATGCTCTTCGTCGAGTAGCGCCCCGGGAGTGACCACGCGCACGACCTCGCGCCGCACGATGTTGGGCCCTTTGCGGCGCTTCGCCTCCTCGGGCGACTCCATCTGCTCGCAGACCGCGACTTTGAGCCCCCGCTCGACCAAGGTTCGCAGATAGCCGCCGATGGCGTGATACGGCACCCCGGCCATCGGAACCGGGTCGTCCGCATTCTTGTCCCGCGTCGTCACTACGATATCGAGGATCGGCCCCACCGTGACCGCATCGTCGAAGAACATCTCGTAGAAGTCCCCCATGCGAAACATGAGGATCGAGTCGGGGTAACGCGCCTTGATCTCCAGGTACTGGCGCATCACCGGGCTATCGGCCGAGTTATGGGGCGCGGGCACGGGGGCGTGGTTTTAGCCCAGGGTGGTCGCGGCGTGTACGCCTGGCCATGTCCGACCACCGACGCCCGCGGTGGCCGAACCGATGACCGATTGGGCGTGACCCACCGATACGAGTGCGGGCGACCTCCTCACGTGATCGGCCGCGGACTCTTTGCAACCCGGGGAGCGCGACCTCTTCGGCGAGCCCACCCCGAACGCTCGGAAGACGGTCCGAGGCCGGTCGGGGCGACGACCTCGCGCCCGCTACTGACTGACCACGTACGCGATCACGTGCTCGGCCGCTTCGAAGTCGCCCTTGGCCGCAAGCGCTTCGTCCCAGGTCGCAAACGACCCCAGCCGGACGCGATGCCACTGACGGCCCCGCACCTCGTGCTTTTCAATGCGGATATCGTGCCCATTGCGACGCAACTTCGCGGCGAACTGCTCGGCGTCCGCCTTTTGCGAGAAGGCCTTCATCTGCAGCGTGAACCGCCGCGCGCCCGCCGGGCTCTTGGCGGCTTGCTGCTCGGCAGCCGACTTGTTGCCGCTGGCCAAGACCTTGCTGTGGCCGGCTGCCTTGGCGGTCTTCCCGGCTCTCGATTTCGCCGCGGCCTTCTTGGCGGTCGCCTTCGCGTGGGTCTTCGCGCGTTTTCGGTTCGGCTTGGTGGCACCGGACTTCGCGGAGCCGCTCGCGGAAGCGGAGGCCTCGCCGGCGGCCTTCGACGTGGCGCCAGTCTGGCCGGCCGCCGCAGCGGCGAGCTCCGCGAGTTCGTCTTTGTCCCGTGGCGCGATCCCGGGATCGCGGGTGGCCGCGAGCTCGGGCGCGGTCGACTCGCGCAAGCCGGCCTTGAACGCGAACTCATCCCCCGCCCCGCCGATCTCCGCGGCCAGCTGGTCGAGCGAATCGTCGGCCAACGTCGCCACTTCAGCGGTGGTGTCCCAGTCCACACGACGCCCCGTCATCACGCCGAGGGCGAACACGAAGCACCCCACCACGGAGAGACCAAAGAACAAAAAGAAGATCTGACGGTTATCGAGGGAGAACTCGACCTTGTCTTTCCACTTGTGCATCTCTCGCATAAACAGCTCCGCTGGGCGTGCTCTCACCACTACGGCATGCGCCCAGACGACGGAAAAAAGCGGCGAGTTTGGCCCGACCCGCGGACCGCCCCGTCGGCGCCCGAGGCCGACCTGCGCCCGCGCTACTGCACGATGCGCAACGTCGGGGTCGGGTCGCGCAATGGTGGTGCTTTTTTGGGCTGGGGCACGGCCCCGGCGGGGTTGGTCCCGCGACGCACGATTTCGGTGGTTGGGCGGTAGCGAACGGGCCACGATTCGGTGGCGACTAGCTCGCCGTCGCGGTAGCGCTTGCGGACGCGCTGCACCCGGAAGCCGCGGCGCCCCCGTTGCGCCACGACCTGCGTCCCTGTCCGCAGCCGAGCGTCGTCGCGGTAAACGGTGCGATACGCGAGCACCTCGGTCAGCTCCCGCTCGAACGCCACCTCGAAGTCGCGCCGCGGACCCAAGACTTCGGCGCGAACCGAGCCTTGGGTCGCACTCACGTGAAAGACCACGGGGAAGTCGTAGGGGTTGCGCAACCGCAAGTCGACCGTCGGATACACCACCGTCGAGTCGAGACCCATGTCCACGTACGCCGATGGTCGGCTGTGGGGGCGTGCCGTGAGCAACTCGAGCCCGGCGAAGAACGCCGCCCCGTACAGTGTGGACGAGATCTGGCAGATGCCCCCGCCGAGAACGTCGATCACCTCGCCGGCTTCGATTCCCGGGGCGTACTGGTAGCCGGCCTCCGCCGAACGCTCGCCGACCACCTCGTTGAATGAGAACGTCTCGCCGGGCAGCAGGACCAAGTTGTCCAAAGCGGCCGCACCGACTTTGAGATTGCTGCTGCGCGGCGCCTGCTCTTTGGCCATCGAGTACGGCGTCGAGAACGACCCCAAGCGAGATCCGATATCGAGCTGATGAGCCGCCGCCGCGAGGGGATCGACCTCGACCGGACGTTGTTGCACAGCCAGCTCGATGTGGTCGGCTTGAGCGGCCAAGCCGATGGCGACGTGCGACAGCGAGTCGTAGGGCAACAAGGTGACGCCCGGCTCAGCCGGTCGCACCACCCGCTCCGCGGCGACGATGCGAGTCGGCAGCGCCGGCCGTTCCACCTGCGGAGCCAGTTCGAACAACACGTCGAGCGCGGCGTCCTCGTCGAACGTGAATCCGAGATCGACGTTGACGTCGCCGCGCCAAGCCGCCAGGCGGTCATCCAGATCGCGCCGAACGTCACCCGACCGCCCGATCGCCAAGACGGCAGCGCGTGCCGCCTCAGGTCGCGCCTGTGCCCCGAGGGCACGGGCCGTGACCCGTGCGCTGGCGCCCGCCGCGGACAACTCGATGCTGCGGTCGAGTCGTGCAGATGCGGCTTGCTCGACGACGGTGTCGAGCCGGGCCCGCGAGACTCGCCCGGCGTCGACGCCGTACAGCCGCACGCCTGGGAACACCCGATCGTCGGCGAGGCTGGTCTCGTAGGCCCCGGCCAGCACCGCGGCGACGCTGATCGCGGCCACGAACATGGCCAGGCTCTCCACCGCGGCCAAAGCGCTGAGCACCGGCTGCCAACGCGAAGGCGGCGCGGTGCCCGACGGGTCGCGCGAGGCCGGGTCTGGCGATGCATCGATCTCGGCGAGCCCCGCGATTCGCGCAGCACTGGCCGCCGAACCCGTCGCCCCGCCCGGATCGTGCCGTGGCCCGTCGCGGGCATCCGGCCCGCGCGACGGGTCGCGCCCCCGCCAGCGACGGCGAAGCGATGCTCCCGGCGGCCGCCCAGCGCGTGCTCGGCGACCGAGGGCCAGGCGGGTCACCTCTTGAGCCATCCGACGGCACGCTAGCGTCGACCGGCCCGCGCACAAAAAAAGCGCCGAAGCAGGAACCAAGCCCATCGGCGTTGGTCAGCTAGCCTAGACGAAGTCCATCGTCGGCGCCGCGGGCCCCCGCTCGCCTCGCCCGGCCCTTTGCCCCGCTCAAACGCATGCCTTCGAAGCCAACGCCCCCTCCCGGATACGGCCGCAACAAACGCCTGCCGGTCGCCCTCAAACTCTGGATCGCCGTGGTCGTGGCCAACGTCTCGGGCTTGCTCGTGTCGGTCTTTGCCGCCGCCGCCCTGCGAGCGGTGCCGGCGACGGACGGCGCTGAGTCGGCCCTGCGTGCGCTGTACTACGGCACCATGTGCCTCGTCGCGTTGGTGGACGCCTTGTGGCTCGACGAGGTGTTGTTCAAGGGCAGTTTTCGCCGCACGCACCTAAGCTTTGGCAAGGCCAGGCAAGACGACGACACGCTCATCGCCAGCGTCCAACGCTCGGACATCACCTTCCCGTTTTCCGCGGTGGTGTTTGGGGTTGTGACCTACTTCTTCTTCAACGTCGCCAACCACGATTTCGATCGCTACTACGACCACGTCGGCAAGCACGTCTCGGCGTTGCGCGGCAGCGACGAGGCCCGTCTCCCGCGACGCATCGCCGCCATTGAAACCCTGTCGATTCGGCGCAGCCGCGAGGTGTTGCCGGTGTTGTTCGACGCGCTCGAACGGGACGACGAGGTGGCGTCCTGGGCCGCGTGGGCCATCGGGCGACACACAGACATCAAACGTCGACGCCGCATGGTGGAGCCGCTAGTCGCGGCCTCTCGCCGCGGCGATCGCCAGCTCGAGCGCGAAGCCATCATCGCGTTGGGCCGACTGCAACACCGGCCCACCGCCACTCGGCTGGTCGACGCCCTCGAACACGAGCTCGAGGCCGGCGCCACGGTCGACGTGCGGCTGATCTGGGCACTCGGCTACGTACAGCAAATCGCGTCGCTGCCGGTGCTCGAGCGCGCGCTGTACCACCGCGACGAAACCGTGGCTCGCGTGGCGACGTGGGCCATTGCCCAGCATCGCGACCAGCGCGAAGGCCGACAAGGCGTTCGGATGCTCGAGCAGCGGCTACCGGCCGCACCATTCGCGGTCAAGTGCGCCATCGTGCACAGCTTGGGGATCTTGTCGGATGAGGCCTCGAACGCCGCGCTCGTGCACGGCTACCAGTCACTGTCGGCCCAGGATCGCCGCACGCTGTGCCCCATCGAGTCACTTTACGTCGACCCCGACGGCGAACGCGATCGCCAAGACCTGTTGATGCCCCGAGAGACCTACGCGATGAAGACCCTGCAGTCGATGGGGCAGATGCGGGCGACCGCGAGCGAGGTGCGTGCCGTCGTCGAACCGTGGCTCGTCGGCGTCGCGGCCGACCAGGAAGCCAGCCTCGCCACCCGCGAAGCCGCTGACTCGCTCCTCACTGGCATTCGTCAAGTCCGCGACGACTCACTGCCCCCGGCAGCGCGATAACGCGGTCGCGCTACCAACTGATCTCCAGGCACCATCGGCGCACGGTGCCGGTGTCGTTCGGGTACGCATCGCGCACGTCCAGGTACCATGGCCCCAGCGACGACTCCCCCGCGAAGGCGGCCAGCGGCTCGGCCGGACGCAGCTGACCACCCACCGCCGGCGACATGGCGGCGCAAGCCGCTTGTGCGTCGGCACTGGCCGCGTCCGACAAGGTGACGTCAATATCCGGCTGGTCACATCCGCCGATGCCGAGCTCGGGGTAGCCCACCCGATCGAGCAGGTCGACCGACACGTCACCGTGCCGGAGCGTAACGTGAAGGTCACCGACATAGCTGTGATCGATGGCGAGCTCCGCGACGAGGCTTCCAATCTCGAGCTCGGCCGACAAAGTGAGCGTGGTGGTCACCAAGCCGCTGTCCACCACGTCCGTCTCGGTGGTGAAGCACTCGCGGAAGGGATTGGGGACGTCCGAACACTCGGACTCATCGAACTCACAGCCACTCGAGCACTTCAGCGTCCCCTCGGCGTGACCCAGACTGACGCAGGTCTCGCCACCCAGATTGGCCCCATCACAGGCCTCGCCGGCGTTGACTTCTCCGTCGCCGCAGTAGAAGCACGCGCTGGTGTCAAATGCAGTGCAGTTGCCGGGGCTTTGGCAAGCCAGATCGCCCCCTTCGTACGTACCACCGCCCTCTTGTACCTCGATGTCCTCGCAAGTGTGGTCACCCAACTGCTCGGAAGTGCAAGGAGAGCCCGTGTCTCCGCAGTCGCAGACGTCCGTGCCTTGGAGCACGCCATCGCCACAGGTGTTGTCGGAGCAATTCGACGTATCGAACGTACACGTCGGAGCACAGCCCAAGCTTCCGCCTCCGAGAAAACCAAGACCCTCGCACGTCTCCTCCAGGAGGTCTTCGCCATCGCAGGCTTCGTCGCCCTCGGCCACACCGTCGCCGCAGTCGGTGCACGCGGACTCATCGTAGCCGTCGCAACTGTCCGAGCAGGCGAGTGTGCCAGCGGTGTGGCCCAGACTCTCGCAAGTTTGCTCTCCGAGCAGCAGGTGGTCACAAACCTCGGTGCCGGTGATGGCCTCGTCGCCGCAGCGCATGCAGCCGGCCGGGTCGAGCGTGCACGTCTCGGTACAAGCGAGCTCCCCGCTGTCGAAGGGCTCTCCGTCGGCTGCACTGAAGTCGGCACAGGTTGCCCCGCCCAAGTCTGCGCCGTCGCAAGCCTCTCCCCCGGTGCGCTCGTGGTCACCACAGGTTTCGCACGCCGACTGGTCGAACCGACAGTCGTCACGACACGCCAGCGCCCCCCCGCCCCAGCCGAGCGCTTGGCAATCGATCCCGCCGAGGTTGTCTTTCTCGTCGTTTGCTGCTGCGGGCTCGCACTCCTCCGGGAGTAGGATCACGCCGTCACCGCACCCGCCGCACCCGCCGGTATCGAGCTGGCAGTTCTCAGTACATGCCAGCGCTTGATCCGAGCTGCCCAACCCCAAATCGCCGCAATCATCGGCATCGGCGAATGCCGTGCCATCACAGGCCTCGCCGACGTCGAGTTGGCCGTTTCCACATCGGCTGCAACCGGCCAGGTCGAAGCGGCAGTCGTCACCGCAGGTCAACCGACCGCTCTCCCAGCCCAGCGACTCGCAGGTCGCCCCGCCTAGATCGGGCCCGTCGCAGTCCTCACCGGGCTGGGCCACGGCGTCGCCACAGCTCGGCCCGTCGTCACTCGGCGCAGGATCGTCGTCGTCGTCGGCCGGACTCGGGACGGTGTCCATCGCTCCCGCATCGGGCGTGGAACCGGCGGCACACGCCGCGCCGCAAAGAAGCGCGCCAACCGGGCAAAAGCGAGCTAGCAGCATGGGAAACAAGCTAGCTTAGCGCTGGGCACGCCGCGGTGGCAACCGCGCTATTCGAGTGACGATTCGGTTGGCGAGAGCGTCGCCGATCCGACGCGAGCGGCCGATCGTGGGCGACCGAACCGGCCGACTGACCGCATTCATCTCTCGCGACCCGTCCGACGGGGCTCAGAGCACGCCGCTGAAAGCGGCGAACGTTCCAACCGTCGCGAAACGCCACCGATCACAGTGCCACTAGAGTTGACGCCGCCCCGCGGGCCACTGGGTATGCGACGGCGCCACCGCGGGGACCAGTCACCGGCGCCGCTACCGGCGAAACGCCGTCCACCGGCCCGGACGGCTCGACCAGCCCTCGAGCCGGCCACTTGGCCGGCTCGCTCCGGTGGCGTCAATTAAGCAGACAACACCGGTGGCGCGGTCGCCCGCTCCCGCACGGACACCTCCCCTCGCGCGAAGGATGACGCTCAAAAACGGTCTGCACCGGTGGAGCCGCCAAGGACCCGCCTTGCTCCAGCGCGATTCCGGCCAACGAAGACTCCTGGTGAGCCCAGGGCATGGCCAGACGGCGGCCTTGTTGTTTGACCTGCCAAGCGTCGGTGAGGATCTGCAGGAACTCCCGAACGAGCAGCACGTTCGACACATCTGCATGCTGCATCACCGCCGAGATGACCTCGGAGGGCTGTTCGGCCCGATCGATGATCTCGAACACCGTCGCCACCTGCACCGGTGCTTTCAGCATATGCAGTGCCGTTGCGATGCGCTGGTGCAATGTCGGCGTGTCCGCGGCCGCCAACACGGTGTCAATTCCACCGCTTCCGGGTGACCCCGGCTCCTCGGATTCCTGCACGGCACCGAGCTCACTCAACGGCAACGCGGCCGTCGGCCCGTTGGCCCACCGGGTTTGCTCCCAGTTGTGGATGAGATACTCGTCCGAACCACAGCTCGGGCAAAAGGCATGAATCTCTCCGGCCGGCGTCTTCGCCACCCACAACAAACCCGAACAGGGCCGGCCTTGAGGACGACGACGACAGCGGATAAGCGTCTCGCGGCCCGCGTGTACGGGCAGCGGGCCGCCGTACTCGATACACTGCGCCATTGTCAGCGCTCTCGCACGTAGCCGAGTTGGTTCGTCGGGAAGGGAGCCGTCGGGATGCAACCAGTGCCAAGGATCTACAACGATCACGAGCGGAACGTAGCACGCCAATCGACGGCGTCGGAACCAGTCGACCGGCCGGCGCTCGGCAGGAATTGGCAATGTCGTGCCATGGCTAGTCGCATCCGTCCGAGTAGGTACGAGCCGCAAGCGTGGCGACCGCGACGCTGGGTTTTTCGTGCGGTCGTACACGATCAAGGCGTCGTTGGAGCGTGCGCGCCCCGGTTCGCTGACCCGATCGGTCCGACATCGAACTACGATTTGCGTCCTTTTGGACAGCCTCGCGTGAGGAACGACCACAGCTTTGCCAAGTTGTCCGGTTCAATGCAGGCATCGCCGCGGCGGCAACAGCGACCGGTCACATGGCGTGAAACCACGTCGCGGCAATTGGCTCCATGCGACGCATACCGAGTGGTGCGTCTTGGCGCGGGAATAGACTCAGGTCGTCAACGGTGCCGTCCGTGGCCGCCTCTCCCGAGCCGCCCGCCGACCGTGATCCTGGCCAGCTGCGCGAAAGCAAGGCAACCCGATCCCCACACAACCGGCATAACTATCCCGACTCGCATCGGAACGAGCGCAACGCGGGAATAAAGTCCGCCGCCGCGGTCGCGGCGAAACCCCACCCCGCCGGTTGGGCCGCAAACGGGTTCTTGTGGCCATACGTGCAACCAACGCTTCCGGGTCGCGGCCACGCCGTACACTGTCGGCGATGTCCTTCCCCGGCCTCCAGCTCGTCGCCGCTACGCGTCCGCAGTCCGCGAGATCGCGACCGAGCGAGCCGACCGATGATCGGCCGCGCCAGCGACAAGCCGGGGCGCTCCCGTGACCGGCCTCGCGATTCTCCGCTTTTGGTTGGCGCTCAGCGTCACGGCGAATCCCGACCCGGGCGCTTCGAGTCGAACCTCGCCGGGTCTTCGCTGGCCGCGTTGGCCCACCGAGCTGGCTCAGGCCGAGGCCACGCTACGGGCTCCGAAGTCGCCAGTTGCGGCTCGCCATGTTGCGCTGCGCCAACTCGACCCGTATGCGACGCCGGTCGTGGAACCGTTGTTGCTGTTGGCCACGCGCGACGCCGCCGATGACGTACGACAAGCCGCATTCGAACGCTGCCTGCGGCGAGAACTCGACGCTTGCGTGCCCGAGGCACGCAAGGCCTGGAAATCCCACGGCGTACTGTTGTTGCGCATGAGTGCACTCAAAGTGATCGCCCGTCGGCCACGTGGAGACGATACCCAACTCGTGTTCAACGCCCTTGGCGACCCCGACGATTCCATGCGGGGTCACGCCGCCCAGCTGATCGGCCGCGCCGAGTGGGAAGCGAAGACCCTTCCCGCGGCGCGGCGAGCCCTGATGACCAAGTTGTCCGACCCGTCCGCGACGGTACGCAAGCTCGCGGTCGAGTCGCTCGGCCAGCTTGGACCGAGTGAGGGGTGCTTGGCCCTGGTGCGCCTGCTGGACGACGCCGATCCGGTCGTCCGAGAGGCCGCGGCCCGAGCCCTCGATCGGTGCCGCGAGGCGCGTTTCCTGCCCGCGCTCGCGCGCACCCTCGCCCGCGGCGGAAGCTCGCATTTGATGGTCAATGTGCTGCGGGGGATCACCAACCTCCCGACGCCCGCGGCAGACTCGGTGTTGCTCGCGGCCCTCGATCAACCGCCGGCCACGTTGCGGCGCCGGGAGGTGGCCGAACTGCTGGCGTTGCGGGCGAACCCGACGCGGGCCTTCATCGACCAGCTGATCGACCGCACCCGAGACGAAGGCTTGCGCGCAGACGTACTGGACATCCTGGTCGGGTTGGGGCCCGCCGTGGTTGAGCCGCTCGAGGCCGCTCGTCGGCAGGGCCTTGCGCCCGCGATCGATGCTCAGTTCGCAGGGATCATCGCCACTCACCGCCGGCACCCGTCCGGTTGGCAACCCGCCCCCGCTCCCGTGCCGACGAGTGTGCCGGACTGGATCCTCAGCCTCGGCGACACGGCCCCGTCGCGGCGCAACGCCACGCTCGACGCGCTCGATCCGACGGCGGGTCCATGGCTGTGGGGCCACGCGGTACTGTCCGCGCGGCAGGGTTTCGCGGCCTCGATCACGGCGCCGCTGTTGATGGGCGTGTTGCGCCACCCGCCGTCGCCCCGCGAAGTCAGTGCGCCGCAGCTCGGCACCATGCTGGGGTACTTCGTCCAGGCACCGGCCGATCGCGGCTGCTTGGCGTTGTTGGTCTTCGCGGCAGCCGGAGGCGAAGCCATCGTCGAGGCGAGCGGCGACCCACACGTTCCGCGTCGGCGCTGTGCCGCGATCGCGGCTGGCGTCGGCGACCATCCCCCGCTTGTCGCAGCCGCCCTCGCGGATCCGTCGCCCACCGTACGGGCCGCGGCGGCCTACGCCACCGCGTTGTTGCCTCGCCTCGATCCCGCAATATTGGCGAAGCTGCACCTACTTGCCGTCGCAGATGAGCACGGCGCGGTTCGGTCCAACGCCCGCTTCAGCGCCGAGCGAGCCCGCATCGAGTCGAGTGAACCCCCGCGCTGGACCGTCGAGTGGCACGATCCGCCGATACAGAACCGTCGTCGGCGCCGCTCGAGACCTACCCGCATCCCACGGCCGGTTATCGAGCCCAAGTGCCGGTGTTCGAAACCCCGCTCGGCGCGTGGTGGATCGTCGTACGGTGACGATCACCCGGTGATCGCTCGCTTGCACCGCAGGATTGCGAGGTTCGTGCACGGTATGAGACCGTATGGGTCTCGGTACAGCCATGTGGTCAGCAAATTGTCGTGTCTCGATCGCCGTGTCGGCCCTCTGCGCTCTCACTGCCTGTGAAAACAGCGGGTCGGCCACGGCACAAGGTAGTGAATCCAAACAGGACGTCGACTACGCCAAACTGTTTGGGGTCAACGACCCGCAGGCGGAAGCTCGTAAGGCGAGCAAACAGATGAAGGCGTTTGAAGAGCGGATGGCCGCCAAGAAGAAGGCCGAGCGCGAGGCCGAATGGACCTCACTGCTGGTGATCCCCCCAAGTGCCCCCACCACGCTGAAAGCTGCGTGCAGTCAGCTGGCCACGACGTATGAAACGTTCATGGACAAACGCGTGTCCGGGGTTGCCGGTGACCGCTGGAAAGCCACGAAACAAGCGGACATCGACAAACTTGCGCGAAAATGTCGAGACGACGCCAACGTGAAAGTTGCGGTGTGTGAATCCAATGTGTTTGCGAACGCCTCGATGTACATCACTGAGGACGATTTCGTGACGATCATCAACCGTTGTGAAGAAACGTTCGCTTCGCCCCGCTCGCGCTAGACAGCGGTCCCGTGGGTCCGAGGCGAGCTAAGGGTATCGCCGAGCGGCGCTGACGAGGCGCCACTCCGGAGCTGGTCGCGCGAGCATGACCGACGCGCTCTGCGGCTGACGTCGTGGGGACCCGTCTCAGGAGCACGACGAAGCTGGTCCGTTCGCTGAAGGCCCACTGCAATCTGGAGCAAGCTGCGGCTCGACCCCGCCGTTGATGGGAGCCTGCGACCAGGCCGACACCGGCGGCACCACAATGCCGTCACCCGACACCTTCGTGGCCGACTCGTCCAAACGCGGGGGGCCGTGACGACGCGAGGTTATACCGAGCGACGAAGCCGTGGCCGAATCGCCCTAGTCTGGTTCCACCGGGCTCGACGCCTGCGCGGCCGCCCGGTACAAAGGGCCCGTGAATCGGCCGCCCGTGTCGAGCCCGGAGCCATCGCGCGATCCGGTAAGCAGCGTCCTGGCGATCATCCACGCCACGGTGTTCGCCTGGGCTGGGCTCACACTGCCTTGGTCGATCGCCGGCGTGTTCACGGCATTGTCCCTCGCGCTCGCCGGCGGCCACGCCTGGCTGGCGTTCGCAACCACGACGCGCCATCGTCGGCAACGCCAATGGGCGTGGCGATCCGTACTGTGGCTGTCGGCGGGCATGCTGGCCGTGTACGGCCTCGGGCTGGGGTGGACCGCGGTGTATCTGGTTGCGATCTACGGGCACGTCGGGCAGGGCATGGCCGCGGCTGCCCTCGCGGCGACCGGGACGCTCGTGTTGTTCACCCTCCCGATGAGCATGCGGGCGTGGCGACTGGCAGGGCCCGGACTCCGCTTCGGCCGGCGGCACGGCGGCGGGGCGACGGTGATTCTGCTCGTGGCGGCCTGGGTGGCGTTCGACTCCGCCCGGGCCCACCCCATCGCACGAATCGACGGCGATCGACTCGTGGCCGAAGTGAACGCGCAAGTGGAGGCCGATCTTAGCCCCGCGGCACCTCGCCAGCCCGCGACGGTCGCCATCCACCCCGCGACTTGCCCGCCCGCCAACGAGTCGGAGGTGTGGCTCCTCATCGCCCACGACGGCGGCCGCGGCCAATCGAGTCCGCTCACGTGCCGCGCCCTTCGAGCCGACGACCTCCCGCGTCAGATCGCGCAGGTCATCGACGAACTTCCCGCACATGCCGTCGCCAAGCTGGATCTAGTCACAAGCCAACGATCGCTACGAGGACCGTTGTTCCCGCGCTGGGCCCAGCCCTTGGCGATTCGGGGCGGCGCCGAAGGCATCTGCTTGGATCGCGAATGCCTCGCCCCGTGGCAACTCGTCGCCCGCAATGCATTTTCTCAGTTTCGTCCGATCCCGCAGATTCCCGACTTGCGCCTAGGAACGGATCTCGACGCGCTCTATGACGCGGTCGCGCGACCGATCTGGCGACGCGGCGATCGGTCCCCCGCCCCGGATCAATTGCAGGTCATCGCGACCGAGAGCTTTCGGGTCGGCTCAGATCGTCGACTCGAGCGCCTGCAGCGTCTTCACCCCCGTACTCCCGAGTCCACGGCGCGCTCCGTTCGTGACGCAACGCGGAGAGCCCAGGCGTACATCTTGCGATCGCAACAAGAGGATGGGGTGTTCAACTACGCGATGAATCCTGCGACGGGGAAACAAATGCGAGCGCGGCTACACCTGCCGCGCCAAGCCGGCACCACCCTTGCGCTGTGTGAGCTTGGCGACGAGACGACACGGGTGCGCGAGGCGGCATCTCGAGCCCTCGCCGCACTTGCGGGTCGCCGACGTGAAGTCGGGTCCCACATCGCATTGGTCGGTTCGCGCGATCGAGTGGCGGGGCTAGGCAGCACCGCACTGCCGCTAATCGCATTTTTGGCGTGTCGACCTCGAGTCGGCCCCAAGTTCGATGCCCTCATCGGCGAACTCGCACATACCTTGCTCTATCTGCAGCGTGACGACGGCGGATTCGCGGCCCGACTGCGCTTCGACGGAACCCCGCTTCCCGCTCCCGACTCGTTGTACGCCTACGGCCAGGCGATCATGGCGCTGGTTTTGCTCGAAGGAACGCAAGACCCCGCTCCGAGCTGGCCCGGCCAGGAGCAAACCCGCCAAAGCGTACAGCGAGCGATGGATCACGTGTCCGGGCCTTACTGGAATCACACGGCGGCGGCGTTCTTCTTCACGGAAGAAAACTGGCATTGCCTCGCAGCCCGGGCCGCCCTTAGCCACCATCGCCACGCGGCCTACGAACGCTTCTGTCGGCAGTACGTGCGCTATCAATCCCGGTTCTTACTAGACGACAACAGCCACGTCGATCGGGCCTATCTCGGCGGGCACGGGTTCGGCAACCTCTTCCCTCCCTACAACACCCCCACGGCCGGTTTGTTGGAAGCGACGGCGGCCTCCGCCGCTTTGGCCGATGCCGCCGGCGAGAACGCGGACGGCGAACTCGCCGCAATCGAACCGGCGATTCGGTTCTTGCTCGCCCAACAGTGGCGACGCGAGGACTGCTTCGCCTGCCGCGACCCCGCCGCCGTCGATGGGGCGTTTTCACAGGCAATGACGCTACCCAAGATCCGTATTGACTACGTCCAGCACGCCTGGGCGGGACTGCACCATGCCTTCCACGAGCTGCACCGGGAGCAGCGGCACACGTCCGCGCCCGCCAGCTGATCTATGGCCACCTCAAGCCGCCAACTCTGGTGCGAACTGCCGCCGCCGCTCGGGCTTCAGCGGCGTGGAGTATCGCGCCCGCGTCGAACCGACCGACGCGGTTGCACGCGCACATGCAGCTCGACGTGCTCAACCGTGGGCCCCTGTCGCACCGCCACTTCGCCGGACATCTGTCTCCCGGCTCAACCTCTTTGCAAATCAAACAAGGCAAACTCGAGTCGG
Organism: Myxococcales bacterium FL481; assembly: GCA_006508105.1. Classification (GTDB taxonomy): domain Bacteria; phylum Myxococcota_A; class Polyangia; order Nannocystales; family Nannocystaceae; genus FL481. The sequence continues at coordinate 6,150 of QKPP01000094.1, read as the reverse complement.
GCTGGCAACGGGACTCGACCATGTTCTCTGGAGCAATCCAATCCCACTTAGAGGTATTCGTTGGGGCTACATCCTTCGCGATGGGCACCGAAAAGTCGCGACGGCGGCCCGCTCGCTCTTTGTGCAATAGCGCGCGAATCAAACTGGTTGCGTAGAAGACCTGACATGCCAACGTTCCCGGCGGAGTACAGTCGCGCCGCTTACTCCCGCCTCCATCACCCATAGTCTCGGCAGATCATCATCATCGACACTCCCACGCGAGCCGGAGGCCGCGATGGGACAACGCTTCGCGTTGGCTTGATTCCATAGGAGGAACTCGGCATGAAGCGCCAGCACGGATCGCTGCGCTATCTTCAGTTTTTCGGCTGGTTCGTGGCCGCTTGGCTCGCGGTCACCGAACGCACCGGTCACGCTCACCCGAACTCGTGCGCATCGGCACCGTTGTCGGATCTGCTCGCCATCGAGTACACCTCGAGCTGGCACGCCTACGAGCAACTATCGTGCCTCGAGACCCGCTTCCGCGTCGCGCACGATCGACGGGCGGTCTTTCTCAGCGTGTACGCACTCACGACCCGGCGGATTGCAGAGTCAGTCGATGCCGGATACTTCGAGGATAGTGCCTGGGTGGCGGAATACCAGACCCGCTTCGCCAACTACTACCGGCGCGCGCTTCAGCACTACGAACGCGGGCAACGCCGCCGCGTGCCTCGAGCCTGGCTAGCCGCGTTCGACTCGGCCCTCAGCGGCCAGACCCTGATCTTGCAGGACGCGCTGCTCGGCATGAACGCACACATCAACTTCGACTTGGCCTATGCCGTCCGCGACGTGCAGCTGGGCCCTGATCGCGCGCGAGCCTACCGTGACCACACCCGGATCAACGACGTGCTGCTGCGCATCATGGACGAAGTTCAAACGGCGCTAGGCCAGCTCTACGGCCCAGGTATGCGAGAACTAGACGTGGCGTTTGGGCACCTCGACGAGCGTGTGTTCGGCGGGAGCATCATCGTCGCCCGTCAGATCGCGTGGCAACACGCCGAATGGTTGGCCGCCGGCGAATGGTGGTGGCAGCGGCAGTGGATGGACTGGTGGATGGACGAAACATCCGGCGGCATCGCCGGCATGCTGCTCGGCGTGTCGCTCGAACCGGGCATTCGCGCCGAGTTGCGCCGCCGCGAAGGGTCCGACCCCACCTCCGAGTTTTGCCGCCACTTTCCGTGCGCCGACGCGTAGGTTCGCTGGCGAGGGCCCGCCGCACCGGCGAGTCGTCCGGCGGGTGCCGTCGAGCGCTACGCCGATCGCGAGTGACGCACGCGAACCAGCCGGCCGTCGTCGGACAGGCCGGGCCAGACCACCTCGACGCGCTCTCCCGACGCCGCCCGCCGGAGCAACTCGTCGGTTGCCTGACGATCGCGAGCGTCGACCCACGCATCCTCGTTCGCGCGGTCCAGGCCGGGCAACGGCCGCGGTTGCGTACGCCAGGCGGACTCGCCGTGCAGATCGATACGGTACACGAAGCTGTCCCGCGCTTTGCCGTGGGGCTGGGGCACCGGGGCCTCGACCTGGAGCGGGCCGATCCGGGTGTGGACGCGCAAGCTCGCGTTGTCCCACTGGGTGACACCGCGCTGCGCCTCGGCCCGGAGCATGCGCAGGGTCAACGCTTTGATGACGCGCCCCGCCCCGACCCGCGGCAGCAAAGAGAACAGGGAGCAGCCTAACACGGTGCCCGGGTGGATCGTGGGCGCCGCGTAGTAGGCCGCGGCGATCGCCTCGTCCTGGGACGAAAGTCCAAGGCGGTTACGAACCGACGGCTCGAGGAGACCGGCCGGGCAGGTCAGCAGCCCCACGGCCGCCGGCAACAGATAGAAGTCGACCAACACCCAGCCGGGTAACGCGAGGTCATCGTCGAACGCCAACCGGTTGGAGCGGTGGTACAAATCGGTGAGTCGGGGATGCTCGGCCGCATCGATGAATGGCATCGACTGGCCGAACGGCCGAAGATCCAGTTGCGTCCGATTGACCGCCGCTCCCAAGGCACCCGGGCGAAACAGCGGATGCGTTGCGAAGTAGCTGGAGAAGTAGGTCGGCAGATCGACGCTCACGCACCGACCTCGGCCAGCAGCTGGCCACGAAGGTGACGATAGTCGCAGCTCGTGTCGATGGTCAGCCGGTTGATGTCGACGTGCGCGTGCGAGACGAGGCAGCGCGAAGCACCGCCCGCTTTCTCGCACAGCTCGCGCATCTCGAGTTCGACCCACTCCATGCCCTGCTCTTCGAGCATGGCGCGTACCCGTGAGGGCACCAAGTGGGGCGCGAGGAACTGTCGCCCGAGCGGCAATCCATTGGTCGCGTAGCAGCGGATCTCGGCCTCCGTGACCCGCAAGATCCGATCGTCGCCGAAGCGAGCGCGCAACCGGTCGTACCCGTCGTCGCAGATCACCTCCGGGCACACCACCAAACGGTCCACCGCGGACAAAGGCAGCACCGCCATGTTGCCGTGAAACGCGGGCTCGCGCAGTCGCAAGGTCAGCGTCTCCCCTTCGAAGTAAGGCTGTGCCCCCGCCAGACCGGTGGCGTCGGTACGGCCGCCGTAAAATAGCAACGTACACCCATCGAACGCCGCGACGTCGCCCTGCGCTTCCCAGATGCCCGGCAGCGACCGGGGCTGCAGCCCGAGGTTCACCGCCAGCTCAGACCAAAGCGCTCGCTCTGAGCGTCGATGCTCGACCGCCATGTTGGGCAGCAGGAACACCAGCTCGCCCCGGTAGTCGACCACGTGGCCGCACTCCGCCGCGTACGGGAGTCCGGTCAAGCCCGACCCGGCCGGTGGCACCAGACACACGACTCGACCCCCCCGCTGTTCAATGGCGTCGGCCAACGAGATCCACTCGAGCCGCGCCCCGCGAGGATCGACTGCCGCCGCCGCCGCGCTGCGGAAGTTGGCTTTGCCCCGAATGGCCCAGTCGACCGCGGGTGGGGACATCAGAAACAAGTCGGTGTTCGACATGGCTGCACTGATACCTCACCGTCGCCCGCCCGCACGATTGATCATCCCGTTTCGGCCACCTGACGCGGAGCCGTACGTGAGCTAGCGCCCGGAAGCGAACGCGGCGGATTCGCCAAGGTCATGAGCGAGCCAGGCCGGCCGTCGCGGGGAAACGCCAAACCCGCCGCATAGTCATCGCATGCGCGACGGCCCTGAACGGAAAAAGAGTGCAGCCGTTGCCGCAAGCGTGACCACGGTTCAACCGGGCGCGTTCCCAGTCCTCACCCCACGCTCAGGACCCCGACTCCACGACCGCGGCTCACCGGCGGCCCGCCCCGCCTTGGTCGCGGCTCAGCTCGCTAATTTCAGTCGGACTGGCCGCCGTGAGCGATTCTATGGCGAAGCCAACGCCGCTCGACGAGGCCGCGCGGCCGACCGTTGACCCCGGCCCTCCTACTGGTCGACCCCCTACGGAGCGGTCCGCGAGGCCCGGGGCGGGGTATTGAATGCCTCGTTGCCCGCTGAACGACCCAACTGCGCTGGACTCCAGACGACCAGAAACCTCGCGGCCGCAACGCGGTTCGATCGCCCGGGGTGGCCACCGCAGCGCCGGTCCTTCGCGCCCAACTTCGCATGTCGATATCACCGAACCCAATCGGCTAGCCGCTCAGCGCACCAGCTCAGCGCACAAGCTCAGCGCACAAGCTCAGCGCACAAGCTCAGCGCATATGCTCGGCGCATAAATAGTGGGCGAGTCGGCGGGTCGGGCAATCGTCGGATACGCCCACTCGAAGCCACGCGAGACCGCTCTACGGCCGCACGTGGCGTCCAGTCCGGGACGGGTCACGTCTCTACGCAACGCCGGCGTTGTCGCGACCGGGTGAACCGTGGTACCCAGATGCACTGGGACACTAGAGCTAGGCTCGTCCCTGCGATGATCTTGCTGACCGCGCCTCCTCACGGCGACGCGGTTGTGTGCCGCGTTTGCTCTGCCTCTTGTCAAAACGACGGATAGCGCCACCACCCCGCTACTGTCGATGAGTTTCCGAGAACCGAGCATCGGCTCGTGTCCCGCCCCCAAGGAGTGACTCCGTGACCAAGTCCAGCATCTTCACCCCGTCCCTATTCTTGGCCGCACTCGCCTTCGCTGCTCCAGCAGCCGCGAGCTCCAACCCGTCCGCCACGTGGCTGAGCTCCGACCAGAACCCGGCCGGCGCTCGAGCCGATGTTCGTATCGTGGGCGAGGGCGACAACTACATTGACCTACGCGTGGAGGTGCACGGCCTGTACCAGCGAGCTGGCACCGGCGACGCTGAGGGGTTCACGGCCTTGGAAATCCCCGGTGAAGGCACGCTGCGCAGCCTCGGCGCCCCGGCCGTTCCCGTCGTCGCCCGCGAGATCGCCGTGCCCGACGGGGCCAAGATCCGCGTGGAGCTACTGGAAGACAATCGCGTCACGCAGCGCGTGGGTGACGTGATGCCGGCGCAGCCCGAGCGCCTGCGGTGCCGCGGTCCCGAGGACGCGCCACCCTTTGCGCTCAACCCTGACGCCTACGCATCGGATGCCGCGTGGCCGGCCACGCTGGCCGAGGCCGGCCAAGTCGAGAAGATCCGCAGCCAAGGCGTTGCCCGCCTCGAGTTGCACCCCGTGCGCTACTTCGCCGCGAGTGGGCGGCTCGAGGTGAGCAGCAGCATGACCGTGCGCGTGTGGTTTGAAGGCGGGGCCTCGCGTTCGGCCCAGACCGCCGAGCCCGGCGCCTTTGAACGGCTGATGCGTCGCGCCGTGATCGGACGTGACCGCTCGCTTCGCGCCGAGGCGCCGGAGGGCATGCTGATCATCTCGGCCCCGGACCTCACCGACGGGATGGACAACTTCATCGACTGGAAGATCCGAGCGGGATACGAAGTCGAGATGATCACCACGGATGACTCGGGCAACAACCCCGATGGCATCCGTTCTGCGATTCGCGATCGTCTCGACACGCCGATGGGTAACACCGAAGCGCCGCTGACCTACGTGATCCTGGTCGGCGATAGCGCGAAGGTGGCGATGGATAACTCCAACTACGGGCCGTCGGACTTTCTGATGTCCACCGTGGATGGGGACGATAAAGCGGACGTCTTCTTCGGTCGCTTCGCCGCGACCAACGTCGAAGAGGTGTCCATCATCGGCGATCGCACCGTCATGTACGAGCGCTATCTCGGCAAAGAGGCCGACGGTCACGACCTCACCGACCAGCAGTGGGTGGAGTCGATCGTCGCCGTAGCCAGCGATGAGGGCAACCCTAGCGACAAACAGCGCATGCGAGAGCTTGTCCAATGGATGCGCAACTACGGATGGGAAAGCATCAGCGAGAACTACGTCGGCGAGGGTCTCAACGTCCAAACGGTCACCAACGACATCAACAATGGCGCGGCCTGGATCCCCTATATGGGTCACGGCAACGGCACCGCGTGGATTCTCAGCAACTTCCACTTCCGGGTGAGCACGGTTCAGGACCTCAACACCTACGGCCAGTGGCCGGTCGTGCTCGACTGCGCTTGCAGCAACGCCGACCCCGGCATCTCGGTGTCGTTCGCCGATGCCTGGATGCGCACGGGCCCGCTGGCGAAGCCAAACGGTGGGTTGGCCATCGTGTCGTCCACGGTCTTGGCTGAATGGCACCCACCAGCGGACATGGAAGAGGCCATGGTCCGCGGTTTCGCCAACGACGACGATCACATCTCCCAGTGGGGTCCGTTGTTCACCTACGGCATCATGGAAATGGAGGGTATTCACGGCAACGGGGCCACGAAGTCGCGCGAAACCTTCCTCGACCTGGCCGACCCGTCGGTCCGGATCCGCGGCAAGGTCTCGCCCGCCGTGGAACCCGAAGCGAACCGAACCCGCGGCGGAGCGGAGATCATGGTCAAGACCGAGGACGGTGACACCGTAGAGGGTGCCCGCGTCGCGATCAGCCAAGACGGGGAGCTATTCGGCGTGGCCTACTCCGACTCAGACGGCGTGGCGACGATCAGTGTCGATCTCGACGAAGGAGAAGAGGTCGACCTCGTCATCACCGGTGACTACATCGTCACCTACGAGGGCTCGTTCGAACTGGGTGAGGATATTCCGGGTGGAGACAATGACGACGATGATGACGACGATGATGACGACGACGACGACGA
>QKPP01000069.1 GCA_006508105.1 Myxococcales bacterium FL481 | reverse complement strand
GTCATCGTCATCGTCATCGTCATCGTCGTCATCGTCATCGTCATCGTCATCGTCGCCGCCGTCGTCATCATCACCATTGTCGTCGTCGTCGTCACCATCGCCACCGTCGTCATCATCACCGCCGACCGCAGCCCCATCCTTCCCATCCGCGCTCGAGCCCTCGGAACACCCAAGGGTCGCCAGCGCCGACGCCAACCCGAACCGCGCCCAGTTTCGTCGCATCGTCAAGAATTGCTCAGACCGTGGCATCGTCTCACCCCCTTGCATCAACGTCGGGACCAAGCACGTTCCCGCGACGTGCCGAGGTCCGATCGTGGGCAGCGTAGCGTCGCAAGTTGGGGCTGGTTCACGATCCGGCTCAGATCCGGGCGCACGGAGGCCGACTGCTCAAACGCCACCGATCAAACGTTACGAGAGCTCGCGTCGCCGACAGACGCGGCACTCGGCGTGTCGGAGAACGTACGGCAAACGGCGTGCGCCTCTCGGCCGACCGAGCCGACCGAGCCCCTTTCCCGCGGCCCTCGACCAACGTCGGAGCTCGACCGACGTCCGCGCGGGCCTCGGCCGTGGCCACCAAGACGCCCGCGGACACAGATCACCCGGCCCGATTTCGGTTCGTCCCAGTGTCGTAGCGACGGCCAATCGAGTAACCAACCCGGTCTCGCGCAAGCTTTGGTAGTCTCGCCACGAGACAACCCGTGTCGCTGCCCGCCAAACCCCGGTGCGGGTCAGTTGCTTGACGGACCCCGGTAGCTCTCCTAGGTTTCTCCACGCTCAACGATCGCGATCGTGGAACCATGAAGCTTCTTGTTACCGGCGGCGCAGGTTTTATTGGCTCTCACTTTATCCGAGTGGTGCTCGAGCAGCGACCGAGTTGGTCAATCGTCAATCTCGACGCGCTCACGTACGCAGGCAACCTGACGACCACGATGGATGTGCAAACCCATCCTCAGTACCGGTTCGTCTACGGCTCCATCACCAACCGCAAGTTGGTGGATGAACTCGTGTCCGAGGTCGACGCCGTCGTGCACTACGCCGCGGAGACCCACGTCGACCGCTCGATCAGCGACGTGGAGCCGTTCATCTTCACCAACGTCTTGGGTACCCAGCGCCTGATCGACGCCTGCGTGCGCCACGGCAAGCGGTTTCATCACGTGAGCACCGACGAGGTGTTCGGTTCGCTCGGCCCCGACGACCCGCGCTTTACCGAGGCCACGCCGTACGACCCGCGCAACCCCTACAGCGCGACCAAGGCGGCCGCGGACCACCTGGTGCGAGCAGCCGTGCACACGCACGACCTGCAGGGCACCATCTCGAACTGCACCAACAACTACGGGCCGTACCTGTATCCTGAGAAGTTCCTGTCGATCTCGATCACCAACCTTATCGAGGGTAGGCCCATCATCGTGCACGGCGACGGGCAGCAGGTACGCGATTGGATCCACGCCCACGACCATGGCATGGGGTGTCTCGCGGTTCTCGAGCGCGGCAAGATCGGCGAAACCTACATGATGGGTGGCAACACCGAGCTGACCATCGCCGACACGGCCCGGCGACTGCTGCGGGTCATGGGCCTGCATGACAACATGCTCAGTTTTGTCAACGATCGCCCCGGGCAGGATCGTCGCTACGCGATCGAGTACACCAAGATCGAGCGAGAGCTGGGTTGGTCACCCCAGATTGCCTTCGACGATGGGCTACGGGTCATGGTCGACTGGTATCGCAACAATACCGACTGGTGGCGCCCGATCAAAGACAGCTCGGGGTACAAAGAGTGGTATCGCGACCAAGTCGTGCGCAACGGAGACAAGTTCTGATGCACAAAATCGAAACACCGATCGCCGGTGCCTTCGTGATCGAACCCAAGGTGTTCGGCGATGACCGGGGCTACTTTTACGAATCGTTCAATCGCGACAAGTTTGTCGCGCTGGGGATCACCGACGACTTCGTGCAAGACAACCACTCGGCCTCTCAACAGGGCGTACTGCGAGGCATGCACTTTCAGACTGCCCCGCGCCAGATGTCGAAATTGGTGCGATGCACCCGCGGGCGTCTGTTCGACGTGGTCGCAGACATGCGCCGTGACTCGCCCAGCTTCGGCAAATGGTACGGCGTGGAGCTCGATGCCATCGACAAGCGTATGCTCTACGTCCCGGCGGGTTGCGCCCACGGGTTCTACGCGCTGACCGACTGCGAGCTTCTCTACAAATGCGGGCACTCTACGTTCTCGCCAGAGCATGATGCCGGCTTCACCTGGGACGACCCCGACTTCGCCATCGACTGGCCGCTCTCCGGCCCGCCCACGTTGTCGGCCCGCGACCAGGCCCAACCTCGCTTCGCCGAGCTCACCGCGACTTGAACAATGACCGCTCAACGACGCGTGCTGATCACGGGTGCCCACGGCAACTTGGGCCCCCAACTCGTCAAGACCTACGCGGACTGGGACGTGATTGCGGGCACCCGCGACCGGCTCGACATCACGGATCGCGACGCCGTGTTCCGCTTCGTCGAAACTCGAAAGCCCGATCTCATCATCAACGCGGCGGCCTACAACCTAGTCGATCGCGCAGAGGACCCCCAGTGGTTCGCGATGGCCCAGGCCACCAATGGCGACGGGCCGGGCTACCTTGCATTGGCGGCGGCCGGGCGCGGAATACCGTTTCTCCACTACAGCAGCGACTACGTGTTTCGCGGCGACGCGCGCGAAGGCTACGTCGAGGAAGACACACCCGACCCGATCTCCCGCTACGGCGCAACCAAGTTGGCCGGCGAGCGAGCGGTGCAGGCCGCGGGCGGACAAACCTACATCTGCCGCCTGTCCAAGATCTTCGGACCGCCGGGCGAATCGACGCGGACCAAAGAGAGCTTCGTGGGGCTGATGCTGCGCCTCGCTGCCTCCAAACCATCTCTCGATATCGTCGACGAGGAGATCGGCAGCCCGAGCTACACGGTCGACATCGCGGCGGCGACTCGGCGCTTGCTCGACGGCGACTACGGCCCGGGCGTGTACCACTTGGTCAACGCCGGACCCGACGTCACGTGGTACGGCTTCGCCGAGGAGTTTTTCACGCTACTGGGGGTGACCACCCCACGACGCCCCGTCACCGCGGATCACTTCCCGCCCCGACCGGCCAAACGCCCCAAGTACGCGGCTTTGCGCAGCACCAAGTTCCCGCTGTTGCGCGAACGCAGCGAGGCCCTGCGCGCGTTTCTTTGCCGCTGATCGAACCCGACGCGGCCACCGGCGTGCCGGGCCCGTTCGCGCCCGCGGGAACGCCCGAGAGGGGGCTCGACCGCGGCCTTTACGGTGGGAACCGTTTGCTTCACGCTCTTAGTTCGTGACGGGCGCGCCGCCGAAGTCCCAGACCACAAGCCCCTACGTCGTGTTCAACCGCGACCAGTGGGCTGCGTTGCGCGCGGACACGCCGCTCGCCATGGGGGAAGGCGAGCTGGCCCGTCTTCGAAGCGTAGGCGAGCAGATTCAGCTCGATGAGGTCCGTGAGATCTATCTCCCGCTCTCTCGCCTGTTGAGTCTGCATGTGGCCGGAGCGAGCGCGCTGCACCGTGAGACGTCTCGATTCCTCCGTCGCGGTCGCAAACGCGGCCAGGTGCCCTACGTCATCGGACTTGGCGGCAGCGTTGCCGTGGGCAAGAGCACGACCGCACGGATCCTCGCCGAGCTGCTCGCGCGCGAACCAGATCACCCGAAGGTGGAGCTGCTGACCACCGACGGGTTCTTGTGGCCAAACGCCGAACTCGAGGCGCGGGGGCTGATGCAGCGCAAAGGATTCCCCGAAAGCTACAACCTGCCGCACCTGCTACAGGTCATGGAACAAGTCAAGTCCGGCAACCCGGCCGTGGCGGCTCCGGTGTATTCGCACCTAGCGTACGACGTGGTGGCCGATGGCTGGCAGACGATCGAGCAGCCGGACATCTTGATCGTCGAGGGTCTCAATGTCCTGCAGGCCGGTCCCTACCCCGAAGGCGGCGCCGAGCGGGTGTTCGTGTCCGACTATTTTGATTTTTCGATCTACGTCGACGCACCGGAGGCGTTGATCGAGCAATGGTACGTTGACCGGTTCTTGGATTTTCGAGACCGCGTGTTCGGAGATGAACGGTCGTACTTTCACCGCTACGCCACGCTGGACGACGAGCGAGCCCGAGGCACAGCGCGACAGATCTGGGCCTCCATCAACGCGGTGAACCTGCACGAGAACATTTTGCCCACCCGCGGACGCGCCAAGCTCGTGCTGCGCAAAGGTGAACGACATCGTGTCGAACAAGTTCGTCTGCGGCGGTTGTAGGCGCCGCGGCACCGCGGTCGTGCGCCATGCCTGACCACACAACGTTAGTCGCGATGCCGGACCTCATCGAGCTGCTCTCCCGTCGCGCCGAGCGGCGCAGCGATGCCGAGTCGTGCGCTGATGGTGGGCGCGATGTCACGGGGCTGGATCCGTCGCCAACTGCGACCTGGCGCAATCCCATCGCCGAGGAACGCCACCGGCACGTGCGTGTCGTACTCCCACGGACTCCCGTGGGTGGTCGGTAACGTCGACAGGTAGGGGTCAGCCGGCAAAACGAACGGGGCGTTGACCACGTGCAGGTCGCCTGATCGCGCCGGATGGTAGTTGTCACGCACACGCGCCGCAACGATCGGGTCAAGCGTGGACGCGGCGCTGGCCAGGTCACTGGTAGCGATGACTGCCGTAACGCCTGGCACCCTGCTCGCAGCGTGGGCGGCCTGGCGCTGGGCCACCACCGTGTCTCGCCCAGCGGCACGCAACGCTTCGTGGTCCAGGTACACGTACGGCCAGCGATACGCGAGTACCGGAGCGTCGATGGGTTGGAGGGCCGCTTCGACTGCACTCAAGAGCCGTTCTTGGGTCAACGGTTCGTCGCGATGACCAAGCTCGTGCCATCGGCCCGGGAGCTCAGCTGCGCCATGGTCCGCTGACAACACCACCAACGTGTGCTCGAGCCCCACGCGTTCATCCAACTCTTGTAGCAGGCGACCCAACAAGACGTCGACTCGATACAGGTTGTCTTCGGCTTCGAGGCTCGACGGACCCCAGTAGTGACCCACGTAATCGGTCGAGCTGAGGCTGACAGCGAGAAAATCGGTGACTTCGTCTCGCCCCAATTGCTCGTGCTCCAACGCGCGCACGACGAAATCCACCACAAGTTCATCGCTTGCGGGCGATCGTGCGAGCCCCTTGTGGAACGCGGCGGGATCGTCCGCAGCGTACCGGTGAGGAAACGTCGAGCCGAGATGTCCGTACCCAACCTCGTACGCCCGCGCATCGTGGTCGGCCCGCTCGTATGCCGCCTGCGGTCGTAGGAGATCCCAGACCTGATCGCGGTAGCGATTCGTCGGCTCCTCGGCGTTGAACGCGTCAACCCACTCGGGATGTCTCGTGTAGTAATGCCGACTGGAGACGAACCGTCGCCCCGTGAACCAAAAAGCTTGGCCACGGTGTCCGGCGCCGATAACCGCCGATCGATCCTTGCCCGCCACTGAAAGAACCTTGGCTCGCCCCTGGCCAAGCCGGTCGATCTCGTCGCCCGTGGTGGGCAGCAGTAGATTCGCGGGGCCCCGGCCGGACTCGCGACTCGAAGCGCCCGCCGTCGACGCAGCGCCCTCCTCGAGGACGGCCGCGCCCGGCTGCTCGACGGCGTACACCATACGCTGGCCCTGGCGATCCCACCACTGGCCGCTCACGATGCCATGCCCGCTCGGCGGCGCCCCGGTCAGCAAAGTCGCGTGTCCGGGCGCCGTCTCGGTCGCCGCGTGGCCGAACGACGCCGCGGTGTAGACAAACCCCTGCGACAACAAACGAGCGAAACCGTCACGAAAGCGAGGGGCAAACGAATACAGGAGATCGGCGCGAAGTTGATCGACTGTGATTTGGACGACCAGTCGTGGTCGCGACGACGGCGACGACGACGGGGAAACGGCGGCATGCCTGGCGGAATCTGTCGCCGAGCAGCCGGCGACGGCGAACATGAGCGTGCTCACCAACCACCGCCGCCTGCGCTTCGCCGCGGATACCCATCGGGACTGGATCGCACGCATCCAGACAGCGTATCCGACGCCCGTGACATTGCGGCAGCGACCCACCGAATGCCCGGAAGTCCCCCCGGTCCGCGCGACCATACGCGCTCGCTCGCGGGGAACGCTCACCTCGAAGCGCAAACCCTACGCATCCGGTGATCGACGAGGGAGACCACGGTACCCCGAAACGAGTCGACGTGGGGCAGCCGCCTCGACGTCGCACGGAGCAAGGTATGCGCATCAACTCCAGACCACTATCCCATCGGCGACGCGTCACCTGGCGACACGCGCTCTCTTTATCTTTTCTCGTACCGCTTGCGGCGTGCGACTGGCCCTGGATCCCCGAGCCAGACGATCTACCGCCGTGGGTGGAGGACAATCCCAATCCAACCGATCCCGACGACGACGACGACGACGACGACGACGACGAGTCCTCGACGGGTGTCGGTTGGGACACCGGCGCCAGCGACGATCACCACGATGACGCGGACGACGACGACGACGATGACGATGACGATGACGACGACGGCGGCGGCGCAGAAGAGCCCAGCGACGACCACGACGACTCCGATGGTGATCAGGACGCCGGTGACGATGACGATGACGATGACGACGACTCCGCCGACGACGGCGACCCCGATGATCCCAACGACATCATCGCCGAGGCCGACATCATCCACGTCGACGGCGACCTTCTCTACGCCCTGTCGCGGTGGAGCGGTCTGTCCGTCATCGATTTGGCTCAACCCGAGGACCTGACGCTCCTCGGGCAGTACCGCACGAGTGCCACGCCGTTTGAGATGTATGTCGATGGCGAACAAGCGTACGTCATGTTCTCGGACGACGAGCGCATCGAGGTCGATCCGGACACTGGCGATCGCCGCTGGGTCTGGAGCAGTCGCATCATGGCGCTCGACGTCAGCGACCCGAGCGATATCCAAGCGCGGGCCGACTACGCGCTCCCCGGCGAGATTCAAGACTCGCGCCGGATCGGCGATAGATTGTATCTCGTCAGCTACGAAAACGGCTGGTGCTGGAACTGCGACGACGAACGCAATACCACCATCACCTCGCTGACCGTAGGCCCCATGGGCGACCTCACCAAGGTCGACGAAGCCGTGTTCCCGGCCCAACCGAATAGCTACGGCGGCGGGCACCGCAGCGTGACCGCCAATGCGGACCGCATGTACGTGGCGGGTGTCGAATACACCTGGGACAGCGACGACAGCTCGACCATCGATGTGGTCGACGTCTCCGATCCGAGCGGCGACATCGTCATTGGCACAAGTTTCCAAGTTGCCGGGCGCGTCGACAGCAGGTGGCAGATGAACGAGTACAACGGCGTGCTTCGGGTCATCAGTCAGCCGAACCCCTGGGTCGAAGACAATGTCATGCCAGTGGTGGAAACGTTCTACGTCTCGTCCGCCAGCGAGATCACGCCCGCGGGACGACTGGACATGGTCATTCCCCCGAACGAGACACTACGCAGCGCCCGGTTCGACGGCGACCGCGGCTACGCCATCACCGCCGAGGAGATGGACCCGCTTTTCACCTTGGACATGAGCGACCCTGAGAACCCGCAGCAGATCGGCGAACTCGAGATGCCGGGGTGGGTGGTCCACCTCGAGCCCCGCGGAGATCAGCTCATCGGTCTGGGCTACGACTTCAGAAACCCTGACGGAGCGCTGACCGTGAGCTTGTTCGACGTGTCGGACTTCGCCCACCCGCAGATGCTCCAGCGCGTCAACTTCGGGGGTCGTAGTGCTCAATATACGGAGGATCAGAACCGTATGCACAAGATGATCACCATCAACGACGAAGAAGGTCTGTTGATGGTGCCCTTTGTCAGTTGGGACTGGGGAGACTGGGAAGAAGACGACTGGGACGACGACGGCGACTGGCCCGAGGGCGACGACGACGACGATGACGATGACGACGATGA
>QKPP01000217.1 GCA_006508105.1 Myxococcales bacterium FL481 | reverse complement strand
TTTGACTTGGCGAGAACGTGTGCGATGCCCTTGGCGAGCAGGTCGGGCTTGAAGGGTTTGACGATCCATGCCGTCGCGCCGCACTTTTTGCCCTGGGCGACCATCGCCTTCGACGACTCCGTCGTGAGCACGAACGCGGGGACCTTTTCTTTGCCGGGGACTTGCCGCAGGTTCTCGAGCATCTCGAGTCCGCTCATGATCGGCATATTGATGTCCACGATGATCAGATCGACCGACTCGTCTTTCGCTTTCTGCAGGCCGAGCGCCCCGTTTTCCGCCTCGATCGAAGTGAATCCGGCGTTTTCGATGCAGGCCCGTACTTGATGACGAATGGTGGCCGAATCATCTACGATAAGAATCTTCGCTGACATGTCTTTTCTCCTCCTCGCTGATTTCGGGTCACGTGGCTACGCGGCCGCGGCCAGCCGTTCGGCCGGGGTCGGGGCCATGGCGTCGACCGGGAAACGAAACTCCACCTCAGTGCCTTGGCCGGGCGAGCTCGAGATTCGCATCCGGCCGCCTTGTCCTTCACAGGCCGCGCGAATGGCTCCCATGCCGACCCCTCGCCCGGAGTACTCTGTGACTTCAGAAGCGGTGCTCAACCCGTCGGAAAACAAGGCCCGCTCGAGGTCGGCGTGCGTGGCAGACGGCAATCCCAAGGCCTGAGCCCGCGCGCGCACGCTGTCCCACTCGATGCCACGGCCGTCGTCCTTGAGCCGAATGACGAACTCTCCGTTGCTCATGACTGTCGCGATGGATAGCCCCCCGCTCTCGCTTTTGCCGACGCGGGCGCGTTCCTCAGGAATCTCCAGCCCGTGGTCGACCGCATTGCGCACGACGTGCACAAACGACGACCAAAAGCTTGACCACCGCTCGGGATCGAGACGCAACATCTGGTCTTCAACCCGCACATCGATATCGCCTTTGCCGAGGCGGCGAGCAATCCGTTTGGCTTGGTCGGAGAGCCGTTGCAGGCGTACCGCCGTCGGCTCGAGCTTGAGGTCCGCGATCATCTTGGCCAGCTGCGGTCCCGGAGCTTCGCGCAACGCGGCGGCGAGCAGCTTGTCAAAGTCGGTCGGCGCGATCTCGATGGCCGTGCGCGTGTTTTCATCGAGCACCACGCTCAGGCGGCCTTTGATCCGGTTCCATGTCTCGCCGAGCGCGAGCAGCTGGTCGGGGGAGGGGGCCAGCGCCTCTTCCTCGATACGCGACTCGATCGCGTGACACTGGTCGGCGATGGAGTGCACGCCGAAGAGCATCGCGTTGCCTTTGAGTGTGTGCACCGCTCGTTTGAGCGTGCGCAGGTCGGTGTGTTTGTTGCTGGCAAGGTTGGCGACGAGCTGCTCGGCCTCTTCGAAGAACTCGAGGAACCCGCCCCGATCGGATAGCAGCTGATCGAAGATGCGCATGGCCTCGCGCTGCTCGGCCTCGAGTCGCTCTCTTTCAACGGCCGCGGTCACGTCGGAGATGACCACCAACAGCTGCACCAAGGCTTCGTCGTGGGTGATCGGGGTGTATCCCAGCGCGAAGTGGCGCCCATCCACCTTCATGTTGGCCGGAAATTGATCGAGCGCGACCTCGATGGGCAGCATGCCCATCTGGGCTTGATCGAAGGCGATCTCGAACGCGGTGGCGGTCTCTGGCGCGGTTTGCATCAGGTAGTCCGCGAAACTTTGTTGGTCCTGTGCAGGTCCGAACCACCGCTCGACCGTGGCCGACTTTTGGGTGGACATGACGCCTTGCGCGTCGAGGGTCAGCAGGCCCTGGTCGACATTGTCGAGCACCAGGCGCATCTCTTGATTGCGTGCGTCGAGCTGCTTTGTGCGGGCATTGACGATCTTCTCGAGCCCGATGACATTGTCAAAGAAGCTGCGCGCGATGAACACGGTTGCCACCGACTCGAGGACGACAAACGCGGCGTGTACCAACACCACCCAGATAGGTGCGTCGTAGTTGAACACACTCGATGGTAGGTAGTACCAAAGTGCGAGGTGGTGAACGGCTACGGTGACCGCCGCGGTGAGGATGACCGCCGGATTGCCGAAGAGCGCGAGCATGGCGAGCAGCGCGAAGAAGTAGAAGTGCATCTCGATTTGGACCGGACCTTGTCCGAAGTGCACCAAGAGCCCGCCCATTAGCATGGCGGTGAACCCGTACACCACCGACACGCGTCGAGGATTGTCCAGGGTGCGATAGGCCACCACAGGACCGACGAGCACGGCAAGACTGAGTCCCAGCGCCATCAAAGGACCCGTGTCGTTGAAGAAGGCCACCGCCACGAACACCGGAACATGAAGGGCGAAGAACGCCAGCGAGATCCGGTTCATTCTTCGAACGTACTTGTCCTCAAATTCGCTAATGTGGGGGGGCAGTACAATCGTGTCGCGAATTCGCTTGAGTAGGCTCAACATGGCACCTCAGTATTTGACCCCGATCGGGTCCAGGTAGTCTTGTAGCTCTTGGCTGACACCGCAGCCGTACAGCGGGAGTTCGTGGCCGGGCTGCCCGCTTTGCAAGGCGGCGAGGATCTTCAAGTCTTGGACGTCGTAGCCTTGCTTGCGCTCGGTGTAGCCACCGACATAGCGCGGAGCACCGTCGGAATCGAGCACCACGAATAACGGCGCCGATTCCATGAAGTAGGTCTGCTTGAGTTCCTCGCGGGTGATCTGTTTCAGGTTCAGCCCGGCGGTCGCGGCCCGCTCCCGGATTGACGAGTCTGCACCGACGAGCAAGATGGTCTCGTCGACAGCAGCTGGCCGGTCCGTTTCGAAGAGATGGTCGAAAATACGCTGAGAGCACCCGCATTTCGCATACAGCACATGGATGGCGAGCCAACGGCTTTCGTCACGTTGTGGACGCAAGTCGTGGAGCGCAGCGGCGAGCTGCGGAGAGATTTCGGGAACCGGCAGCGTGTACCAGTGCCCGGCCATGAGGGTTGCGCCCACGGCGACCGCGAGGCCAGCCCACACGCCGAGCACGGCGCCGGGGACCAGCCGCGGGACGAGACGCGCAACGCTCACCCTCGCGCCTCCCGGTCTCGCACGTTGGCGACGATGCGCTCGATCCGTGACGCGAGCAGATAGCCGGTACCCCCAAACGCCAGTGATGACCCGACGGCCCACGCCACGGCCGATCCAGCGTCGAGCGTCCCCGAGCTGGACAACATGCCGGTCGCCAGTACGCCCGTCACCGCCCCGAGTGAAAACGCAGCCGCGCGCGGAGACTGGCGCATTGCGGTGTCGGCCGTCCGGCTCATAGGAACGCCAGTACGCCGGTTGCGGCGCCGTCGTCATCGTCGAGGCTGGCACTCGGGTCGTAGCTGCGGCGCAGCGAGTCGAATGAGACGTCCAGAGAAAGGCAGTCTGGCGCCCGCTCGCCGCCCACATGCAGCAAAAGCGAGCCGCTGCGGGTCCGGTAGCGGACGGGACAGGCCGGACCCGAGTAGACGAGGGGGACTCCGATCGAGAGATCGAGGCCCCCCGCTCCCAGATTGCGCTTGATGCCGCCCAGGACCTGATTGGATATTTCGCCCACGAGGTCTTCAAGGGTTCGGTCGCGGGGCGCGACGGCTCCCGGTACTGTCGCTTCGTAGATGCGGGTGAGCGTGCTCCGACTGCCGCTCACCGAAAGGCGTCCCGAGACGTGGGGCCCACAAAACGGGATGGTCGAGTTCACCTCATGAACGGGCTGTTGCCCGGCTCGGAGCCAGCTCCCGCGCAACTCCGCGTCGGGAACAAACGAATCGCGAATTGTCGCTTTCGCCGCCTCGGTAATGGCCTGCGCAAGTTGTGGCTCGAACACGCGCGCGCGGAGAATCTCGTCAATTCTCTCCATGAGATCGGCGTGATCGTGTGTTGATCGGACAACCTGATCGGGAAGATCCGGACCGAATCCACTGAGCGGTTTCGAGCTGGGGTCCACGTAGATGAACGGTACGCAGTCGTTGACATCCTTGAGGTCGGCGAACAGCTCGGTTTCGGCGCCCTCACCAAGGCTGTCATCAACGAGCCACGCTGTGGCGTAAGGTGACGCGAAGTGCTGTCTTGCCGCGTCCACGCTGTCCACTCGCCGAATCTCGAACTGGTGCCCCGTCGCTCGCTCGAGCTCACTTGCCTCGAGTTGGATCTCGGTGGACGCCACTATAAGGAGTCGCTGGATCTGTTCCACCCCACGAGTGCATCGACGCCGCCGTCGGTATCTTTATCGATGGCATCGCCCAAGACGGGCCGACGCCGGCTCCACCGTCGTAGCGTGGCCCGGGGGAGCTCGCGAACCGGTCACGCGACCGCGAACGGCGAGGTTTTGCCCGCCGTTCGCGAGCCGCACCGAAAGCCGGCACTCCTGGGCAACACCCAGTGTCTGTCCAATCTGATGGGGTTTCGTGGCCGGCGGGCGACGGTTCGGCGCGATAAGCCCTTCGATTCGCCGGACGGAGGGCGAAGCGCCGTCGCGACGGTGCAGTCGCGAGTGGGCCCGCCGCAGCGGCGGCCGGGTTCCAAACGGTGATGGCACCGCAGAACCGTCTCGAGTGAGTCCCGACGCAAGCATTGCGTCCGCGGGGATACCTGCGCGCGCTCGACCGGGCCGACCACGAGCGGCGCGGACGGCCCCGCCTCTCTTTTGCACCAGGGAGACCCCCTCGCCCCTGATGCGGCGGTGCCCGGCCGTCGCACTCAGCCCGACTCCGGCTGCGGTGCGCCATGAACTCGCCGGTTGCTCGTTGTGGTTTGGCTCGACTCGGGCAGGTCGCACTTTTTTTGCGTCGCTTCAGCAACTCGGATGCGCGTCGAGATAGTCTGCGCAAGCTCGGGCGACGACGCGATGCACGGCGGCGCCGACGAGCTCGCCGATCAGGGTGTGCTTGCCGGCGTACGACTTCTCGATCTCGTTTGGGCCCGCCGGATGAGGGGTGGCCAGCGCAATGCAGTCGGTCCCCGTCCCGGTTGCCGGCGAGGTCGACACCGTGCTCCTCGCTCCGCTTTCGACCACGGCGAGCGTCCGGGCTTCGGCGGCAATGGACAACGCTTCGAGTCGCGCGGACGGGGTCAGGCGCTGGCTGCAACGGACGAGGATGTTGATGGTGCCGAGCCGCGGCGCGTGGTCGAGGCGGCTGGGATCTCCCGCGCGCAGCGCATTGCCCAGTCCGACGGTCGCCACCACCGAGACGCCGACCGTACCTCGTGACACGTGGTGCTGCTCGTGGTGCTCGAGTCGCCGCGCCGTGAGGAGTCCGACAGCTCGAGCCTCGCCGAGATCGCGCAGACGGTCGCCTAGGAGCGCGTGGGGGTCGACGTTCATCGGCAGCTCGGCCCGGCTGACGTAGTGCCACACCACTGTGGACGCGAGCACGTCGCCACCCCGCCACGGTGCCCAGCTGAGCACCTGGCAGGGCGATTGGAGATCGACGCGAAGGAACCGGGCGTCGGCGGAGAGCTCGAGCTCAAGCAGCGGGGAGGCGACCGGCGGCGGTGTACCCATGCGGTCGGTATGGCGCGACCGCGACGGGGTTCGCAACGTGCCGGGGTGGCTGGCCACCGGAGCCGCCCCGGCGGTGCGAGCCGAGTGGATCAGGCGCGGCGGCAGGGCTCCCGCGGGAGCAACGCATCGCGGACTGCACCACTTGCACCGTCCTTCGAGCTGGCCACTGGCCCGCGCCCATCGTTGCGCCCACACTCGCCTTGACCCGTGTCTGATCGCCCCGCCACCAAGAGTCGTCGTTTTCTTCGCCTCGCCGGCATGACCGCCCAGGTCGCCGGCAACTACGCCAAGACGCGGCTGACCTCGATGTTTCAGGAGCGCGAGGCCGCCGAGTCCGCGCTCGCCCAGGCGCACGACCGCAGCGGCCAGCTCGTGGCCAAGACCCTTGGTGAGCTCAAGGGAGCGGTGATGAAGGTGGGGCAGATGGCTTCGATCGCCGGCGATATCTTGCCCCGCGAGTTGGCCGACGCGCTGGGGAGCCTGCAGCGCGACGCCCCGCCCATGGGCTTTGACGTCGTGGCCGAGCAGGTCGAGGCGGAACTCGGCGCGACGCCTGACGCTTTGTTCCGCCACTTCGATCGGCAGCCGTTCGCCGCCGCGTCGATCGGGCAGGTCCATCGCGCCGTGACCGAAGATGGCCGCGACGTGGTCGTGAAGGTGCAATACCCCGGCGTCGACGCAGCGGTGGATTCGGATCTCGGCCAACTCAAGCTCGCCTTGCGCATGAGCGGCATGTTGCAGTTGAGCAAGTCGGCCACCGATGCCCTCTTCGTCGAGCTCAAGGCCCGTTTGCACGAGGAACTCGACTACCGCCACGAGGCCGAGAACCTGCGGTTCTTTGGCGACCGCTACCGCGAGCCCGGTGGTGTGTTGGTGCCGGAGGTGGTCGATGACCGCAGCTCGCAACGGGTGCTCACGTTGACCTATCTTCCCGGCGACTCGCTCTCCGAGGCGGCCGCTTACTCGCAAGCGCAGCGCAACCAGCTGGCCCTCGCGATTTTCGACATGGTCACGGATCAGGCTTTCCGCTTACGTCGACTGCACGCCGATCCCAACCCCGCCAACTTCGCCTTCCGTCGGGATGGCACCATCGTGTTGTACGACTTCGGATGCATCAAGGCGCTCGATCTCGACGTGGTCACGCACTACGCCAAAACGGTGCGCGCCGCCCTCGACGAGGACTACGCCGAGGTCGAGACCGGTTTTGTGCACCTCGGCGCGCGCAACCTCCACAAGCCCAGCCCGCCGCCGGAGCTTTACAAGGCCTGGCGCGACATCTTGGCCCAACCGTTCTTTGGTGGGGTCTTCGACTACGCGAACGCCACGATCCAACGCGAGACGCTCAAGCTCGTACCGAGCTTTCTCGCGAACTATGTCGGCGTCTTTCAGCCGCCGCCGCAGCTCGTGTTTCTCGATCGCGTGGTGGTCGGGCACTACGGCACGTTGCAGCGGCTGGGGGCCAAGGTCGACTTGCGGCCTCGTCTCGACGCGGTGTTCGACGAACTGTTGCAGTAGGGCGCGGCTCGCCAAGCGGGGCTACGGGGGAGACGCTTCCGAGCCGTGGACGATCTCTCCGCCGACGATGGCGTACGTGGCCCGACCGCTCAACAGCGCGTGGGGCTGGCTCGCGCCGACGGTCAGGGGGTCGATGTCGACGACGGTGATGTCCGCGAGGTTGCCCACCTTCAGCGCGCCCCGGTCGTCCTCGGTAAACGACGCGTACGCGGCCCAAGTGGTGTAGCCGCGCACCGCTTCTTCGGGCGTCATCCGTTGCTCGGGGTACCATCCTCCCACCGGTTGCCCCGATTTATCCTGGCGGGTGATCGCCGCGTACAGGCCATAGAACAAACTGTGGTCGCCATCGGGCAGATCGGAGTTGAACACAAGGTGGGCTTGCGCTTGTCGCAGTGAACGCCAGGCGTATGCCCCCCGGACGCGGTCGGGCCCCAATCGCGCTTCTGCCCACGCCTTGTCCTCGACTGCGTGAGGGGGTTCCATCGAGGCGATGACCCCCAACTCGCTGAATCGCGGCATGTCGTCGGGATGGATGACCTGCGCGTGCTCGATGCGATGGCGGTTGGCCCGAAGCGCGGGCGTTTGCGTGATCATCTTCTCGAAAAAGTCGAGCACCTCGCGGTTGCCGGCGTCTCCGATGGCATGGACCGCCACTTGAAAGCCGGCGGTCATCGCTTTCGACACGGCCGCCTCATCGAAACCATACTCCGAGCCGGCCACGCCTCGGTGCCCGGGGCGATCGCTGTAGTCCGCGAGCATCCGGGCCCCCCGCGAACCCAAGGCGGCGTCGTAGTAGGCCTTGACGCCGCGGATCTCCAGTCTCCCGGAGGGCTGGTGCACGGGTCCTCGCGCCGCCCATTCGGCCATCAGCTCCGCGTCACGCCCGGAGAGCATGGCATACACGCGGATAGGTAGTTCCCCGGCCGCGTCGAGGGCCTGCAGCGCCTCGAGGGACAAGCGGTCGACGCCCGCCTCGTGCACGGCCGTGAAGCCGTGCGAAGCCATTTCCGCCAATCCGAGGCGGAATTGCTGTTCGCGATCTTCGCGGGTGTCGTGCGGGATCTTGGCGGACAGCAGCCGGCTTGCTCCACGGTTGAGCAGCATGCCGGTGAGGTTGCCCGCGGCGTCTTTGACGATCGTCCCGCCATCCGGTTGCGGGGTGTCGGCGGTGATCCCCGCGAGTTGGAAGGCCTTTCGGTTGCCTCGCACGACGAAGCCGTGCTTGCCGTAGAGCAATACCGGATGATCGGGCACGCGCGCGCTGAGGGCCTCCCAGGTTGGCTGGGTTTTGTTCCAGTGGTCCTCTTCGCCGCCCTGCCCGAAGATCCACGTGCCCTTGGGCACGGAGGCGGCGTAGTTCGCGACTCGTGCGATCGTTTCTTCTTCGCCGATCGCCCCGCGCAAGTCGAGCTGACTCAAGGTTCGGCCCAGTGAGGCGACGTGCATGTGGGAGTCGACGGCGCCCGGCAGCACGGTGGACCCGCGTGCGTCGATCGTTCGGGTATCCGGTCCCACGAGCCGCAACGCCTCCGATGTTGTGCCGACGAACACGATTTTGTCTCCGCGTACCGCCACGGCCTCTGCGTCTGGATGCCAACCGTCGGCATCGTAGGGAGCCCCCGAGTCCGGCGTGCCGTCCCGTCCGGGCTCGGCCCAGCTCAATGTGTAGACGCGCCCGCGTATCACCACCAGATCAGCTGGCGGCGGCGTTGAAGCCATGGCGGTGGCCGGAGTCGACAACGGCGCTGAAGCTGGTGAAACCGGGCTTCGACAGGCCAGGCCGTTCCCGAGGGCAAAAGACGCGGTCCATCCGACGACGAACGAGAGCCAGGTTCTCCTGCGGTGGCGGGACATCACGGCATCTTACGCAACGTCTGGTCTGGCCGGCATGCGTCGGCTCGGCGCCGCTGCGCCCGCGGGCTGCACGCGACGCGGCGAGTCCCCAACCGCGGTCTGGACCCTCGTCGGACGCCGTTCGGCGTCTCGCGGGACGGTTGACGGGCCATTGCGAGTGGTCATCCCCCGTGGCGACCGCCCCTCGGGCTTTCGCGTCCAAAGGGTTGCGTCGGTCACGCGAACGTCGCCGGTGAGCGAGCGCGGTGTGCTTCCCGGCCGTCGGGATTCGGGTCACACCACGGCCAGATCACGTAGCCTCGGGTCAACCTACGAAAGGTACGCCAATGACCGAAAAGACTCGCTACGAGCCCGGACAGTTCTCATGGATCGATCTTTCCGCTGCCGACATGGCCACGGCAGCGCCTTGGTACGCCGATCTCTTCGGCTGGGAATTCCAGCCCGGCGAAGCACCGTGGAACTACGGCATGTTCCTCAAAGGCGGCAAGTCGGTTTGCGGGCTCGGGCAGCTGCGCGACGAGATGAAAGCCGCCGGGGTCCCGCCGACGTGGAACAGCTACGTCAACGTCGACAACGCCCAAGCGATCGCGGCGCGCGTGGACCCGGCGGGCGGTCAGGTCACGGTTCCGGTCATGGAGGTCGGGTCGTTTGGCAAGATGGCCTGTTTCACCGACCCGACCGGGGCGAACTTCGGGATCTGGCAGCCCGGTTCGCACCCCGGCGCGCAGCTGGTTAACGAAGACGACACCCTCACGTGGAACGAGCTGCTCACGCAGGATGTCGCGCGCGCGAAAGCGTTTTATGTCGAGGTGTTCGGGTGGACGACGGACGAAGTTCCCATGCCCAATGGCGCCACGTACACCATGTTCAAAAACAAGGATGCGATGAACGCCGGCATGCTGCCGATGCCCGAACAAGCGGGTGATATGCCCAGTCAGTGGGACGTCTACTTCCAGGTCACCAACCTGGACGGCCTCGTGGCCAAGGCTCAAGCATCTGGCGGCGCCGTCATCATGGGCCCGATGTCGATCCCCCAGGGGACGATTGCCAAGCTGCGCGACCCGCAGGGCGCCGTGTTTTGTGCCATTCAACCCGCCCAAGGGTCATCCCCTGCGTAGTCCGTGCATCGAGTTTTGCTCCGGTTGCTCGCCGGCCATGGACGGCGAGCAACGGCGCGGGCGAGCCTGCCGCGGAGCTTGACTCGGCGCATCGGGGGGTCCGGATCGCACGCGCCGAGGTCTCGGCGGATGACCCATCTCGGCGCGATCAAGCGGCCGAAGACGCGGTGCGGGCCCTCCCGTCGAGCTGCGCGATGAGTGATTTCACGTCGTGTGCCTCGAGCTCCGCGACGAAGCCCGCCACGGCCAGCTCGCCCAGCTCGCCCCGATCGCGCGAACGCACGTTGATGGTGCCGTTCTCTGCTTCGGCGGCCCCCACCACCAAGACGTAGGGCACCTTTTGCATCGTGGCCCCCCGGATTTTGTACCCCAGCCGTTCGTCGCTCTCGTCGATTTCGACGCGCAGACCGGCCGCGACGAGTTGTGCCCGCACCTGTCGCGAGTACTCCACGTACTTCTCCGAAACGGGCAGGATCTTCGCCTGGGTCGGGGCCAGCCACAGCGGAAACGCCCCGGCGAAGTGCTCGGTGATGATGCCGAAGAACCGCTCCAACGACCCGTAGCACGCGCGGTGCAGCATGACCGGAGTGTGGCGCGCCCCGTCGGCGCCCACATATTCCAGCCCGAAGCGGCTGGGCATGGAAAAATCGAGCTGGATGGTCCCGCACTGCCAAGACCGCCCGATGGCGTCTTGGATGTGAAAGTCGATCTTCGGGCCGTAGAACGCCCCGTCCCCCGGGTTCACCTGGTACTCGCGCGCCCCGTGGTCGAGGGCCTTTTTGAGGGCGGACTCGGCTCGTTCCCACATCTCGTCGCTGCCGATGGCCTTGTCGGGACGCGTCGATAGCTCCAGTCGGACCTTGTCCAGCCCGAACGCGCTGTAGACCTCGAAGAAGAAGTCGATCAGCATGTTCACTTCGGACTCGATCTGGTCTGGCGTGCAAAAGTGGTGGGCGTCGTCTTGCACGAAGGCCTGCACGCGGAACATGCCGTGGCGCACGCCCGACATTTCGCGGCGGTGGACCATCCCCATCTCGGCAATGCGCAGGGGAAACTCGTTGTGGCTGCGCAGCCGGTGTTTGTAGATGGCGAGGTGCCCCGGGCAGTTCATGGGCTTGACCGCCATGGGCCGCTCTTCTTCGGCGCCGTCGATGATCGACGCCGGATCGTTCGGGTCGTGCATCTTGCGCTTGGTGAAGAACATGTTCTCCATGTAGTGGTCGTAGTGCCCGGACGTGTGCCAAGTGGTCTCACTGAGGATCAGCGGCGTGCGGACCTCCTCGTAGTTTCGGCGACTGAGCTGGGCCCGCATGAAGTCCATCAACGCGTTGTAGACGCTGGTGCCCTTCGGGTGCAGAAACGGAAAACCGGGGGCGTCGACTTCGAAGTGGAACAAGTCGAGCTGTTCACCGAGGACCCGATGGTCGCGCTTTTTTGCCTCCTCGAGCATGTGGAGGTAGGCCTTGAGCTCCTTTTTGCTGAAGAAGGCGGTCCCGTAGACGCGAACCAGTGCTTCGCGGGCGGCATCGGCTCGCCAGTAGGCGCCCGATATCCGCATCAGCTTGGTGTGCTTGAGCCAACCGGTGCTGGGCACATGCGGCCCCCGGCACAAGTCCACGAACTCACCGCACTGGTAAAAGCTGAGCTCGGGCGCATCGGCGGCCCCGGAAAACACGCCGTTTTCCTCGAGCTCGCCCATGATCTCGTCTTTGAACCGGTTGGTGCCGCCGTCAATGGCCTTGTACGTCTCGAACACCTCGTCTTGCCGGGACGCCGCGACCTTGCGTACGAATGGGTCGTCTTGTTTTGCGAGCTGCTGCATCTTGGCTTCGATGCGCGGAAAGTCGGCGTCCGACAGCGATCCGCCGTCGGGCAAGAAGATGTCGTAGTAGAAGCCGTCGTCTGTGACCGGACCGATGGTGAGCTGCGCGCCGGGGACCTCCGCCAAGATCGCCGCGGCCATCAGGTGGGCCGCCGAGTGGCGGAGTGTATCGAGTCCCAATGGGTCGCGGGTGGTGATGACTTCGACCCGGTCGCCGTCGGACAGGGCGTAGCCTAGGTCGACTTCGCGGTCGTTGACTCGTCCCAGCACAGAGGCCTTTGCGAGCCCAGGCGAGATGGCTCGCGCCAGGTCGCCGACCGTGGCGCCGTTGTCGAGCTGCTTGCTGGATCCGTCAGGGAGGGAAACGTTGATGCTCATGGTTCGTCTTGTGAAGGGTTGGGGCAGTGAAGCCGGTCGCGGGAGCAGCAAGTTGGCGATGGAACCAACAAAAAACCCCCGGTCGCGGTGCCGAGGGTTTGCGTGCGTACGACCACCCCTCGGCTCTAGGCCGTGTCGGTAGTGGTGGTGGTCGTGCGAATGTCCACGAGCGGAGCATACATCAGACCTGCGCTCCGGGCAGCAAATCTTCGCTTGGCCCGTGCGGAGACAACGGGACGCATCCTGCGCTGGGCTCGAGCTGGTGCTCGCGCCACGAGCCGTCGTCTCGAACGCCGCGCGGGCTGTTTCGCGGTCTCCGTCCGGTTCCACGACCCGGTACGGCCGGACCGCGGGCAACCGACCCGGGCCCGTTCGCGGGGATCCGCGGGTGTCTCGAGTTCATCGTGTGCCACGGCGGTGGCCGTGAAGCGACAGAGCGGGTGTAAGTCCGCGGCCGGGCCCGGTCAGCCGCCGCGCGTCCGGCGAAGTCGCCGCCGCCCATTCGTTCGACCCATGCGTTTGTGCATGCTGGACCAACGGCATTGGCGGATTCTCAAGTCATCTTCGCATGGGCATGGTGAGGGGGAAGGGGCCGAGGCCCCAAGCCAACAAAGGAACGAGACCATCATGCGTGCAGCGACCAGCCGAAACTACGGAACTCCCGACGTTCTCACCCTCGAAGATGTACCGCGTCCCGAGGTCGCCGACGGTCAGATCCTCGTGGCGGTCCACGCCAGCGTGGTCACCCAAGGCGATCGACGACTCCGCGCCGCCGACTTTCCGGGCTTCACGGCGCTGCTTGGCCGCCTGTTCGCGGGGCTTCGCGCCCCGCGGCACCCGGTGGGCGGGACCAACTTCGCCGGTCGGGTGGTCGCGGTAGGACGAGGGGTCACCCGGTTCGCCGTAGGCGATGATGTGTTCGGCAGCGTGGGCCATGGCGCCTATGCCGAGTATCTCACCGTGGCCGAAGCCGATCCGGTGGCCAAGCTGCCGTCGGGCCTGGACTACGGAGAAGCAGCTGCCCTCCCGTACGGTGCCGTCACCGCGCTCGTGTTCTTGCGTGATGTCGCCAAGGTGCAACCGGGTGAGCGAGTCCTGGTCGTCGGGGCGTCCGGCGGTGTCGGTCAGTTCGCCGTCCAGGTGGCTCGCGCGCTCGGGGCCGACGTGGTCGGGGTGGCTCGGCGCAACCCGGAGGCGCTGCGCAGCCTGGGTGCGTCCCGGGTGATCGACTATTCGGTCGAAGACGTCACCCGCAGCGACGACCGGTACGACGTTGTGTTCGACCTGGTCGAAGGCGGGACGTTTCGACGGTACCGCCGGGTGCTCGCGCCTCGCGGGCGCTACGTGTCGGTGTACGTCACTTTGCGGTTGCTCTTCGAGATGGTGGTGAGCCGATGGGGCGACGGCCCCCGAGCGGCCACCGGAGTGGCCATGGGCACCGCGGCCCTGATCAGCGACATCCGAGACCTCGTGCAACGTGGAGCTCTCCGCCCCATTGTCGCCGGCCGCTACTCCCTTGAACGCATCGCCGACGCCCATGCCAGCCTCGAAAACGACAAACCATTCGGCAGCGTGGTGGTCGAGGTCCGCCCGTCCGCCCCGATGGCGGAGCGACCCGAGCCCGCCCGTTTGGCCGGCTGACTCGCCTTGAATGACGCCATCACCTGGGCCACCCCGCGGGGCGTCCAACGGTGCACCAGCTCCGCCCCGCGAGGCCCGTTGTGGACTCGGTGTGGCGTGAAAGCTTGTGCGTCGCCGAGTGAGCGGGACGAGCCGCCCATCGACCCGCGCCGCGACTTCACGGGGCGCGGGACCGCGATCTGGTGACGGCAGCGGTCGCACTCTACGCTGCAGCGTGGCGACCAAGCGGCGACAGGCGCTCTACTGGTGCGCGGCGTTGTGCGCCCTGTCCGTTGCGGTGCGCTTGCCGTTCCTCCACGTGCCGTGGATCACCGACGAGGGCGGTGCGGCGTACGTCGCCAGGTTTTGGAGCGACGAGCATCAGCTCTACCGTGACATCAACTACGATCGACTGCAGGGCTTTTTCCTGTTGTACAAGCTGTGGTTTCGCCTGTTTGGCGAAACGGTGGCGGCCGTTCGGCTCGGTGCGGCGCTGACGAACGCGGGGACGCTCGTCGGTGTGTACTTGATCGCCAACGAGGTCAGCCACGGCAGCCATCGGACGGGCGTGGTGGCGGCGGGCCTGTTTGCGCTGCTCAGTCCACTCCCGGCCATCGAAGGCTTTACCGCCAACGCTGAGGCGTTCGCCTCACTGCCGCTCACCTTGGCCGCATTGGCGAGCTGGAGGCGACGTTGGGTGGGAGCCGGCATGCTTGCGGGAGCGGCGGTGCTCATCAAGCCCATCGGGGTCTCCGGATGGCTACTGGCCGCCGCGTGGTTGACCGTTCGAGAGCGACCACGTCTGACCGCGTTCACTCGCCTCTCGGCGGCGTTTCTGGTGCCGGTCGCGGCGGCGTGCGGCCATGCGAGCGTGACCGTCGGGTTCGAACACCTGTGGCGAACCTTCGTCACGCAACGGGCGATGGCCTACTCCGCCATCACCGACGATGCCTCGGTCCAGTGGGCTCGCCTGACGTCGGGGTTCGCGGGCGCGAGGGCCTTGTGGGGACCGGGCTTGCTACTAGCTCTCCCCGCGGCGTTTCGCTGGCCGATGGCAGACGGTCACCGGTTTTGGCTGTTTTGGCTGGTGTCCACGTTCGCCGGCATGGCGATGGGAGGCAACTGGTTCGCCCACTACTTCATCCAAGCGGTGCCCGTCGTGGCCGTCGGTGCGGCGCTTGGCTGCCGCGCGCTGGCCAACTGGCGACCGGCGCTCCGGCTCGCCTACGGGAGCGCCGTGGTCGCGATCTTCGCCGTACCGCTGCGCGGCCAGGTCAACTATTGGAGCATGTCGCCCGACGAAGTGTCGTGGCAGATGTACCATCGGCCAGCCTATCTCGCCGCAGACGAGATCGGGGCCGTCGTCCAGGCCCACAGCGATCCCGACGACACGCTGTACGTCGCGTTTTCCGAGGCTCATCTGTACTTCGTCGCCGATCGCCGAGCCGCGGTTCCGCAACAGCTGTTCTGGCGCCAGGTGGCCTACAATCAAGGGATCTGGCAGCGGGTGCTCACGGCCATCGAACAACGCGATCCGGCGATCGTCTACCTCGGCGGGCGACCACCCTGGGGCATGAGTTTGGTGCAGTTCCGAGCCAGACTCCGGCACGCCGGCTACCAGCCGATTCAAGCGGTGGGTTCCGGCCGGCTGTTTCGGCGTGAAGCGGCGGCGCGTGAGGTTCACGGATGGCTGCGCGGAGGAGACCGCGGCGGTGGCCAACCGCGCAGCTTAGGGCCGCCAGCCGGTGGCGACCGGCCGCTCGCCGAACTCGGGCGCCCGCCGGGGCGAGACCATTCAAGTCGACGATGATCGAGGCGACGATGCTCGAGGCGACGAACCCCGCCTCGCGGCCCCGTTGGGCCAAGCACGCGCTCGCTCTATCGCGGTCGTGAAATGGGTGGCGATGTATGTGAGCTGGCCGGGACCGGAAACGCAGTGCGAGACCACGCCCGTATCGGCGTGTCGCTCGATCCAGAGCAGCGTACCGTCCGCTCCGACCGCGGCGACGGTGCCCGACCTGGATCGGAAGCGGTTCGGGGGCCCGATGGCCTCCGACGTGACGCCGATCGTGCCGTCGGCTCCCACCGAGATCGGGCCCATCGCGGTGCCACTGACGCCGTCGGGCCGGATCAGTTCCCAACGTGGCGTGAGTGCGGTGCCGGTTGGCAGCACTTCGAGCGGGCCGGGATCCGGCCAGGGTGCGGACGTGGGTTCGTCTTCGTGGCCGCCGGTCAGCGTTTCGGCGGCGGAGGCCGGGTCGTCGCCTCCCTCGTCGGACGTCTCGGCCGTGTCGGACGCTAGCGATTCCTCGGACGTTGAGGTGAGCGGGGCGAGTCCCAGGCACCCGGCGCGGCAAGCGACCCCGCCGCGACCAGGGGCAGACCAACGAGGCAGCGGCGGCCAGGCGCGAGGGAAGCCAGCACTTGCGACGAATACTGCCAGTCCACCGCCCGTAGTTTCCCCCTACCGGCTCGTTCCGTCCAGGAGCGACGGCCGGTGCTGCCAACGATAGACGACGAGGCACCGTCTGGCCCTGCACTCTAACGGTCGACCGAGCGCAGACGATGCGTCCAATGTGGCACAGGTGGGAGTTGTTCCTCCGGCTTGGCGGCATTCGGACCAATGCGTTCCGGTGCCTCGAGGTGGCCAAGGTGCTGTCAGCCAGTCGCGTGCGATCGTGGGGTTTCTGACCATGGGATCGCCGGGCCCCGGATCGCCAGCGGCGCTGGCCCGACCGATATCAGGTATTTTGCCCCGTTCGCCATTGGCCCGATTCCAGCATACCGGCGGTGATATGCAGGACGATACACAGCGAGAGCAAGTCACCCCCGCCTGGATCGCGCAAACGTGGGCCTCGTTTGCATTGTCGCTGGGCACAACGTTGGTCGGTGTCTATCACTTACCCGTCGACAATTGGATCCGCGCGTTTCTGGCCATGGGTATTTTCTTCATTGTGGGCTCTTGTATGACTCTGGCCAAGACGATTCGCGATGTGCACGAGAGCCGGCGTCTGATCAATCGCATCCGGAACGCGAAGGCTGAGAAGATTATCCGCGACTTTGAGGAAGTAGAAGCGGCGTAGGGGTCGACGATGAGCGGCTGGAAGTTAGTGTCGCAGCGGCGCTTCGGGCCGATGTTTTGGACGCAGTTTCTCGGCGCACTCAACGACAATGTGTTCAAAAACGCGCTGATCCTATGGCTCACGTTCTCCGCGACCGATACGGGGCTCGACGCGAACACGCTGGTCAACGTCGGGGCCGGGCTGTTCATCGCGCCGTTCTTCTTCGTATCGGCGTTCGCCGGTCAGCTCGCTGACAAGCTGGAGAAGTCGCGGCTCATTCGTGCGATCAAGCTACTCGAAATCGGATTGATGGTGGTCGCAGCGGCGGGACTGTACCTGCAGCATGCCGGCGTGTTGCTGGCCGTCCTGATGCTGATGGGCACTCAATCCGCGCTATTTGGTCCGGTTAAGTACGGCATTTTGCCCCAGGTGTTGAATGACGAGGAGCTTGTCAGCGGCAATGC
The DNA here is from genome assembly GCA_006508105.1 of Myxococcales bacterium FL481. Lineage (GTDB taxonomy): Bacteria > Myxococcota_A > Polyangia > Nannocystales > Nannocystaceae > FL481. The sequence goes on along the minus strand of QKPP01000217.1, from coordinate 8,766 downwards.
GCTGGTCGAAATGGGGACATTTGCCGCGATCTTGCTCGGGACCATCGCCGGGGGCGCGCTCATCGCGATCCAACCGGGTGGCCGCGGAATCGTGGCGGCGGCGATCGTCGGGTTGGCCGTGCTCGGGTGGCTGAGTGCTCGCTGGGTGCCACCGACGCCGGCGGCCGATCCGGAGTTGCGCCTGGGGTTTTCGCCGTGGCGGGAAACCTGGGCCACGCTGGGCCATGCTCGCGCGAGTCGGCCGGTGTTTTTGTCGATTCTGGGCATCTCCTGGTTTTGGCTGTGCGGGGCCTTGGTGTTGGCGCAGATCCCCGGGTTCGCCAAAGATGTGCTCGGCGGCGATGAGAGTGTGGTCATCGCATTGCTCACCATCTTCTCGATCGGCGTGGGCGTGGGTTCGTTCGCCTGCGAACGAGCGAGTGGGGCCAAAGTTGAGCCCGGGCTCGTTCCACTCGGCGCGCTCGGCATTTCGATCTTCGCGATCGACATGCACCTCGCCAGCCTGGGCCAAAGCGGTTCGGCGGTCTCGCACTGGACGGAACTGCCGGTTCGGCTCGGGCTGGATCTGATGCTGCTCGGGGCGTTCGGAGGGCTGTTTATCGTGCCGCTGTACGCCATCATCCAGCAACGCAGCCCCGCTCACGCGCGGTCGCGTGTGATCGCGGCGAACAATATTCTCAACGCGGGGTTTATGGTCGTGGCCGCGATCGCGGCCCTGCTCATGCTCGACGCGGGCTGGACGATACCCGAGATCTTCTCGACGATGGCGATCGTCAACTTGATCGTCGCCGTGTACATCTTCACCCTGGTGCCAGAGTTTACCTTACGGTTTGTGGTGTGGCTGTTGATGCACAGTGTCTATCGCCTTCGCACCCGCGGTACCGAGACGATGCCAGATGAGGGGGCCGTGCTCGTGGTGTGCAACCACGTGAGCTTCGTCGACGCGCTGATCCTCGCGGCGGGGTTTCGTCGCCCCCTACGATTTGTCATGGATGTGTCGATCTATCGGATTCCGATCTTGCACTATTTGTTCAAAGCCGCGGGCACGATTCCGATCGCGCCGAAGCATCGCGACGAGGCCGTCATGCTGGCGGCGTTCGATGCGATCGACAAGGGACTGGCCGCCGGCGATGCGATCTGCATTTTTCCCGAGGGGAAGCTCACCAAAGACGGCAACATCAACGAGTTTCGCAGCGGGGTGGAACGGATCTTGGCTCGTCATCCGGTGCCGGTACTCCCTGTGGCATTGCGCGGGCTGTGGGGGTCGTTGTTTAGCCGCAAAGAGCCCCGACTCCACCGTCGACGGCCACGGCGATGGCGTTCACACATCGAGATCGAGTGTGGGACCTGGCTCGACGCCGAAGAGGCCAACCGCCAACGGTTGCAGGCAGAAGTCGGCCGCCTGCGAGGAGACTGGCGCTAGTATCTGGTTCCGAGGGGGGACGGGCGTCGATTGGCGACGGGGGCGGTGCTCTACCGCGGCCGTCCGCGGCCTCGGCCGCGCCGAGCCGGACCGCCTCCGCGGCTCGGTCCACGATGGCCGCCGCCGCGTTCTCGCCGGGGGCCGTGGTCCCGCCGCGGCGCGTCCGGGTGTCGTGCGTGGCGCGACCGCTCTGCCACGTCGGCTGATGCGGTGTCTCGGTCCATCCGGCGGATCTCGATATGTGGGTCGCGTTTGTCCGGCTGCGACGCGGCGCGTTCGAAGGCCTCGGCGCAGGTGTGGGCAACCTCGAAAGTCGCGTCGTGGTCCCCGATATCGACGGCCCCAATCGATCGTCCGGATACGTCGCCACGGCGACATACGTGGGCGAGCAGCCGGGCCGGCGTGGCGCCGGCGCGGCTCCCCCAGTTGATCGCGAAGCGAGCGTAGGTGCCTGGTCCTCTCCCGCGCGGTCGTTCAGCGTCGCGATCGCGCCCGGACTCCGGGACTGGCGTGATGTCGGCGGGTTCGCACGCCAGCTTGGGCTCGGCGAGGGCCAGCAGCTCAGTGACCAACCGGTGGGGGTCGTAGTCCGAGAGCAACTTGGTGGCGTACGCGATCTGGGCTTCGCTGGGCTCCTCGGCTGCCGCGAGCGCCTGGTGCAACTCTCGCCGGGCTCGTTTGACCAACGCCTTCTTCAGCTTGGCGGCCGTTGGGACCGGTTCCCAGCTCGCATCGATGTTCGCGTTGCGCAGGACCCGACGGACGCGAAACTGCATGCTCGGCGGCACGAAGATCAGGCTTTGGCCCTTGCGTCCAGCGCGTCCCGTGCGTCCGCTGCGATGGGTATACGTCGAGCCCTCGAGCGGCGGATCGAAGTGGATCACGGTGGCGATGTCTGCCACATCGATGCCACGGGCGGCCACGTCGGTCGCGACGAGGGTGCGCAACGTCCCGTTGCGAAACGCGTTGAGCGTGCGCGTGCGCTGAGCCTGCGCGAGATCGCCACTGAGCGGCATGGCGGAGAAGCCTCGCTCCGCCAGGCGCTCCGCCACGTCGGAGGCGTCATCCCGCCGCTTGACGAACACCAGACACCGTTCGCCATGAGCCGCCAGCAGGCAGTTGATCAGCGCGTCGTAGCGGTCGTTGGCTCGCACGAGGTGCGCAATGTGTTCGATGTCCTGGTTCGCGGCGCCGAGCTGGGTGCCGGCGATGTGCACGGCTTCACCCTGAAACCGATCCGCGAGCCGTTGCACCGCGCGGGGAAAGGTTGCGGACACGAGATGGCTTCGTCGCGATTGCGGAAGCGCCTCGACGATGGCCTCGAGCTCGTCGCGAAACCCCATGTCGAGCATCTGATCGGCCTCGTCGAGGACGACGTGGGCGATGTCGTCGCAGGCGACGGCGCCGGCTCGGATGTGGTCGAGGAGGCGTCCCGGTGTGGCCACCAGCACGGCGGGCGTACGGGCGAGTCGGCGCCGCTCGCGAACGAGGTCCGTGCCTCCGGTGACGACGTCGACCCGGATCTGCGCCAGGTCGGCGAATAGCCAGGTCAGCTCTTCGCGCACCTGGGCGGCGAGCTCTCGCGTGGGCGTGATGATGACGGCCAACGGCCCGCGAGCGCTTGACACCACGCCGTCGGTCACCGCGGTGTCCAACGGTTCCGCGAGCAACAGCCCGATGGCCACCGTCTTGCCCGAACCCGTTTCCGAGGAGATTCGCAGATTCGTGCCACTCGCCGTCTCCGCGACGCGTTGTTGCACCGCCGTGAGTTGACGAAAGCCGCGACGCTCGATGGCCGCCTTGAGCTTGATGTGCACGTGGCGGAAGGCGTCGTCGTTCGTCGATAGTGGATCGCTGGCCAAGTCGCGCCACGTACCCGGCTTTGTCGGTTTTCGCAAGCCGAGCTCGGTCCGGTGGGGCCGAGTCGACGATTCTGAGCCGTGGACTGTCGCGCCGTGACCGCGGGTCGCGGCCCGCAAGGGACGGGGGGCGCGTGCCCGTCGTCGCCGACGCCGACGCCGATCGGTTCTCCGCTTTGTCGGCGGCTCCCCTCGATCGATCCCCATGACTCGAGGACGTCGCGACGCGCAGGGCGGTTCGGCTTGCCATCGATCCGGTTGCGGACCAGGGCGTGACAGGCGATCCCCCCCATGCCACATTCCCCGTGCCCACGTGGTCCCAGCCATGGAACCTTCCTCCGGACAATCTGATGCCCCCGCGTCCTCTCGCGAACTCGCATCCTCGTTCGCGGCCGGTCCGATCTCGCCGCTACGGCGCGTGACCGCCACGATTCGGGCGTTGCGTCCCAAGCAGTGGATCAAAAATGTGCTGGTGCTCGCGGCCCCGATCGCGGCCGGTCGGGCGGGAGAGTTTGAGTCGATCGCGCCGGTGGGCCTGGCGTTCGCCGCCTTCTCGATGGCGGCCTCGGCCATTTACCTGATCAACGACAGCCGCGACGTCGAAGCCGATCGTGCGCACCCCAAGAAGCGGTACCGGCCGATCGCGGCCGGCTTGGTGCCGGTGCCGCTGGCCATGGTGCTCGCCGTGGTCCTGCTGGTCGGGGCGCTGGGCGTGGCGTGGCTGGCCACGCCTGAGCTCATGCTGGTGATCGGGGTGTATCAGGTGGTGCAGCTGGGCTACTGCTTTGGGCTCAAGCACCAGCCGGTGATCGACTTGTGCATTGTGGCCTCGGGGTTTCTCATGCGGGCCATCGCGGGCGGCGCGGCGACCGGGATCCAGCTGTCGCAGTGGTTTCTCCTGGTCACCGCGTTTGGGTCGCTGTTTATGGCCACGGGCAAACGGTACGCGGAGCTGCGTCTGGTCGAGCGCACCGGAGCGGCGATTCGACGGTCGCTCGAGGGCTACACGGCGAGTTACCTCCGGTTTGTGTGGACCCTCGCGGCGGCGGTGATGATCATGACCTACGGCCTGTGGGCGTTCGAGATCCACGAGGACTCGGGGTCGGAGTGGTCGGTGATCTCCATGGTCCCGTTCGTGCTCGCCGTCTTGCGCTATGCGGTAGACGTCGACCGGGGGGACGCCGGCGAGCCGGAATCCATCGTGATTCGCGATCGAGTGCTGCAGGCCTTGGGTCTGGGCTGGCTGATCTCCGTCTCGTTGGCGCGCTACTTCTAGGCGCGCTGGTGCGGGCGCTGGCCCGATCTCATCAGCGGTCGCTTGGCGCCGGTTACTCTTGGCGTCGTCGGAACAGCCCGTGGCGTTTGAGCTTGTCGATCAGGGTGACTCGAGACAGCCCGAGCGCCCGTGCGGCCGCGCTGTGGTTCCCGCTGGTGGCCTGCACGGCCTGGCGCAAGAGCTCTCGCTCGAAGGCGGCCACCCGCTGACGCAGCGTCCCGGTGTCGGTCGGCGGATCGATATCTCGCGCCTGAGCCCCGGGGATCTCCAGCGGGCGGTCGACGCCTAGCGCGACCCAGCGCGCGATACAGTTTTCGAGTTCTCGTACGTTTCCCGGCCAGTCGTGCGCCCGGAGCCGAGCCAACGCCGCCGAGTCGAGTGCGACCAGCTCGTCACCATCGCTTTCCTGGATCCGGCGTGCGAAGTGCTGAGCTAGCGGGGCGATGTCGGCTCGGCGGTCACGCAGCGGGGGCACCTCGAGTTCGACCACCGCGAGGCGGAAAAACAGGTCTTCTCGAAAACGGCCGGCGGCTGCGTCGGCTCGCAGGTCACGATGTGTGCAGGCCACCACGCGCACGTCCACGTGCTCGACCGAGTCGGCGCCGAGTGGCTGCACTTCACCTTCTTGCAGCACGCGTAGCAGCTTGGCCTGCACGCTGAGTTCGAGCTCGCCGATCTCGTCGATGACCAACGTGCCCCGATGGGCGCGGCGGAAGTGGCCGCGATGATCCGCCACGGCGCCGGTGAATGCCCCTTTGCGAAAGCCGAATAGCTCGGCCTCGGCGAGCTGCGGCGGGATGGCGGCGCAGTTGATCCGCACGAGCGGGTGCTTGGCCCGGGGTCCTTCGCTGTGCAACAAACCGGCGACGAGCTCTTTGCCCGTGCCGGTCTCACCGCGGATGAGGACAGGCACGTGGCGCGGGGCGAGACGGATTGCCGCGTCGAGCACGGACCGAAGCGCCCGGCTTTCGCCGACGATGAGGCGGCCTAGGCTCGACTGCATGCGATGGCGAGCATCGTCGCGCCGCAACTGCGCCACTTCGACCGCACGCGCCACCGTGTGCACGAGTTCGTCGAGGTCGAACGGCTTGGTGAGGTAGTCGTACGCACCGCGTTTGATCGCATCCACGGCGACGCGTTCCGAGCCGTGCGCCGTGAGCAGGATGACCGGCAGGTCGTGGCGGCGTGTCCGAATTTGCTCAAGGAGCGCCAAGCCGTCGCGCCCCGGCATCGCGAGGTCACTGAGCACCACGTCGGCCTCGTCGAGGTGCGTCAACGCTTCGCTGGCGTCGGCGGCTTCGATGGGACGCCAGCCTTGCTCGCGCAGGATCTCACCGAGCGTGAAGCGCAGGTTCGCGTCGTCGTCGACTGTGAGCACCGCGGGCGTCATGGGGGAGGCCTCATGCGAAAGAACGCGTCACAGCTTGACGCCGCCGCGGACCGGGGGCAAGCCATCGAACTCGCGAGCCGAGCGAGCACCGGGACCGCGTTGCCGTGCCGCGATGGCGCGGTCGGGTATCCGGGAGTGGACCGACTCCCGGGGGGTCTTTCAAGCCCGGTTGGACCGTGCGTCGGGCTCCGGGAGCGGGTCGGGGTCGGTTGACGCTTGCCTCGCCTCGCCTCGCCGCCGCGCGCCGTGGTACTCGAAACCATGCCGCTGCGTCGAGAGAAGGTGTCCAGTCCGTCGCCGTGGGAGCACCAGTACGCCTACTGTCGGGCGCGCCGCGTGGGCCCCATGGTGTTCGTGGCCGGCACGGTGGCCGTCGATGAGTCAGGGCAGGTCGTCGGGGCCGGAGACGTCGCCGAGCAGGCACGGTTTATCTTTCGCAAGATCGCGGCCGCATTGCGGCAGTGTGACGCCGAGCTCGCGGACGTGGTGCGCACTCGGATGTATCTACGCGATATCTCGCAACTCGACGCCGTGGGGGCAGTCCATGCTGAGGTGTTTCGCGACATCGTTCCCGTGGCCACCGGTGTGGAGGTTTCGGGGCTCGCCGGCGAGGGGGTCGACATCGAGATCGAGGTCGACGCCGTGGTATCGGCCGACCCGGTGTTTGGCTGAGCCGCTCGCGTTCGCGCACGCTCGTGCGATCGTCGTTTGGTCCGAACCGCTCCGGTGCGGTCATTCGCAACAGTAGACGCGTGCTTTCCACCGCCAGTTGCTGTTGTGCCAGGTCAGCCCGCCGTCGTCGCTCCATTTGCCGTCGACGAGGGGGCCGGTGTCCGCGGTCGTGCTTTGTGACAGGTAGACCGGTGACCAGACGATCCAAAACGCGTCCCCGGCCTCGGCGTCGACGAACTCCGCGAAGTCTGTGCCTTGCCACGCGTTGCCCGTCGAGGCGTTGTACCAGCTGCCGCCGCTGATTTCGCGGTCCGGCTCACCAGCGGAGGAGCTCCAGTAGCTAAGGGCGTTCTCCCCGGGCTCGCCTCCCGTGAAGATTTCGGCACGCGGGATGACGAGGTCCTCATCCGTAGAGAACGGGAACGCGTAGAGACGATCGGCTGGGTAGACGCCCGGGGCGAACGAGTCGCCGTCGTTGTGGGCCATGCACAGAACCGGAGTGCAGTCCTCGTCGTCCTCGTCGTCCTCGTCGTCCTCGTCTTGTGTGTCGCCGGTCTCGCCGGTCGCGTCGTCGGTCTCGCCGTCCGTGGTGTCGTCTTCGGGGTCGCCGTCGTCAGTGGCGCCGTCGCTGGTTGAGCCGTCGCCGGTACTCGCGTCGCCAGTATCGTCGTGGTCGGGGCTGCTGTCGTCGGGAGAGTCGTCTCCGGTATCGTCGTGGTCGGGGCTGCTGTCGTCGGCCGGGTCGTCAGCGGTACTGCCAGCATCGGTGGCCTCGGTTTCGCCGCTCTCGTTGGCGGTGGTCGATGTCGAGTCTCCTTCGCCGGTCCCCGTCGGGGTGAGCTCGTCGTCGTCCTCTTCCGTCACGTTGGTTGCCGAGGTCTGCCCGGTCTGGTCGTCGGCGGTCTCGCTGGTGTTGTCGGCATTCGCGGTCTGTTGCGACGACGTACCGCCAGTTTGTGAACTCGACTCCCCGTTGTCGGTGTGACTCGTTTCGTCGTCGGCATCGTCGGACGCTGACGGATCGGTCGACGTGCCGTGCGCCTCGGCCTCGCTGCGGCCGAACAACACATTGGGCTCACGGCAGCCAAAGACGGACCCCACGAGCACGAGCGCGGTGACCCGCAGCGATCGTCCAAGGGCGAGTCTCGCGCGACCGGATTGTGAGGTGGGTCGTTGCATGGCACAGACCGTCCGCCAAGCGACCGACGGGGAATCGGTGTTGCAGCCGCGAGCACCGGAGCCCGCGCAGCGCGAGGCACTCCGATGAAGATGTCGTAGCTCAGTTTTGTTCGCTGGGAAGAATTCCGTGTGAGTCTGGTCCCGTTCGTTGCTCGCACGACACCGAGATGGGCCGAGATCCGATGGGGCGCGGCCTTGGCAACAAACTCGTCCCGATGCCGACCGCGGTCGAGGGTCGATCACATGCGGCGCGCCGATCCGGCGAGTCGCGGCTACGTGGCCGCCCAGGGCAGGCGAACCGCGACCTGGGTGCCCGATGGCACCGGCGGATAGGCCAGCTGGCCGCCATGTTGTTCGATGATGGCTTTCGCGATCGCGATCCCCAACCCGGTCCCGTGGGTCTTGGTGGTCAAAAACGGTGTGCCGAGTTGTGGCCGGACGCGTTCGCTGACCCCCGGACCTTCATCGCAAATGGTGACGACGAGGTGTTCTTCGGCTCGAGTCAGGCTGAGCACAACGGGCTGACCTGGCGAGGATGCTTCGATCGCATTGACCAACAGATTGATCATGGCCTCTCGCAGTCGCCGGCGATCGACGACGATGGCCATCTCGTCCCCGACGTCGGACCGGAGCGTCCAAGTGACTTGGCTGGCGATGAGCCGTGGCTGAAGCAGGTCCTCGAGCTCGCGGAAGAACTCGCGGACCTTGACGGGTTCCGCGTCGAGTGGGGCGAGTGGCCGCGCAAACGACAGGTAGTCGTGCAACGTGTCTTGCATGCGTTGTACCTCGCGCAAGGCGACCGCGGTCCGTCGTGTCTGGGCCGGGTCTTCACCGGACCGCTGGTCGAGCTGCAACAGGCCCTTGATGGACGCGAGCGGGTTTTTGAGCTCGTGGCCCAGCTCGAGACTGAGTCGCTCAAGGCTCGAGGCTCGACGTGTCGCGCCCTCGATCGTGTCGCGCCGCAACC
>QKPP01000088.1 GCA_006508105.1 Myxococcales bacterium FL481 | reverse complement strand
TCGTCTTCGTCTTCGTCCTCATCCCCGTCTTCATCTTCTTCATCGTCTTCACTCTCCTCGTCCTCTTCGTCCTCATCATCTTCGTCTTCGTCATCGTCCTCATCGTCGTCTGCTTCTTCGTCATCGTCTGGATCGACGTCGTCTTCGTCCGGATCATCCTCGTCGTCCGAGTCGTCATCATCGGCGTCGCTGTCATCATCCGGCACGTCGCCACACTCCCAGGGGGCCGGGCCCTGCTCGGTGAGCCCATAGTCTGACGGCCAGTTTCCGTATTCTTCGTTCACGCAGTTGCGAGCCGCGTCCGCAATCGACACGGTCCCGAGTGACGCCATCAGTTCCTTCCAAAAACAACTCACCACGCGGTCGCCGGTACCCAACGAGATCGCATTGACGCCCGCCAAGTACGAGCTCGCTCCGGCCCCGGTGACCGCAGCCAGCAGCGGATTGTTGTGCGTGAAGCAGGATGTGAAGAACACGAGCTTGCATGCCAAGGCATCCGGAGCCAGGCTCGAGAAGTGGCTCGCGCTCAGGCTACCGCCGTCGAGCATCAACTGGTTGGTGGTGCCGTGGCCAATGTTGCCGAAGTACTTCACGTTGTCACAGGCAAGCCAATCTTTATACGCCTGGGGGCTCGCCTCGCTCCGTTGTAGCCAGCGAGTGGTCAGTCCGGCGGCTTCGGTCGCGGTGACCGCCTTCTCGTAGGCGGTCACGGCGTGGGGATTGTTCATGCAGTCGCTGCAACAACCGAAGACCACGTCCACGCTGGGGTCGGGGCAAGTGCCGCGTACCGTATCGTCGCGCACCTCGTCGACGCCGATCTCATAGTTGCGCACAACGTTCACGACTCGCCCGCCGGCAAGGTCGAGTCGGGCTCCGGTCGCACCGTAGTCGTCACGATGGAGCAAAACCACCAAGAGGTACGGCTCGCTCTCCCCCAGGACGGCCGGCTGCTCAATCACGGCGCGGGAATACGGCGCATCCTCGCCGAAGGGGGCGAAGAACGTCTCCCTCACGACCTCGCGCAGGTGTCCCGCGTCGATGCGAGCGGCCACCGGGTGTTGGCGATTGAGCCGAATCTCCACCTCGGCCAGCGGAGCCAGCGAGTCGGCTGCAAACGCACTGTCAGTCGGTGCGACCCCCGCCAGGCAGAACGGAGCCAAGTACATCCACCGCACCAATGCGAGCTTCTTCATCAGAGTTCCCTTTCTCTTCCCGTGACGTGAGGCGCAGGTTGGCGTTCACGGGAAGCCTCATTTTATCTAGACAAACGCGACTGGGTCGCGCAATGCGTTTTCTCCCGAGCTGCCGGGGTATTCGAATTCGTACGCAACGTGGAGACGCCCCGGTAGGCCAGCCCACAGCGATGCGCCGGACGAGGCGCAAGGCGATGCGTACCCCGCAGAACTAAGGAGGGGTGCCGAGCTTGCTGAATTCGATGGCGGCGCCGGTCGACCACGCCACCAAACCGCGCCCGTGCTGATCGAGTCCGACTTGCACGTCCTGAACGTCGGCTTGGCCGTCGTCGAGCCGCGTTGGAGGACGCCAGCTCGCGTCCGCAGGAGCGCGAAACGACGCCCACACGCGTTGCCGACCCGCCGCATCGGGTCGTCGCCACGCCACAGCCACGAGCCCGTCTCGCGCCGCCGCCACCTGAGGCGCGCGGCTCGTCGCCTCGTTCGGCGCCTCGAGTTGCTCGACCTCGCCCCACGTGCCGCGATCGATAGAGTAGCGGCGAGCCCGTACGACGTGGTCTTGCGCTCCAACCCACGCCACGACCGCGTTCCCTCGCCCGTCCATGGCCACCTGCGGGTTGACGACGTCGCCACTCGCCTCGTCGCCGACCGGCCGCGCCTCTTCCCACTCCGACCGCACGGCATGATACCGGCTGTACCAAAGCGACAACTCACCCGCCGAGACTTGATTCCAGACGGTCATAGCCCAGCCGGAGTCGGAGCTCGCCAGCTCGATCGCGTGTGCGATGGGAGGCGAGGCAAACGCGAAAGCCGAGCTCCAGACGTGATTCGACTGCAACCTCGCGGCCATCACCGCCGACTGAGCGCCCTGCAACGCGCCCCAGATCGCGATCGCACCGTGCTCCGCCACGGCGCACAGCCGAGGCGGAGCCCAAGGCTCGAGATCGGTGGCGAGCGCGACGGGACGACAGGTCGGTTCGGGCTCGTCCGTACGGCAGCCCACCACGCGGTAGGGCCCGCCGCCCGTCATGCGCTCGAGCCACGCGAATGTGCGCCCATGCGCGACATCGGCGACGACCTGCGGCGCCTGAGCGCTGCGTGACTCGCCGCTGTGTGGCAGTGACTGTTCGATGCAAGCAAATTCCCGTGATCCGCAGTCGAGCCGAATGATCGAAGAACCGTCGACCAACTTCGCTGCCCACACCACGGTCGTGCGCCCAACGTGGTCCAACGCGACACTCGGCGCGGCGGCCTCCATCCCCCCGCTCGTCGAGCCCCACGTGGCGATCGACGCCCCCGGTTCGACCCGGGTCGCCCCGACGCGCACGGCCCAGTGGCCTGGCGTGGGTTCATGGCTCCATGCCAACCCTGCGTCCCCGTGGTCGTTGACGCGTAAACGAAGACCGTAGGTAGCCATCTCGTAGGACGCGAACGATGTCGGTGGGCCCCACTCGAACGCCGCGGGGTCCACCGGCGGACTGGTGGGTGGGCTGGGTTCCATCGTGTCCCCCCCGGACGGGGTCAGCACTCGATCGTCACCACACGTCGCGGCCCCAACGCTCGCCCACCACACCGTAAGGCCAACGGCCCCGAAACGACGACGCATCTCGCCACGTTCGCAGGGCCTCCTCGGCGTGTCAACGACATGGCGGGTCGAGGCGGGCGCGAACATGCGATCTGATGACTATCCGTTTTGCATCCATGACTGCCCGGCCTCGCTCGAGCCACGGATGTCCCTGTGGGTGGACCCGCGTTAGCGCGGATCCACGAAGAAGTCTGGTGTCGGCGCAACACTGTCGTCAACGCGATACGCAGCAAGGTCCGTGACCCCGACACTGGCGAGGACGTCATCATCGATGAAGAAGTTGCCGGTGCACAACTTCGCGTCCCTCGTGAGAATTTCATGGGCGGCGTCGGCCACAATCTCCGGCTTGCGGGAGGCCTGCAGACCCGCGGGACCCATCAGCATCTCGATGGCCGCGGTCGCGATGGTCGTGCGTGGCCACAGGGCATTGACACCGATCCCTCGCCCACGAAACTCCTCAGCCATACCCAACACACACATGCTCATTCCGTACTTGGCCATCGTGTAGGCCACGTGTGGGGCGAACCACTTCGCATCCATGTTCAGCGGCGGTGACAACATGAGGATGTGCGGGTTCTCGGCCCGCTCGAGCCACGGCAGGCACAACTTCGAGCACAGGTAGCTACCGCGCGCGTTGACCTGGTGCATGAGATCGAAGCGCTTCATCGGCGTGTCGGCCGTGGTCGTGAGACTGATCGCGCTGGCGTTGTTGACCAAAATGTCGATGCCGCCGAACGTGTGGCTCGCCTGCTCGACCGCCCGCGCGACTTGCTCCTCGTCGCGGATATCGACCACACAGGGCAACGCCTGGCCTCCCGCGGCACGAATCTGCGCCGCGGCCGTGTGGACGGTGCCCGCGAGTTTCGGATGCGGCTGGTCGGTCTTCGCCGCGATCACGACGTTCGCTCCATCTTGAGCCGCACGCTTGGCGATCGCGAGGCCGATGCCTCGGCTCGCCCCCGTGATGAACAACGTCTTGCCGCGCAATGACACGCCCCGGTGCTACCACAGGCTCTCTGCGTCGGCCTACTCGGGTCCGCCCGCGAACCGTGTGCCGCGACGGCGCCGGGAGTCGGCCGCTCTAGCTCAGGTCCGCCCTGCAGCCAGTCGAAAGCTGCGCGTCGGGTGGGCGCGCGAGTCCGCCCGACTTGCGGTTCACCACGAACCCTGCGGTCGCCGGCTCCCGACCGGCGGCGCGATCCGAGCGAGTCAGCCGATCGATCGCGGGGCTGACGGCGCGCTTCCGACGGACGCCGCGCTGACGCCCGATCCAGTCATCTCCGCCACCCGAGCGTGCTCGCGGGCCCACTGAGCGATGACATCGGCCCAGGACGGATCGGCGTTGAGGCACGGAATGAGGACAAATCCCTCGCCCCCGCACTCGTCCCATTGCTGCTTGCCTCGAATGCCGATCTCCTCGAGAGTCTCTAGACAGTCGAGCAAGAAGTTCGGACAAGCCACCGCCAACCGCCGCACGCCTTGTTTCGCCAGCTGCGGCATCACCACGGTGGTGTCCGGATCAATCCACTTGGCCCGACCGAGCCGAGACTGAAAGCTCACCGTGTACCGATCGCGGTACCCGACCGCCCCGGCAAACGCCCGAGCCGTGGCGAAACACTGCGCACGATAGCAGCCGCGGTTTTCGGCATCGATGGCATCACAGCAATCCTGCCGCTGCAAGCATCGTGGAGACGCGCCGACGCTGCGGGTCACGTCCCGTTCAGGCACCCCGTGGAAGCTCACCAACAAATGGTCGGCCGCGAACGGCTCGAGCACGGGCGACGCGACGCGAGCCAGCGCGTCGATGTACCCCTGGGCATCATAAAACGGCGGCACCACGGTGAGACTCGGCGCTCGCCAACGGGCGCCAGCGCTGCGATAGACCCGCTCGAGCGCGATGCCGCGGCCGGTTGAAGCGTGCGGAGGCAATAGCGGCACGACCACGATGTGCCCGACATCGCTGGTATGCAGCTCCTCGAGCACATCGTCGATCGATGGCCCACCGGACGTCACGCCGAACCGCACCACAAAGCGTTCCCCCAAGCGCTCGCCCACCGCCGCCGCCAGACGGTTGCCGTAAACCGAGAGCGGCGAGCCATCGGGCAACCAGATCTTGCGGTAGGCGGCCGCCGATTTGCGCGGGCGAAACGGCAAGATGACACCGTACACAAGTAGCTTGCGGGCCCACGTGGGCATGTCGAGCATGCGCCGGTCGTCGAGAAACTCGCGAAGGAACCGTCGTACGTCGCCCGTTCGGGGAGAAGCCGGAGTCCCGACATCCACGAGCAAGACACCTACCCGACTCGGAGAGTCATGCATGGGCTGCAGCATGGGGTAAGCCGCTTGGCCGTGTCGAGTCCAGATGTTGGGCCCACGGTACGCATCAACGCGCCCGAGGATCGTCCAACAACGACAAGCGAGTCGCGCGGGCTCGGATCTCGAGATCCGCGGCGTGGATCGTGGCGAACAACGCGGCCCGGATCCACATCCCGTTGCGAACCTGACGCCAGACCATGAAGCCCGGATGGTCGGACCAGTCATCGGGCAGTTCGTTGACCCGCGGCAGAGGGTGCATGATCACGCAGTCGTCGCGGATCAACGACCGGTACTCGGCATTGAGCACGTACTCGTCGGCCGTCCCCAGCTTGCGCTCGCCGGGTGTGTGAGCGTCCCACTCTTGTTGCAGCCGGGTGATGTACATCGCATCGAGCGACTCGCCATGATCCCGCAACACGGGGCCCAGCGCCTCATGGGTGTGAACGCCAATGTCGTGGCGCCGAATGTAGTTGAGCAGATCGTCGTCGGGGTAGTGAGCCTTCGATGAGACGAAGTGGATGGCCCTGATCCGAAACTTCGTCAGCAGATACGCGAGCGAGCGCGCGGCTCGGTTGCGGGCGATGTCTCCGACGATCAGAATCGTTTTGCCATCGATCCCGCCGCGCTGCGCAAACGAATAGCGAAGCGTATAAATGTCCAGCAACGATTGAGTTACGTGTTGGCTGTGCCCCGATCCGGCCGAGATCAGCGGGATCGGTCGCCCGCTGCGGAACAGGGCATAGCTGGCTCGCACCGCGAACTCGCTCTCGTGATGCCGTGTGACAATCATGTCGAAGAAGCTCGACAAAGTACGCACGCTGTCTTCGACCGACTCCCCCTTCATCAGCGACGAGGTGCGAATGTCGGAAACCGATCGGCTGGTCGCACCGAGCTTGTCCGCAGCAGCCATGAATGACTCCGCGGTGCGCGTGCTGGGTTGCGAGAATAGATGCATCACGCGGTAGCCGTTGAGCACCCCGCGAAGAAATCCCCGCCCGTCGCGATGCCGATCAAGCCGGCGGATCGCGGTTGCGGTGTCGCACAACTCCTCGAGATCCCCGCGACTAAACTGCTGACTGATCAGCACGAAGTACGGTCGACCGTCACGAAACAGGTACTCTCGACGGCGGTTCTTGTCGTCGAGCGCTTGACGGAACATCTCGTAGTTCACGTGCGCCTCTCCAAGGTTCGTTCGCGGGACTGTACGCCAGTCGCCCCGCTTCGCGTGCGAACGCGCTCACCGCCCGAGCACGCGCCACGTCGCTAACAAAACCAGATCTGCGCAAAAACCGCAATTCTCTCTTTTCGCGGCGCTTGACGCTCGAACACCGGTTCGACTGACTCTGTCGCGCAGCGGCCTCGTCGCCGGTGTCGCCGACCACGCCCCCGGGGTCGCCCGAAGCAGCGACGCGATCGGACCTCACGGCATCGGCTACTATGCTGCGACGTGCGATCGCTCCTCCGCGACGGGCGACGCCACCGTTCGAACGGGACACGGGCCTACGACTTCCTCCCCCACCACTCGCTCGCGGCACGCCACCGCGCCTGACGCGTCGGAGACCACAGCGGACCTCGCCGTGCCAAACGCGGGTGGCCCCCGTTTGCAGTTGGTCGGCGCGACGACCGAGGTGTTTGACCGTCTCGTAGCCCTGCTAGGGGCTTCAGATCTGGCGACGGTGCAGGTGGAGCGAGTGGAGCTGTCCGTCGTCGGGCCCGGGGTTCCCGTGGTGTTGGCGCTTGATGACGTCGGTGCGTCTGCACCGTGGCAGCAGCTCTCCGACGCACTCGAACGCGTCGGCTCGACCCCCTTACTGGTGCTCGTGGGCGCCCACCCCGAACGCGAGCGCCCGCAGTTGCGCCGCCGCATCCTCGCACTCGGCGCGAGCGAATGCTTGTTCACGCGGGAGATGACGGGGCCCCTCCTCGAGTGCGTGCTGCATCAGCTACGGCAAAAAACCGTGCTCGCGCGTGAAGTTGAGGACTTGCGCGAGCGCTTTGATCTCGCGGTGCACGGGTCCAACGATGGGATCTGGGAGTGGGAGTTGCGCAGTGACTTGGCGTGGTTCTCCGCCCGCTGGCTCGCGCTGTTGGGCTATGGCCCCGACGAACTCGGGGCCTCGATCGACGAGTGGTTCCATCGGGTCCACCCCCGCGATTTGAGTCATCTCAGAAGCGATCTCGAGGCTCACCTTCGTGGAGAGAAACCCGCACATGAGCACGAGCATCGGGTGCGAGACAAGGCCGGCCGCTACCGCTGGGTGCTCAGCCGCGGCGTGGTCCAGCTCGATGCTGCCGGCGAACCCCGGCGCATCGCCGGATCCTTGACTGACATCTCGCACTATCGCCGACGCGAGCAAAACCTACGCCGCCAAAGCCAGCACGACGCGCTCACGGAACTGCCGCGACGCGAGCTGTTTTTGCAGCACCTCGCCCGCGCACTCGAACTATCGGCGGAGCACAACGACTACTGCTTCACCGTACTGTTGGTTGAGCTCGATCGCTTCGGCATGATCCACAACAGCGTCGGCCACCGAGCCGCCGACGCGGTGCTGGCTCGCTTGGCGCGGCGGCTCGAAGCGTGCGTACGGCCCGACGATCTCGTGGCTCGGTTCGGGACCCAGCAGTTTGGCATTTTGCTGGAAAATCTCGACGACTCGACCGAAGCGACCAAAATCGCCGGCCGCATCCATCAATCGATCCGCGAGCCGTTTGAGGTCGGGGACCAAACGATCTACAGCACGGTGAGCATCGGCATGACGTCGAGCCGCCGCGCGTACGAACACGTCGAAGACATCGTCACCGATGTGATCACGGCCGTGGGACGGGCCAAAGAGCGCGGACACGATCGCCACGAGGTGTTCGACACTCAGATGCGCATTGATGCCACCGCGTTGTTGCGGTTGGAGATGGCGCTACGTCAAGCCGTCGAGCAACGAGAGTTCGTTCTCTACTACCAGCCCATTGTCTCATTGCCCGAGCGCAAGCTCACCGGTTTCGAGGCCCTGATCCGCTGGCGCCACCCGCGACGAGGGATCGTCCCTCCCAGCGAGTTCATCTCGGTCGCCGAGAACACGGGCCTGATCGTACCCATTGGGCGCTGGGCGCTGACCGAGGCCATCGAGCAGCTGCGAAACTGGCGGGTAGAGTTCGACCTCGACACCGACTTGTCGATCAGCGTGAATCTGTCGAGCAAGCAGACCACAGACCCCAACCTTGCGGCGGAGATCGCCCAAAGCTTACAGAGCACGCAGCTGCAGCCCGGCACGCTCAAGCTCGAACTGACCGAGAGCGTGTTGATGGCCAACCCTGACAAGGGCCGGCGGCTGCTCAACGAACTACGCGCCCTGGGTCTGTGCGTCTACATCGACGACTTCGGAACGGGCTACTCCTCCCTCAGCTACCTACACCGCCTCCCCGTGGACGGGTTCAAGATCGACAAGTCCTTCGTCGACGCACTCGATGGCTCACCTCAAAGCGAGACCATCGTTCGAACGATCATGAACCTCGCGCAAAACCTCTCGGTCGATGTGGTCGCCGAGGGGATTGAGCGCGAGGCCCAGGCCGAGCAGCTCCGCGCGCTGGGTTGTCCCCTGGCGCAGGGGTTCTTCTTCTCCCGCCCGTTGTCCGCCGCGGAGGCGTACGCCGTGTTGGCGCGCGGACTGGACCGGCTTGAAGCGCCCACGCCGTAGCGATGTCAACGAGCGGCCGCACCGGGTCGCCGGCCCATGCCGCAGTGATTCTCAAGTCAGCTACGCTGCCGCTCTTGGCTTCTGTTCGGCGGTGGCCTTGACGAAGCGCATGTTGATCCCCGCGTAAAGGCACAGGGCCGAGGCCACCATTCTGAACACGGGCCGGGTCCCAATCAGCGTAATCAGGCTGATCTGATCACGATACCGCTCAAGAAAACCCTGGTAGGCGTGACGCGACTTTCGGTCGTACCCGGTCATCCCCGCAAGATCAGTCACGAGTTCGATGCCCCTTGACCGATCCTCCACGAGTCTCTCGAGCTCCACGATGCTGTCGGCGGCTGCAGCCGCGTTGAAGTAGCCGCGAATCGTCAGATAGACTCGCCCCTCCTCGCAGGCCATATCGTAGGAACCGCCTTCCACTTGAGCTGGTGTTCGTCATCTTGGCTGGCGTTCACCCTCGTTTGTGGTCCGCGACCTCCGGCTCGGCACCGCTTTCGACCCGGGGGCTCAACGGGAGGACTCAGGTCGGGCCACTCGGGTTCTGCGACCGCGCATTGCGGTCGGCGAGCGAGTCCCAACGGCGCGCGTTCTTACGTCGCCGCCGTCTGCTCATTGATATCGGCTCGCACCGGGACACAACCGACCGCCCGTGCACCACACGAAATTGGCGATGATCATCGCGTCACACACATGTCGGATCCCCGGCGAGACGGGCGCGCGCAGGTATTCCTGCATCAGCTCGTTCGTCCGCTCTTGCGCCCGCTCGACGGACCCCCCCATGATCACGACGACGTTCTCTCGTTGTGCGGAAGCAACATCGGCCTTCAGACTGAAGAAGTCGTTGTGCAAGCTCGTGAGTAGGCCCGCCAGCTGAATGCCCCTCCGGTTGGCCGCGTTTTCGAGGCCATCACGCACGTCCTCGAGCAGCAGACCCAACGCAATGAGAGCGGGTGCCGCACCGGTGTCTTCCCGCAACTTCAGGTAAGAGCGGACGTCGAGCTGGACATGCTGCTTCGCGCGTACCACCGACTCGAAGTAGTTTCGCAAAGTCGTCAACCAAAGCTCGAGTTGGGCCAGCGTTGGACCAAGCTGGCGAATCCGCGTCGCGAGGTCGGCACAAGAGTCATAGAACAGGGCGTCGCTGCCGAGCGGATGGGGCGGTCGATTGCCAGCGAACAGCTGGATCATGTTCTCGTTTTTCGCATTGAGATAGGCGACCAGCGCATCCAGCGTTGCGCCTTCAGTCGGCGAGAGCGAAGCTCCCGCGGACCGTCTCGTGATGAGCTCGTTTACGCCCGCGAACTCGTCCACATGGTCGTCGTGATGAAACCAGTTGGCCACGACATCGGACGCGATCTGCACCCGCTCTCTGGACAACGTTGGATGCATGAGGGAACAAAGCCAGGCGTAGTCGACGTTGGCGTTGAGTGGCTTGAGCTGGTACCTGCGCTCAAATCGACGGCTATCCTCGCGAATGGTGTGGACTTCCGCGTGGATCGCCTCGTTCACAGCTGGAAGCAGAAGCCGAGCTGAATGGCCGGCGTAAGAGAGTCTGGCAGTTCGCCACGACGCCGCGTTGCCGAGACCGTCCGTTTCGCGCTCGATGCTACGGTATTCCATGATTTCTAACTCCAACAAGGGCTTGGGGCAACACGATGACAGCCGCGCCGCTCGGCTTTGCACGCAGATTCTTGGAGTCTCCGACCGACCTACAGCGACACTGCATTCCACCGCCGACTGGAGCATCGTAGCAGCTCCGCGTGGGTGGGCCAGGGACGGTCTGGCACCATCGATGCAGTCGGTAGGACGCCCCCCCGTTGGCCCGGCGCCGTCACCAAGACCGGGACCTCACGGCCAACCGTCAACGCCGGTTTGCTCGCTTGACTCAAGACGTTTCTTGACAAGACACACAGTCTTCCAACGCCGGCGGCCATCCCTTGTGATCTCGCGCCGCGTTGCCACGTTCGACGAGGTTGGCGTCCAACGGATAGCCGGCGATGGGCGAACGATGGATACGACAACCGGTGCAAAAACCCACGGCCGCGGACCCGCAAAACGGGAGGGCTCACCGAGGGAAGCGAAACGCCTTCATGGGCGGGAAGGCGCTGCGTTCCCGGCCGCGTGCAGGAGGCTGAGCAGTTACGCGCCAAGGCTTGGGCGCGGCTCCCCTCGCCCCGGCCACGCGCCGTTTCGTCAGGCTCCATCGTACTCACAGGCGTACGCCCGCTGGAGCGTTCAGCGCGGCCAACCGCTCGACGACAGAAGCACTGGCCCCGCGTGGCCGGCGTGACACCGGCAAGTCACGCGACTGCGCCGGGCTGGCGTTGTTGCGTGGACCAGCCCGACCCGCTTCGAATCGTTGAGCTGGCTTGTAATTGCCAGCGAGGGTCCGCTACACATGGTCTTGAGGCGCGAAGATGGCCAACGAATCCATTCTTGACTTCGTCATCGACCATGCGACGAACCGCCGCGACGAAACTGCGGCGCTGACCAAGGTCGACGGAGAGTATCAGCCGGTAACCTGGAGCGAGTTATGGAAGCGGGCCGGCAAAATCGCCGCCGCGCTCGTGCGGGCGGGCATCGAACCCGGGGATCGCGTGGGTGTCATCTGCCACACGCGCATCGAGTGGGTGCAGATCGACTTGGGCATCCTCGCGGCCGGCGGGGTCACGGTCCCCATCTACCCGTCCAATCTCGCCACGGACTGCCAGTACGTACTCGAGCACTCCGAATCGGTGCTCGTCTTTTGTGAAGACGACGAGCAAACCGCCAAGCTGCGGGAACATGAGGCCCAGCTCGAAGGCGTCAAGCGTGTGGTGCAGATCACCGGCCAGCCGGACGAGGACGAATGGGTCTGCAGCATGGACACGTTGATCGGCGACGGGCAAGTCGATGAGGCCGTGCTCGCGCCGCGCCGCGCTTCGCTGACGCGTGAGTCCATCTTGACCATCATCTACACCGCCGGCACCACCGGTCGGCCCAAAGGCGTGGTCTTGACCCACGGCAACATGTTGTACGAGGGGGAGGCCGTTACCCAGATTGACATCGTGCGCCGCGACGACGTGCAGCTGTTCTTTTTGCCGCTCGCCCACGTCTTCGCCAAAGTGCTCGAGGTCTCGTGGTTCTCGGTCGGCTACGTCATGGCGTTCGCCGAGGGCATGGGGACTATTCGCCAAAACCTCGCCGAAGTCCGCCCCACCTTCATGACGGGCGTTCCGCGCGTATTCGAACGGTTCTACTCCGCCGTCGTCGACAAGGGCACCGCCGGCGGGGGGCTGCAGAAGAAGCTGTTTCTGGCCGCGCTGGAGATGTCGCAACGCAACGGCGAAGCCGAGCTGCGCGGCGAATCGCTCGGCTTGGTCGACACCATCAAGTTCGAAGTGCTCAAGCGGGTTATCTTCACCAAAGTCGGTGCCGGGATCCAAGAGATCTTGGGAGGTCGGATGGACCGCATGCTCTCCGGCGGCGCTCCGCTGGCGCAAAAGGTCGCGTGGTTTTTTCGAGACGCGGGCCTGACCTTGGTCGAGGGTTACGGCCTCACCGAAACGTCAGCGGGCACCTGCGTGAATCGGCCTTCACTGAACCTCATCGGCACCGTCGGCCCGGCCCTGCCGAAGACCGAGGTGAAGATCGCAGAGGACGGCGAAGTGTTGGTCCGCGGCCCTGGGGTGATGCGCGAGTACTGGAAGAATCAAGAGGCCACCGACGCCTGCCTCATCGACGGCTGGTTTCATACCGGCGACATCGGCGAACTCGATGCGGCTACGGGAGCACTGCGCATCACCGACCGCAAAAAAGACATCCTCGTCACCGCGGGCGGGAAAAATGTCGCGCCACAAAAGCTGGAGAACCTTTTCAAGACCTACAAGCTCATCTCGCAGGTGGTCGTCATCGGCGATCGCCGCAAGTTCTTGTCGGCACTGGTCACGCTCGACGCGGACGAGTTGCAAAAGCTTGCGACTCGGTTTCGGCTCGAAGGCGACTATGCGACGCTGAGCCAACGGCCGGAGATCAACAAGGCTGTGGCCGCGATTTTCGAGCAAGGCAACCAGCAACTGGCCAGCTTCGAGACCATCAAGAAGTTCAAGATCCTCGACAAGGATCTTAGCGTCGAAGACGGAACCATGACGCCCAAGCTCTCGGTTCGCCGCAAAGTGGTCATCGCCCGCCATCAAGCGAGCATCGACGAATTCTACGGCGACGAGCAGTTTCGCTAGTGGCTCGCGAGCGGGTCGCCTCCGCCTGTCGCGGGCCATCACCGCACCCAGTATCGCGGACGGTTTCGTTCACCCGACGCCGCTGATCGACTGCCTCACACCTGTCCGCCCTATGAACCGACACGGGCGGGGCAGATCGAGACGGATGGGGGGGCCCACCCTGCTCGTCCGCGTCTCGTGGCCGCCGCGGCGCGCGTCCGGCCTACTTTTCATTGCACCCGGCGTCGGTCGCCAGCAGCTCCGGCCCTTGCCGCAAGAACTCGGCAGCAGCGTTGGCCTCGTAGGCAGCCGACGCCTCCTGGGTCAGGCGGCACAGTTCTGCTTTGTCGCCGAGCTCTTTGGAGATGGCCGCGAGCCCCTCGAGCGCGCGCGCCTTGAGCATGGGCTGGCCCGCGCCACCGACGATCCCGTGGTAGGCCTGACGGGCCGCGGCGAGTTGCTTCGGGTCGTTGAGGCGCTCGTCCGGACCGTAGGCCTGGTTGAGCATGGACTCGGCCCGAAACAAGCTGGCGAGCTCGGTATGTTGCGCGAGCGCAGCCAGCTCGACGGCTCGATCGAGGTCGGCTTGCGCCTGCGCGGGCTCGCCGATCCGCATCAGATAGACCCCGTGAGCGATCAACGCCAGCTGCGAGGCGGCCGGATCCCCGAGCTCAGTCGCCTTGCGTAGCGCCTCATCTACGGCCGGTTTGGCAGCATCGGGCATGGACTCCACGGCCGCCAAGGCGTGCCACGAGCCCGCCAGCGACGACGCCCGAACCTGGGTCGGCTGGTTCCAATCGCGGGCGAGCGGAGCCGCCTGCTGTTCGACCAGGCGGTACTCGCCCCGTAGATACTGCTCGCGTAGCGAGGCCAGCTCTGGCGGGTCGGGTTCTTGTTCGACTGGCGGCGCGGGTGCGGCCACCTCGTCTGACGAACCGACGGCGGCGGTCGGGTCTGGGGCGACGGTCGCTTCATCTTTTTTGCAGCCGGCCGCGGCCAACAACACGCTTAGGCAAACTTGCTCACGCAGGGTCATGATCGTCGTCATCTCCTGACGCCGCGGCGTCGCCGGGAGTTTGTGACGGCGCTTCGGCGCGCGTCAACACTCGGATCTGCATGGGCGCGTCGCTACCGAGCAGCCCATAAACCCGCCGCTCGTCCTCGCTCGACGGGTCGTAGCGTTCGGGGCGAAACTGGCCGAGCACCTGCACCCGGTCGCCCAGGTACAACGCAACTGAGTCGTGGCCCGCGGTACCGGGCTCGCGTGGCGCGATGACCCGAGCGCGTTCGAGGTTCTCCAGTCCGACTTGCCCGGTGTCGTCGGCCAAGATCACCAGCTCCGCGGCGATGGCGGTGTCGCTCGACTGGCCAGCCCGGTTGAGCCACACACAGGGCCGCCCCTGCCCGAACGACTGCGTGCTTGACTCCAGCACGCCCTCCAGGTGGATCGATCCCGCCTCGGCGTCCGCGATCCGGCTGACGGGCAACGACTCGAGGCGCGCCGTGTCGAGATCGAACTTCGGCTGCTTGCGCCCGCTCCCTTCACGTTTGCGCCCAGACGCCATCCTTCGGCTCACCGTCAATACGGCCACGGCGGCCGCAAACAGGACCAGCAGCGCGCCCCAGGGTCCGTCGAACATCCAATCGATCTCGTCACCCGCGGCGAGCGAGCGGGCGGCGACACTCGTCAGTGCGACCGCCACTATCGCCCCCAGTACCCCTGGGCCAAACTCAAGCGATACGTGGGCCCCTTGCGACCGCGCCCCGCCTCGACTTTGCCCTCGACACGCGAGCGGCCGACCTCACCGGGCTCGATGCGCTCGATCGGCTCGCCAAACAAAATCGGCCCCCCGCCCGTGAACTCGACCCGCGGGATGATGCTCTCGATCGGCTGGGTCCCCCGATTGTGCACGAGCACGACCCAGCGCACCCGATTGAGCCAGATCTCGCGACCGCCTTCGACGTTGAGCTCGACAATCGGAAAGATGTCATAGGCGCGATCGGGCCGGCCCTCGTGATGCCGGGGCAACAGTTCCATGTTGCCCCCCATGTAGTCGAGCTGCACCAGAAACTCGCGCATGACGTTGAGCCCCAATAGACCCTGGGTGTGCTCGTTCGAGCACGAGTCACAAACGGAGACGAGAAGGCCCGGAATCTCGACGCCGCCCAAGACCAGTTTGGGCAGATACACCATCTTGCTTTCCCGCGGGCCGCTGGCGGTATTGAACTTCACGGCCGGCGCGTCGCTTGGCACGCGCAGACCGAGTTGCGACGCCAACCTCCCCGTGATGGTGGTGAAGGACGCCCCCGTGTCGAACAGGTACTTCGCCTGGAGCGAATTGGCGCTCCCGTGCAACTGGACGTTGTCCAGCATAATCGCGGTGCCCTCGTCATTGAGAGGCACCGTGAACGCTCGCTCGTTGTCGATTCGCGGCGCCGTGAGAGAGGGCGGGGGGTAGGTGGACGTCACGGTGCCGCGGGGGTCGATGCGATCCGCCGCCTCGTGACCGACCGCCGACAAGACTCGGGTACTCCAGTGGGTGTGCCCCAGCTCGCCTTGCACCACCCACTCGACACTGCGCAACGCCGTGCCAGTCACGTCGGGAATGAGCTGCGTGGCCAGCACGAGCCCGGTGAAGTTCCATGCCGCCGGGAGCCACACCATCGTGGCTCGAATGCGTCGGGCGTCGCGGTGGTGTTTCCAAACCGCGAGTGCGCAGGGCACCCCCAACGTGATCGTGAGCGCCACGAGCCACAAGACACCGGCACTTGCCTCGTGGTCGGCGTTTCGCGCCAGCGCGAGCGTCGTGAGCAGCGCGACAGCGCCGACGAGCAACGAGGCCGAGCTGAGCAACACCCACCCCAGTGCCGCGGCGACTGAGGCCAAAGTGGCCCGAACCTCGGGAGCTGAGGACCCGCCATCGACGCGCCGCGAGCGTGCAGTCACGCAGCCATACTAGCAGTACCTCGCGGGCGTGCTCTAGCGGATCCCCCACGCCCCCCCGAAGATCTGCCGTCAACGGCACTTCAGCCGGGCGTGCGCTGGCCCACTAGGCCCGGCGTGTGATTCGCTCCACAGGTTTTGCCCCAGCCGAGCACCGTTCGTTGTGCCGCAGGTCAGCCCGAAGGCGGCTGCATCGCGGAATTTGCGGGCAGTTCGAGACGAAAAACGGCGCCCGGCCGTCGTGCCGCGACGAGGGGTTGGTACTGGCTGTCAGCAAGACAACTGAGCTTACCGTGCATGCGCGTCGCCAGTTCCAAACTGTTCGCCAATCCCAATCCGGTCCCTTCGCCGGCCAAGCGCGTCGAGACGAACGGTTCGAAGAGTTCGTCGCGCAGCGAACCGAGCACGCCCGGGCCATTGTCTTGGACCTCGATCCAGACTCTCGCCGGATCCCCGCCCGCACGAATTTGCACTCGGGGAGTCGATTCCCCTCCGTCACGCGCGGCGAGGCAGCCATTGACAACAAGATTGAGCAAAACTTGCTGGAGAAAGCCCGGGTCAGCCCGAGCGAGCAAAGGTCCCTCCCCGACCACGTCGATCGCCACTCCCTTCGCTCGCGGGTCGGCCGCCACCAAGGACGCGATTTGTCGGACGGACTGCACCACCTCGACCTCGACGATCTCACCGGCTCCCGGCTGGCTGTAGTCGAGCAACTGGCGAATGATCCGCTGCATCCGCCCGAACTGAGTTTGCACCCGGGTCAGCAGCTCACGCGTGTGTTCTCCCACCGCCTCGTCGGCCCGCGGATCCAACACGATGTCGAGGTAGCCCGACACCGCCGCGAGCGGGTTGCCGAACTCGTGGGCGACACCGGCGGCCAGTCGCCCGACTGTGGCCATTTTCTCGGCCCGCTGGAGTGCTTGGTGCTGATGCTCGAGTCGGTCGGCCTGGTCGCGCAAGGCCGCGGTCATGGCGTTGAAGGAGGTCGCCAGGGTGGCGAACTCCGTCGGCCCGCTCGCGGGAACCCGGACCTCACGATCGCCCGCTCGCACCTTGGCCGTGGCCCGCTCGATGGTCCGCAACGGACGCAACACTTTCGACTCGAGCAAGAAGCCACCGAGAACCAGCAGGATCGCCCCCACCCCTGAGGCCACGATCAGTGTTTCGTGCCACGGGAAGGGCCCGTCGCTGTACGGCAACGGCTCGACCACAAGCCGCAACACCGGCGCCTCGCTCGTGGGTTGCCGGGCGAACACGGCGATCGGTTCGTCGATGATCCAGGTGCCGTGGGGTCCGGGCCGCACCGACGATGGCCCCCGCTCCGTGCTCAGCGTCGGAGGGTCGTCCAATTCGCTGCCCAAACCGACGAGACGCCGTGACCCCCCGGGACCGACCAGGAACACCTCGGCCGCCCGCACGCCCAGCTGCGACCCGGTGACGGGCAGCAAAAGATCGCGCAACCGGTCCCGGTCCACGCGATCCGGTCGAGTGAACAAGTCACCGGCGACCGCAGCCACGCTGCGTGCGTGGAGCTGAAACCGCCCGAGTTCTCGTCGTTCGTGTCGGCGCTGCCCCAACCACTCGCTGGCGAACGACAGCGACGCCACCGCCATCATCAACACGATGGCCAACGTCGCGAGCAGCTCGACACGCAGACTCCGCGACGGCACCGACGTGGCCGCCATCGATCACGGCACCGGAGTTCGGGCGCCGGATCCGTGCGAGCCCAGCACCCGCAACTGGGAGCTTCGCACCGCCGTCTTCGGCGCGAGCGACGGACCGCGCGCGGGGCCAGAACAACCGCCACAGGTGGCTTGGGGGGCACGAAACACCCGTCGCACCAGCCAGGCCGCGGCGATACCCACGGCCAACGCACACGCTACGGCCTGCATCACCCCCAAGCCTAGTCGAAGGGGCTAGGCGCCGCCCGTTTCTCGCTCGGCGTCCTCGCGCGGACACGAGCCGCCACGAATGCCCCGGGCCTTGGGACACAATCCGTACAGCTCGAGCCGGTGCCGCAGCAGCGAAAACCCGAAGCTACGTGCCACCTTCTCCTGCAGTCGCTCGATCTCGTCGTTTTCGAACTCGAGCACGTGCTGGCACTCCACGCAGATCAAATGGTCGTGGTGAGCGGTGTCGCCCGCGATCTCGTACAAGGTCTGATCGGTGCCGAAACGGCGCACCGCGGCCAAGCCGCATTCGGTCAGCAACTTCAGTGTCCGGTAGACCGTGGCGTATCCGATTTTGGCGTTCTCCTCGCGGCATGTGGCGAGTAGCTCCTCGATCCCCACGTGGCCTTTCGTGCGAAAGAACACCCGCGCGATGGTGTCCCGCTGCCGCGTCGACTTGAGGCGTTTCTTCTGCAGATACGCGGCAAACTGCTCCATCAGCCCGTCGACCTCGGGCTCGTCATCCGTGGGCGCGTCGCGCATTCGTGGGCACACTACCCGCGACGGCACCGTGCAGCAAGCGGTCCTCGGACCACGCGAGTCGGCGCACTGCGCGATGCACCTGTCGCCCGCCGTCGGACCCCGCGATGCGCCCGTATACTCGCCGTCATGGTCGAGCCTCACGCTGAGCACGACGTCCCCAAATCGCCCCCTGATGATCCCTCGCCCGGCGTGGACTCGATCATCGCTGAACTCGAACGACACGTCGACGCCCTCGAGTCCGGGGAACTCCCCCTCGAAGAGGCACTGGCCCGTTTTGAGGCGGGCGTGCGTCTGGCCCGGCAGGGCACCGGCATGTTGGACGCGCTGGAACAACGCGTGGAGATGCTCTTGGCCGACGGCCAGCAAACGGAGCCGTTTGCCACCGAAGAAGATGGCGCATTCGACCCCGACGAGCCCTAGCGTCGAACCGATCTCCATCGCTCGGATTGCACCATCATGTCTTCACGCGAAACCACTGGGTTGTCCCCAGACCTGACCACCTACCTTCACCAACGCCGGCAAGCCGTCGACGCGGCCCTCGAAGCGTTTCTGCCTCCAGCCGCACCGACGGCCACCACTTCCCCTACCGGCCTCGCGGCGATCCACGAAGCGATGCGCTACGCGGTGTTGCTCGGGGGCAAGCGAATGCGACCGATCATCACGTTGGCTGCGTGCGAAGCTGCGGGTGGACGGACGGAGCAGGCCATGCCCGCCGCCTGTGCGCTGGAACTGGTCCACGCCTACTCATTGGTCCACGACGATCTGCCGGCCATGGACGACGACGCCGAACGACGGGGTCGCCCCACCGTCCACGTGGCGTTCGGGGAGGCGACGGCCGTGCTCGTTGGAGATGCGCTCCTCACCCAGGCGTTCGAGGTGCTGACCGCCCCACGCGACGTCACTGCGGATGCGCTGGTCGGCTGTGTACGTCGCCTGGCCCACCACGCGGGGACCGACGGCATGGTCGGCGGCCAGGGTCTGGACCTCGCTTGGGGCCAAGGCATCGATCAGCTGGAGCGGCTCGAGCGAGTCCACGCGCTCAAGACCGGGGGGCTCTATGCCGCCGCCGGCGCCATGGGAGCACTATGCAGCGGCGCCTCGACGGCGGTCGTCAACCAGCTCGAGCGCTACGGGCTGGCGTTCGGCATCGCGTTCCAACACGCCGACGACGTGCTCGACGGCGATCAGATAGCGTTGCGCGAGCAAGCGTTGGTTCGCGTCGATCAGCTCGTCGACGAGTGCATGACGATCGCGGGCTCGTTGGCGGGCGGTGAGCCTCTCGTTGCCATCGCGAAGTGGGTTCAAACGCGGGCCCACAACGCCATCGACGATTAGTCGTCTCGGCGCCCCGGGTTCAACCGGGGACGCACGCGGCCTCGTTCGCGGGCAGACCGGCCCGTTGGTAACGGGTGCCGACGCCTCCGTCCCCGGTAGCGCCCGACAAGGACACAGCGCGCGACACGCCCAGCGCGTTCAGTGTGCGCTTTGACAGCCTCGTTGACGGTGGATCTCCCCACATCGGACCTCGTTGCCGCAGTGTGGCATAGCATCGGGCGGGCAACGGGTGATCCAGCATGCAGCGGCGCTACGGTTTGCGCTAACCGGGCCGCAAGCCCAGTTCGAAGCCGCGGCCGCGGTTGCCAGATCGCGTGCGAACCTCCTACGATAGGTACCGCGTTCCATGTCGAACAACACCGTCGTCCTGCAGTCTGAGGACCTGGCACACCTCAAAAAACCGCCAGGTGAATCTGCCAAGCGCGCTTTCGTGGTCGTGCTCGCAGGTGATCGCATGGGTGAGATGTTTCCGCTCAACGACGGACGCACCACGATCGGGCGCGGTCTCCAGACCGACGTGCGCATCAACGACGAAGGTATCTCTCGCACCCACGCGTTGATCGAACATGTCGAGGGAAAATACTACCTATCCGATGCTGGCTCGACCAACGGAACCTACGCCAACGGCTCGCGCGTCGACCGTTCTGAGCTGCAAGAGGGCGACAAGATCCAAATCGGCGCGACAAGCGTGCTCAAGTTCACGTACCACGACGATCTCGACGAGGACTTCCAGCGTAGCCTGTACGAATCCGCCCTTCGAGACCGCCTGACGGGGGTCTTCAATCGCGGCTACTTCAACAACCGGCTAGAAAGCGACCTCGCGTTCGCGCTGCGCCACGGCAAGCCCCTGGCCCTGCTGATCTTCGATATCGATCACTTCAAGCAGATCAACGATACCTACGGGCACCCCGTCGGTGACGCGGTCCTGCGAGAAATGGCCCAGCGCGTACTGGGGACAACCCGATCGGAAGACATCTTTGCCCGCTATGGCGGCGAAGAGTTCGTGCTTATCTGTCGCGATGTCGACGCGATTCGGGCCGCGCGAGCGGGCCATCGCATCATGGAGCTGGTCCGGGCCACGGCGTTCGAAGTCGATGAGCACCGACTCGACGTGACCATCTCGATGGGTCTCGCCGACATCGCCATGCTCGAAGAACCCACGGCCAAAGCCCTTGTCACCGCGGCCGACACGGCGCTGTACGCCGCCAAACGCAACGGGCGCGATCGTATCGAGATCTTCGACCCGCAAGCGGACAACGCCGCGGAGTAGGTCCCGTGCTGCGAAGCCGCTCGCGCACTGAACCGAACGCGTCGTCGCGTCGACCCTCGACCTGGGTCTGCATCGGACTGGTGGCCTCGGCGTGCGTGTGTGGGAACGAACGCAAGCCTCCGAGCACCGCGACCCGGGCTCAGGCACCGCAACCGGCCCCCATGGCCGCAGTCGTCGAGCCAACGGCCCCGCCCGACTCGCCGAGCCAACGCCCGCCCGACCGGCCGCGGCCCGGGTGGTGGTTCTCCGAAGGTCCGGGCCACGAGGCGATGCGGGCCCGTCAGCGACGCGACTGGGCCGCGGCTGCCGAGCGGTTGGACGAGCTATTGGCTCGCCCCGACTTGTCCCGTGACGATCGCGGTGCCGCCCACTTGCTGCGCGGCACGGTGCACATCAAACGAGACGAGTTCGCCGCCGCCGCCGACCAGTTCGCCGCCGCTCGGGGAACCCCCGGGCTGGCTCCGATCGAAAGCCGCGTGACGCTGCTCGAGGCCCAGGCCCATCTGGACGCCAGCCAACCCGATCGTGCGTACGCCCTGGTCGCGCAACAAGGCTCTCCGCAAGGCTCGCTGGCTGCGGCGTGGCTCGTCGTCCACGCGGACGCAGCTCGGCGAACCGATCGATCCGACGAGGCCATTCGCACCTACCAGCATTTTCTCGACAAGTATCCCAAGGCGTCGCGTCGCCACGAAGTGCGAGCCAAACTCGCCACGCTACTGCTCGAGCGCAACAATCGTGCGAGCGTCGACCAAGCGCATCGCCTCCTCGAGCAGCTGCTCGCCGACGTGCCCCTGAGCAACTACGCGGACACCGCCTACGCCACGCTGCTCAAAGACGCGAAGAAGACCGATCGCAAACGGGCCGCGGAGCTTCGCCGCGAACACCAGCGCTCGACGTTGCGTGCGCTCGCGCAGCGCCGCCGCTACAGCCAGCTCGAGCGCGAGAGCAAGACGTTTCTCAAGACCAACCGCCGACTTGACGAGCGGACGCGTTGCGAGGCGCTCTACCTGCAAGGCAACGCAGTTTTCCACCAGCGCCAGCGAGCCGAAGCCCGACCGCAGCTGTTGCGGGCGGCGGCGAGCTGCCGCCAGGCGAAGTGGGCCGACTTGGAGGTCAAAGCCCGCTACCAAGCCGCGCGGGGAGCCTACGCCGCGGGACAGTACTCGCGCGCGGCCGAGGAATTCGAGCAGCTCGCGGCCCAGTTCGCCGATCACACCTACGCCGACGATGCGCTGATCTTGGCCGGAGAGTCGTGGCAAGACGCCGGCAAACCGGGCGCCGCCAAAGCAGCCTACGAGCGCTCGGTCAGTCAGCATCCACGCGGAGACATGGCCGGCGAGGCCCGTCGGCGACTGGTGTTGCTGGCGTTTCGCGACCGTCGACCCGATGACGTGATTCGCCTGGTCGACGGCGCACTGGTCGACCAGCGGCTACCCGCCCGCGAACGGGCCAAGCTGCAGTACCTCCGCGGCCGCGCGCTGCAAGAGCTCGGCCGGGACGACGAGGGAACCCGCGCGTTCCTGGCGACGATGGAGACCTATCCGCTCTCCTATCCCGCCCTGTTGGCCGCCTCTCGTCTCCGTGAAGCGGGAGAGGCCGCCTGGGCTGCAGCGGTGGAGATCCTCGAGCGACCGGCGAAGCCCGCCCCCGTCGGCCTGAAGCTGCCGCTCACGCCCGCCGCACAGCGAGCCCAGTTGCTCGCCCAGCTCGGCCTAGAGCGCGCGGTTCGAGACGAGCTCGACGATACGGGGATCGGTGGCTGGCCGGCGATTGCCGTGATGGCCCGCGCTGGTTTGTATCCTCAAGCGCAGCGAATGGTAGCCAGCCTCGAATCAAGCTGGCGCACCACACCGCCCACCGGGCCGAACCGAGAGCTGTGGCAGCTCGCCCATCCTCTGGCATTCGAAGACATCGTCACCGCCGGCGAGCCGCGTCACGGCGTGCCGCGGTATCTCACGTTCGCGGTCATGCAGACCGAAAGCCGTTTCGATCCCGGGGTGACCTCCCCAGCCGGCGCCAAGGGACTCGTACAGCTGATGCCCGCCACCGCGAAGTCCGTTGCCAGCAAGGCGGGGATCAAGCTGCGCCGCCGCCAGCTGTACGATCCCGCGACAAACCTCGACCTCGGCATGCGCTACCTCGCTCGGTTGATCGAGCGGACTGGCGACCCCGCCGCGGCCCCCGTGCTCGCCGTGCCCAGCTACAACGCCGGCGCTGGATCGGTCGCACGCTGGATCCGCGAACGTCCCGACTGGGACTTGGACCTGTGGGTCGAAGCGATTCCCTACGACGAGACGCGCAAGTACGTCCAGTCCGTGCTTGGTCGTTGGTTTGTCTACCGCTGGCTGTACGCCACCGACTTGGCCGTCGCCGATCGTGTGCCCTACCTGCCATTGACCCGACAAAACGGGTAGGGCCACGGCGGCGCTCGCCCCCGGCGACGGCTCGTCGGACTCCGCCGGGCGGCGAAGGCAGTCCCGGCCGACGATGCTTAGCCCGGGCTGGGGCTTGTGGGATGCCCGTCGGTATCGTTCGCCAGCTCGCGCTCCATCCCACGAAGCTTCGCGGTGAAGAACGCTTCGGCCCCGGCGTACAGCGAGACAAAAAACCAGATCGGCAGAAACTGCATCAGGAACGCCAAGCTCCACACCGCGAACAGCAACGACGCGCGAGCGATGTCCCCATTGAGCAACTGGCCGGTGCCCGGCAAAAACAGACTCAGCAATCCTGCCGTCACCGGTAGCCGCGGGACATCATCTTGCAGCGCCAACAGCTGGGTGTCGACCGGGGCCGGCATGAGCGCCAACGTGGCTTCGCCGAGCTCTTCCGCGGTATCAGCGTAGAGCGTTTCGAGTTGCCGCTTGCGATCCGGTGGCAAGGCGTAACGGCGCTCCGTTCCTTCGCCTCGCTCCACCAACACACCAGATTGCACCAACGTCGCGATCGCGATCATCACATCCGGGCGCGGCACCCCCAGCGCCGCCACCGCGGAGCTCACGGTGATCACATCCACATGCGGCTCCGCCAGCAGGGCCAACACTCGCGCGCTCACCGAGACACCGTCCGTGCGGTTCGGTGCGGCGGATTCTCCGGTGGGCGCATCGTGATTCCAGCCGACCCCGCCGGAGGTCACGCCCCCCGCGATTGGGTTCGTCCGACGAGCGACCGGTGCCGGCGGGAGAGGCTTAGGTCCGTCTCGCAGCGCGTGCGACCGCGACGACAGGGACTTGGACTTCCCCAGTCCCCGCTCGGCCCGAGCCCGGTACATGCGATGCTTGCGCTCGCGCGCGAGTATTTTTCGAGAGTCGGCCACGATAAAAATGCCGCTCAAAACCGGCTGCTGATCACGCGGTACACGACGTACCCCGCGAAAGCGAATGCAAAGAGCAGCCCTAAGTTGAACGAAAACTCCTGCGGGCAGCTCGGCGACACAAAACCACGTGGGTCGAGCTCGGCGTGGAACGCCTTGAGGCCGTCGAACACCCATGATTAGCGTAGCAGACGAACCAGCGCGAATCACGACAGCGTTGCCATCACGACACCGCGCGATTGCCGGGCGCCCAATGCGCCGGTCTTGAGGAACGCGAGACCGCCGGCCTGGCCGGCTCCGCGGCTACACCGCGACGCTGAAGTCCCGCAGCGCGGAGTTGAGGGAGGTCCGTCGGTCCGTGCTGGCCTTGCGCTGCCCGATGATGAGCGCGCACGGCACCGCAAACTCTCCGGCGGGAAAGCGCTTCGTGCGGGTTCCGGGGATGACGACTGAACGCGCCGGTACCCGACCCCTACGCTCGACGGGCTCGGTCCCGGTGACATCGATAATCGGCGTGGAGGCGGTGATGACCACGTTCGCGCCGAGCACAACCTCCGACTCGAGGTGGACCCCCTCCACGACGATCGCCCGCGAGCCCAAAAAGCACCCATCTTCGATGATCACTGGACTCGCGTTGGGGGGTTCGAGCACGCCGCCGATCCCAACGCCTCCGGAGAGATGCACATCACGGCCCACCTGGGCGCAACTTCCAACCGTGGCCCAGGTGTCGACCATGGTCCCCGCACCCACCCGAGCGCCGATGTTGACGTAGCTGGGCATCAACACCGCTCCCGCCTCAATGTGGGCGCCGAACCGCGCGGTGGCAGGGGGCACGACCCGCACCCCCGCCTCGGCCCAGTCGCGCTTGAGCGGGATCTTGTCGAGGTACTCGAACGGGCCGACGACATGTGTCTCGAGTTTGCACAGGCCGAAGTAGAGCAAAATTGCCTGCTTGACCCAGGCGTGCACGGTCCAAACCCGGCCATCGGAGTCTTCACCGCGGCGGGGCTCGGCCACCCGTACGCGGCCGCTGTCTAGTAACGCTAGAGTCGTCCGCACCGCGTCGGCGTACTGGTCCTGCTCGAGCCTCGAGCGATCCTCGTAGGCTGCGGTCACAAGTTGTTGGATCTCGACATGGTCTGGAGCACTCACGCGCCGCAACGTTTCACGGGCGACAGTGCCCATGCAACCCGAGGCGGGAGAACAGCGCACTGGGTGTGAATCCCGGCGAACGGCGCCCACAACGTCGTTTTTCTCGACAGCGAGAGCGAGTGGCGGCGCCGGTTTCGGCGCCCGCGACCTCGACCGCCCCGGGTGCCGGCACGTCACCGCCAACCCGGGGCGAGGCGCGAACGCAGGGCTTGTCGGGCACAAGCGACCACGAAGCGACGAACGCAGCG
Source organism: Myxococcales bacterium FL481 (assembly GCA_006508105.1). Lineage (GTDB taxonomy): Bacteria > Myxococcota_A > Polyangia > Nannocystales > Nannocystaceae > FL481. The sequence goes on along the minus strand of QKPP01000088.1, from coordinate 467 downwards.
CCCGGCGATCCTAGAATAAAAGAAAGATACGTCGCCGAGCCCGGCACTAGATCCCGATCTCGGCTCCTCACGCCGCTTCTTCGCCCCCGCCGCGTCTCAAGTTCGAGTGGCCGCTGACGATGCACAGCATCGAATTGAATCCCGTACCGACCAAGGCCGCCCACAACGGGCTCCTTGCACTATAGGCCGGTGTCCACCCGCGCACCCCTGTGCAGATCGCGTGGATTTGCACTACCTGCGCGCTACCGAACGCAGGCCCCCATTTTCGATCGTTTTACGGAGTGAATGCACCGGAAACGAGGCTCTCGCGCCTTAGGGGAACATCCAATGAAGGACAACTCAATGCAGGTCGCCGATCTCATGCAATCGTTTCCCGAGTCGATCGCGGAAGCGCGACTCAAAACCGCGGCCCCCATGTACATGGGGCACGCTCCAGCTACGCGGAAAGTTCAGGCAATGATCCATCG
>QKPP01000117.1:57555-68542 GCA_006508105.1 Myxococcales bacterium FL481 | reverse complement strand
CGAGCGCGAAGGAACGTCGGACGCGAGCACATTCGAGCTGTCGCGGATTCCACGCCCTCGCTCTTTGTCGTTTCATGCTTCCTAAGCGCGAGTTCTGGGCAACCTGCTGTACCGCGCGCTGATGGCCGGGCATGTCGACCATCGCCGCGCGGTCGTGGGGCGCTCCGTCCGAACTGAGCCATAGCCCGGCCTCGCCCGCTACATGGTTCGACGACACCACGACGCGAAGCGCGTCGAACCGTCGTCACGACGCCGAGGATCGGTCCCGCCATCGAGTGCCGTCGGACGACCGCACGATGCCGGTGATCGACGGATGGCACTTGGGTCGCGGGTCCATCGGGCAGCTTACGGATCGGGACGCCAAAAGACCGAACGTTGGTCGACGGAGACGGTTTGGGCCGATTTGTCCGTCGCGCGCTCGGTTGAGTCGCGGCGGCCCATCGTGGGCTGCCACCAGCCGGGACCATGGCTCCGCGGCGGGTCCCAACGTGGTTGAGAAAGCTAGCAAAGCTCTCCCGAGAGCTAGCAATAGTGGCTTATCGCCGACCATTGAGGCATTTGACTGATGTCATTTTATATTCTCAAGTTTCATAAACATCTCTAATGTAAGTTGCCAGCGTGCGTTCTGGTGCTTTCTTCACTTCATGCTCTGCCACCGTTTCGGATCGCGTCTTTCCGTCGTTCTACCGATGTGCCTGCTCGCAGCCGGCTGCGCGAGCCCGGCCGAAGAGGAGCTCACCGGCGACGCTCCGTCTACGAGCGACGGCCCTCATGAGCTCACCGGTTCCAGCACCGGCGCTGAGCCCGACGACCACGATGATGATGTCGACGACGATGATGACGACGACGACGACACGAGCACGTCGGACTCGACGCCGCCCGACGACACGTCGGAGGATCCCAGCGACGACCCTGATGATGCCGACGATACCGGCGACGACAAAGGGGACGACGACCAAACCGGAGGTGATCTGCCTGACAACGACGATGATGACGACGACGACGACGACGACGACAACGATGACGATGACGATGATGACGATGATGACGATGATGACGATGATGACGACGATGACGACGATGACTCGCCCGACGATGACGACGATGACAACGACGACAACGACGACTCGCCCGACGATGACGACGACTCGCCCGACGATGACGACGACGACGCGCCCGACGACGACGACGACGCGCCCGACGATGACGACGACGACAGTTCGAACGAGGAGCCTCCGGGCGACGACGATGACACCACACCCGGCGATGACGACGACGACAACTCGCCAGGCGACGACGACGACGAGAACCCGCTACCGGACGACGACGACGACACGCCGGGTGACGACGACCCCCCTCCCGGCGACGATGATGAACCCAACCCGGAGTGCGGCAACGGCATCCTCGATCCCGGGGAAGCTTGCGACGATGGCAATTCGAACAACATGGACCTGTGCACCAACGTGTGCGAGGAAGCGCGCTGCGGCGACGGTCACTACCAACTGCTCAACGACGAGTTGTGTGACGATGGGAACGACAGCAACACCGACGCGTGCACCAACGAATGCCGGGTTGCGACCTGCGGCGACGGCTATCGGCAAGCCGGTGAAGAGTGCGACGACGGCGACTCGGACAACGTCGACGGCTGCTCAAACAGCTGCGAGCTGTCCTGCACCAGTCCAGAGTCAGAACTCGAGCTGGTGTTGCTCCAGGACCTCTCCGGCTCGTTCGGTGACGACATCGCCACGTTCCGTGGACTCGTCGAGCCCCTGCACACCCTCGTTAACGCCTGCGTCGACTCGGCGCGGTTCGGCTTCGCCAGCTTCATCGACAAACCCTTTTCGCCCTACGGACGTAGCGACGAGTACTCGTACCGCCACGAACTCGCCCTCACGGCGGAACTCGACCCACTGCAAGCGGCGGTCAACAGCTTGTCGTTGGGCAACGGCTCCGACCTTCGCGAGTCTCAACTCTCCGCGCTCATGCACGGCGCGTGGGATACGGCGTCGTACGGCTGGGACGACGACACCCGCAAGGTGTTTGTGATGTTTACCGATGCACCACCGCACCGCGCCGGCGACTGCGACGACGACCCCGCCCGCTGTTCCAGTGGCGCCAACGACGGGGACGCCGTGTTGGACGAACGCGAAGACTATCCGTCGGCGGCTCAAGTCGCGGCGGCGCTCTCCGCCCTCGAGGCCGAGATCGTGTTCGCGGTGACAGCGTCCGTCGTGGATGACTACACCGATTTGGTCGCGGAAATGGGCGTGACCGGACGAGTGGTCGAGCTGAGCTCCGACAGCGACAACTTGGTTGAGGCCGTGCTCGAGGGAATCGAGTGCGAGTGTGATGAGGTGGAGTAGCGCCGAGCGCTGACGGTCCGGGGTCACGGCGACGATCCGAACCCCACCCGCCATCCGTTCAAAGCGGCCCGGGGTCACGAATCGGGCGATGGGAATCGCCCGCCCCACGTCCGGTCCACCCCCGAATGAGTTGCACGCGACTCCCGAGGCCGTCTGCTAGACTCGCGCCATGGGCCGTGACCACGGTTGTGCGCTCGCTCTCGCCGCGGCGATGCTGGTGGTGCCGTGTCGATCCTCCGCCGCGTCGACGCCTCGCGGGAACGTGGCCACGTACCCTCTGCTCAAGGAACGACCCCGGTTGCGTCTTCAGCGGTCGGTCGAGGCGACCGGGACGGCGGCCACCGCTCGAGCGCGACCAAAGCGATCGACCGCCGACCGGCTCCGTCGGCGCGCCGCCCCGCCGCCGCCACTGGGGACCCGCTCCTCAGGAGGTACGAACCGCGGCGAGATCGAGTTCGCGTTGTCAGGACTCACCGCCGCCACCGGAGCGTTGCTGATCTCGTTCGGCGCAAGAGAGCTCGTGACCGCGCGGCAACTCGCGACCTACTGCGCCGAGTCGGGCGCGGGGTTCGATGATTGCGAACTCGATCCTCCTTCGCTCAAGCGCATCTCTGCGGGACTCAACTTCGGACTGTCGGTTCCACTCCTGGTAGCCAGCGGGCTGCTGCTGCGGCAGGCCCTGCGGATCAACCGCGACTATCGGGCCTTTCGCGGGCGCCCGGTGGCGCTCGGGGTCTTCAGAACCCGCCACAGCGGCCACCTGAGCTTCGCGGTGCGGTTCTAGCTTGCCGGTCGGCGGCCACACGAGAGCGCGGACGGTGCGGCTCGTTGCTCCGTCGACCTCGGCCCGCTGCTACTCGGTCGCGCTCGGTCTGCGGCCCCGCCGACGGCCCAGGCCGAGCCCAACGAGGATCACCAGCCCGAGCCCGCCGCCGTCCGGCGTGGCGTCCGACGCCGTCGAGCACCCGGTAAACGGGTAACTCTCGTCGCTTTGAGCGTAGTCGAGCCAAGGAGAATCGCAGTAGTCGGGATACTCGCAGCCGGGCTCGTACTGGATCCAGCGGTCGACGACCGTCAACGCGGCCCCCTGCGTAGCCGTCGTCCACTCGCTGGCGACGGCGCGGATCATCTCCACGGTCGCCTGCCGGGTTGCCCTGACGATCTCGGCGTTGTCGTCGGAGCAGGCATCCATCGCCACGGAATGGCGGAGCCCATCGCGCGCCTCGTCGTAGTCTTCCACCGGACCGATCGCATCGGTGTAGTTCATCACGTGCGTGATCCGTCGGTAGTCCCGCGTGCGCAGCGTGTGCGAAAAGCTGTCCTGGAGCCCGTGCAGAGCCCGCCCGAGCAGAAAGCCGGGGGCCCACACCGGCAGGTCGACGCCGCCGTAGAAATCGAGCACAAACGGCACGTCGATGATCTGGTCTGGGGCGGGGCGAAGCGAAGCCCGCCAACTGCGGTTCGCGTTCTTGACGATCCCGTCCCGGCAACCCGCGACCGCCACCGCGTCTCCTGCGGCGTAGTCGTCGTCCTCGTTCCTGGTGCAATGCGCGTGTTGCTGGTGACGCCCGCCGTGTTCGTGGCGAAGATTGACCACGTTGAGCGCAGCTCCCCCGCCCGTGTCCAGATCACGCACGCCGACGAACAAGACCATCGCCAACTGCTGGTGGCGCTCTTCGAGGTGCTCGAGTCCGTAGCGCGTCGCGACATAGCGAGTGAGGTTTTGCGACAACTCGCTCGAAGCCATGACGATCAAGCCGGGCTCGATCTCGTCGACAACCTCCAGTAGCGCATCAATGGTCAATCGCTCGTGGCAGTCAGGCGTGACACCGGTGCCGACGTAGTACGCCCATGCGCTCGTCGAGGACGACGCGACGCTCGTGGCGGCCAGCACCACCGCGGTTCGAGCCCAGCCCGGGAACCTCAAAACTCGGCCTCCAACCCGAGACCGGTGCGGTACTCGACCCGCACCAGTGGAATGCGGGAAAGGACGGGCGCCACGATGGTCGGGTACAGCGGGTCGAACGCGAGGGTGAACGTTTCACCAAGAGGCCAACGCAACCCGACCGGTCGCAGCATGCAGTAGAATCCGACTTCGCCGGCTTCGTCGAGCAACGTGTCGCTGACGAGGATCGACGGACCCAACGCCAAGCTCGTGCGCGCCCGCCCGTTGAAGTAGCGAAACTCGGCTCCAACGGCCAAGTTCGTCGCCCCGTACAGCACGCGGGACTCGAACTCGCTGGCTACCCAGATGTCTTGCTCCAGCCGTCCGAACAGGCCAAAACGAGACCATCGGGCCCCGCCTTCGACGGCGAAGCCGTAAGCCAAACTCAGGTTGCTGCGATCGGCCGCTTCACTGAGGACCGAGCCGAAGCCGTCCAACGCGACAAACGCCTGCGGTGGCGGAGTCGGCCCCGCGCTCGGCGGCCCGCTCGCCGCGGCGGTCCGTGGTGACACGCTGAAACAAGCCAACGCCAGTCCCCCGAGCACGCCCAAGCGCGCGTTCGAGGCCGGATTCGCCGCGCAACCGCACCGGCGCGGGCCAGATCCCCCGCAGACCATCGGAAAACGCATTGTAGCGAGCTTTAGCGTCGTCTTGCGGCGCGAGCAATCGAATCCGTGGGACTGAACCGTGTTGTCGCGAACGTCGCGGAGCCTGCGCTAGGGAACGTTCCCTCACGAGAAGTGTCGCTACCGGCGAGTGGCACAAGATACTCCCGAGGCGATGGGCCCGACTTCTTCCCGCGAACGCTGGCTTTTTCGCCTGCTCATCATCGGCGGACCGACGGGATTGGGCGTGGTCATCACGCTCAGCCTCTGGGTGACGCAGATGCACCTGCAGCGCTCAGTGGTGCTCCAGGTTCAACAAACCTGGCGGCCCGGAGAGCAACTCGCCGTGCGCGCGCAGCTGCTCGACCCACAACAACGGTCCATCGAAGAAGCCCAGGCGCGACTCGCCTGGCTCGATCCGTCGGGGGCGCGCTCCCCGTTGACGCAGCTTGATCTCGTGCCTGGTAACGGGGTGTTTCAGGGACGCTTCCACACCCCGCAACAGCTGCCGCCACGCATCACGCTCGAACTCGAGTTCGATGAGGTCGCCCGAGAGCCCGTGGTCGAGCGCATCCCCATCGACGTTCGCGACGAGCGACCCGCGGCCACGGCACGCAACACCTTGGCCTCGACGACGCTGCAGTGGGCCGATGACACCGACCCACAAGCATCGCCGTGGCACATCGATCTCGTCCCAGCCGGCCGGATGCTGTCGGCGTTCGACAACACGTTCCTGGTGCGCGTGACCCGGGCTGACGGCAGCCCGGTGCCGACCGAGGTCCGCGTGGGCCTCGTTTCGGGCGAGTTTGCCGGCCGGGTCGGGGATGAGCGGCAACCCCCGATCGTGTTCAACGGCTCGACCGACGCGCTCGGACTCGCACACTTTTCGGGTCTCCTCGCCTCGGAGGTGGTGCGATTCGATGTCGCCGTCGAGCCGCCGAGCGAAGCAAACGAGCCGACAAAACCCAAGGATACGGCCTCACCGACTCGACCCGACCCCACCTCCGCCGCTCGTCCGAAGACGACGCCCGCCCCCGCCTCAGATCAGGCGCCGCCGCGATGGTCGCGTCGATTTCGTCTGGTCTCGTACGCAGGCGGGGTCCACCTCATCGTCGACCGTGTCGCCGCGCGCCCCGGCGAGACGGTTTCCGTCACCACACAAAGCCTGCGCCGAGGCCGACGGGTGCACATCGACGTGCACGCACCCGATGGCACGTGGACCGATAGTGTGGCCCCCGGTCCCGTTGGCGTGCGGGAAACCACTTGGTCGTATCGCGCACCCGCGGACGCTGAACCGGGCGTGGTCCAGCTCGAAGCCTACCCCTACACCAACGCGCCCGGGGAGTCCTCAGCGTTGGCCCGGATCCAGCTGCTCGCCCCAGACGACCGCGACCAGGGCATCGCCGCGCTGGTGGCCCGCCAACGGGCCCGACTCGAGGTGCCCCGCGTCGACAAGCACTTCGATCCCGAGCATGAACGCAAGTGGCTAGATGGCGTCGCCGCGCTGACGACCGAACGAGAGCTCGACTCGGCTCGACGCTGGCTGATTGGCACGCTGCCCATCGAGCTGTACGGACCGCCGCTGGCCATCTCGACCCGCGAGCGAGAAAAGCAAAAGATCGCGGACCGCAAGCGCACGTGGACCATCGCCCTACGCTGGACCCTGCTCGGGGGGGGCGGACTGCTCATCGTCATCGCTGGCTACGCCGTGTCACGGGTGCACACCACCACCACCACCGCGATCGATGCCGAACTCACCGCCGCCGGGTGGTCCGACGAGGCGATCGCGGAACACCGACAGGACAAACGTGCGCTGCTGCTTCGCGGATTTTTGCTGATCACCATCTTGGTGGCCAGCCTGATCCTCTCACTGGTGCTGCTCGAGAGCTTGGTGTGGGTGGCATAGCGTTCGCCGGCGCCACGACTGCTACTGCGGCGGGAACTCTTCGCAAGCTTCCTCGATGACCTTGAGCGCGGCCTCGAAGAACGGACCGTAGCTCGAGGCACACACGTCACCCACGAAGCCGTAGTCGCCGAACATGTCGACCCACTCCCGGATCGACGTGTTGATTTCCGCCCCGGTTTGACCGTTCCACTGGAAAGGCGGGCATTCGTTGGGCTTTTCGACCCCGACGAGCGCCAGCGCCACCACGTGGTCCACGTTTCCATCTTTGGCGTCGACGACCTTTTCGAACCACTCCTCTGGGTCACCGGACGAGTTGGAGTGGCCGTCCGGATCGCCGGGCGCATCGTCCTCGTCGGTGATGACGGTGACAACGAGCAGCGCGTCGTCCCGGACGAACCCGTCGTTGCACTCCAGCCCCCCGCCGATCGCCTCTTTGACCGCGTCCATGGGTCGCTCGTTGCCGGTACCATCGCCGGCTACCCCCAGATTGGCAGCACACTCGAAGGCCTCGTTGAGATCGTCGGCCTCGGTCATGAAGTGGCTACCGCCCGCGTACGGACCGCACTCGCCGCCTTCGCTGACCATGACCGAGGCACCGAGACCCGTGCAGGGATCTTGATTGTTGATAGCGTAGTCGTCCGTGGCGTTGACCATCAAGTTGATGGCGTCGAGCTCCAAGATGGAGTTGATCGAGGTGATGAACTCGGGGACCGAGGTGCGCAGGTTCTGTTGCTCGTCGCCCATGCTGCCGGAGTTGTCGATCACGAACAGGAAGTCGATGTTCTTGCAGCCGGGTTCAGCGTCCGGCTCGTGGCCGTTCTCATCGTCGCCCGTGGGAACCTCGCCCATATCCAGCTTGTCGCCCGCGCCCTCGCCCTCGTCGTCGTCGTCGTCGTCGTCGTCATCATCGTCGTCGTCGTCGTCGTCGTCAAACTCGGGAATGACGTCGGCCTCCGGGGGGTTGTCTCGCGCATCATCGGAACCGCCGCACGAGCTCAGCGAAAGTGCGCCGGCTAGCGCGACAGTGGAACCACGAAAAACCAGACGGGGGGCGGTACGGACCATAGTCGACTCCTAGGCTCTTGTATTAGAGCTCGCTTTCGGGTCGTTGCCTAGTCGCGGCGATCGGATCTCTCGCGCAGAGAACACCCAGCCGCCGGATTTTCAGACCCAACGATATCGCCGCCGGACTATCGACCGACTACACGGTCGCCTTTATGCGACAACGCATGCGATCGCCCAACCGAGGACCGCATGCCGACCCAACATGCGGTCTCCGTCCCGATTCGCACCGAGATTTGGCTGGCGTTGTGGTCCACCCGCGCGAAGCGAGGAATTGCGCCGCAATGCGCCCCTCGCGAGTGCGCTGACCATCTGGTGCGGGCGCGTACGCACGGATCGATGGCACAAGGGATGGCCTCCGCGATCGTGGGCGAGTGCCCGCGGTCCGCCCCGCGACGGGCCGGCGCCATCGCCATGGACTCCGTTCGGTGACCGCGAGCCGAGGCCCGCTGGCCTCGAGGACCTTGTTGCACGCCGTGACGCCACGCGGCGCACGACGTCGGGACACCGCAAACCGCCGACACCAACTCCGCGCTCGCTGTCTCATAAGTTGCAGGCCGGTTGCGGCTCCACGTAGCGTACGCGCGATGCCTGCACCAGCCCCTCGGGCCATGATTTTGGCCGCCGGCTTCGGCAGCCGACTCGGTCCCCTCGCCGACGAGCGCCCCAAACCACTGCTCCCGGTGTGCGGCGCGACCTTGATCGAATGGACGGTTCGTTGGCTCGCGCACAGCGGTATCCGTCAAATCGTCGTGAACTTGCACCACAAAGGCGAGCTCATCGAAGGCGAGCTAGGCGACGGATCCCGGTTCGGCGTACAGGTCCGCTACTCGCGTGAACCGACGATTCTCGGCACCGGCGGAGGCCTCCGGCAAGCTCGGCCCCTGCTCGAGGATGGCTCTGGCGCGCCCATCGTCGTCGTCAACGGCAAGCTTTTGTTTGAGCTCGATTTGCCAGAGGTCCTGCGTTTGCACCATGAGCGTGAGGCCGAGGCCACGCTGGTCCTGCGCCGAGATGAAGAACGCATCTGGGGGGCCGGTTTCCGACTCGATGCCGGCGGTCGAGTCACCCAGTTCCTGGGGCACGCACCCGTGGCGACCGCTGAAGCGAGCGACGACCTGATGTTCACTGGCGTGCACGTCCTGTCTCCCCGCTTTCTCGACCGGATTCCCGCCGAAGGCGCCCCATGCATCATTCGCACCGCGTACCGGGACCTCTTCGATGCGCGAGGCCGCCTGTACGGCTTCAGACAGCGAGGGTACTGGTGGGAGCACTCGACGGCGGACCGGTATCTCACCGGGGTGGCGAACGTTCTGGATGAGCGCCTACAGTTTCCGTTCGCCACCCACTCCCTGCGAGGCGTCGACCCCACCGCCGTGATCCATCCGTCGGCGCAGATCGATCCGTCGACGTGGATCGGCCCTGGGGTTCGGGTGGACGCGGAGGCCAACGTCGGGCGCCATGTGCAAATTGGCGAGGGAGCCCATGTCACCGCTGCTGCCACGCTGCAACGTTGCGTCGTTTGGCCGGGTACGACGGTTGTCGGCATGCATCGCGATACCGTGTTGACGCCCCGAGCGCCCGCCTAGCCTCCCACAAGCGGCCCAATCGCAGCTTGACCGCGGTCTGCATGTGGTTGAGTGTGAGGCAATGCAGGTTGCGTCCCGACTGAGTGCACGACTGCTGCGCTTGATGTGGGCGACGCGAAAACTCCGACTTGATCTCGAAGTCGCCATCGCGTGCGCCGACGCCCAAAGCCGAGCGCACGCGTTGTTACGCGAGACGCTCGATCACCCGCATTTGGACATCGCCAGTCGTCAGCGCCGGGACGCTGCCCGCTACGAGCAGTCGCTGCGAGAGGTCGGACGAGGCCTGACCCGGCTGCGCAACCGGGCATGGCAACTCGATCCCGCCGACCGACTCGAGCTCGAAACGCTAGGGACCTCATGGGGGGACCTCGAGGTCCTGACCTCCGACGCCGTCGATCCGCCGGACGCGACCGCCATCGTGGCGATACTGCGCGAGCTCGAGTTGAGCTTGGCTTCCCGCTCGAACGCGACGTACCGCTGAAGCGCCAGCGGCCGCCACCGACTCCGTCGCAACGGATCCTTCGGCTCGACCGCCACCGTGCGAGTAGAACGCTGCGAGGCACCGACGACCGCCGCCCCCCGTCACCGACCGTCGCGCCGACGAGTGACGGGTGGGGCAGGCAAGGCCGGGCGCGACGCGTCGGCCGTCTCGCCCGCCGGCGGCTGCGAGCAGCTCATGGCTGCGGTGGGCGTTCGTGATGCTCGACTCGCACTTCCACCCGGCGTCCGTCCCCGTCCTCGGACACGTCGACTTTGACCTCACCGTCGATTCCGTCCGCTCGCAGCTGCTCGACAATCCGGCGCTGGACGACCTGTGGGTCCGCTTGCTCGAGATCGCCTCGGTCGAGGGGATGACTCGGTGCCCCGCTGCTGGCGAGTTCGAGTTCACGAATCGCGGCAGACGCCAGCTCGGGGAATGCCGCGCGCAGCCCGGGGGCCAGCTCCACTCCCGCGTCGGGGCCCCAAAGTTCCGTCGACAGCGTAACTGGCCCGGACGCCTCCCGCGTTTGACGGACTCTGATTTGCTCCACGCCGACGCGCGACTCGAGGTAGGCCACGACCTCATGGGCTCGGTCGTCGGACATGCCGGGCGGCAACTCGATTTCGACTTCTTTGCCGCGAACGGTGGGGGCGGCTCGGGGTTCGCCGACGGCGGCGCTGTCCGGTCGCGGATCGGCATCCGCGTAACACCCACCGACGAGCAAGCAACCAACAAGTCCTGCGATTCGTGAATTGCATGACGATGACATGAACCTAGTCTCGCTTTCCTCCGGCATTTGGACCGGTCTGTGCCCACTACGAGCGTGCGAAGGAAACGGTGACGTCGGACGTGCGCACCGAGCACGAACCATCCCGACGGCGGATCGCGGTGACGGCGGTCCCCAACGGGCCAACTCGCGCGGCGTGCTATCATACTCAACCCATGCTTGCCGTTGGACCCACCCCTCGTCTGCGCATTGGCTCTTGGCGTTCAGGAACCGCGCAGCACCGACTCGCTCGACCCGGCCGGGGCCTGG
>QKPP01000117.1:0-57545 GCA_006508105.1 Myxococcales bacterium FL481 | reverse complement strand
ACCCATGGCCAGCCTCCTGCTCGGGCCAGAACCGGCCCCGGCCGGGGCCTGGCGCGAGCCGGTCTCGTCGTGTGCACCCTGGCCTTCGGCGGCTGTGCCGACGACGGGGACGGCGCGGATGACGACGACCACGACCACAGTGAGTCGGATGTCGATTGTAGCCAAGAGCCCCGCGCGGAGCCCTACGTGATGGGGTGGACGAAGTCGGGAGCCATCGTCGACGTGACGTTCGTCAGTTCGAACCCGGCCCCGCCCGGCAAGACCGAGAACGCCTGGCAGATGCTAGTCGTCGATCGAGCGACGGCAACCCCCATCGACGGAGCCACTCTCGAGGTCGTGCCGATCATGCCCGACCACAACCACGGCACCACCAAAGATGCGATCGTGACCCCGGCCGCGGGACTTCCCGGTCACTACGACATCACGCCGGTGCTGCTGCACATGGCCGGCTACTGGGAAGCGACGCTCAACCTCACGCTCGCTGACGGCCGCACCGACAGCGTGATGTTCAACCTGTGCATCGATAACTAGATCGCGCGGCTCTCTCACTGGGCAGCACCGTCGGCGATCCAGTGGGCGATGCTGCAACGCGCACCGGCGGCGAGCGGAGTATTCCCCGGCGGCATCCGCCAGTCGGGGTCGAGAGACTCTAGCCGGGCGATCAACGGCGAACAGCTGGGGTCACCGGGGACGACCAGCGGTGCATCGCCGTCGAACAGTCTCACGTACGTCGCGTCGGCGTCGTCGATCACGAAGCCCGTTTGGGCTCCGGCCGCGCTGGTGTCGACGTGGCAGGCGGCCCCGCCCACGCATCCGGTGGCCACGGTCTGTTCGAAGACCTGGCTCCACGTCGGCGGGTACAACTGGTCGCAACTCAGGAGATCTCGCTCTACGCAGCCGGTCATCACCGGATCGTCGTCATTCGCCGGCGTCGGGTCTGCGCACGACAGGGCCCACCCGATTCCGGCCAACGCGATCGCGAACCTTCGCATCAAGTGAGGTGCAACGCGCTAGCGCAAGTGTAGCCAGGGCCAGGGCGTGACGGCATGGGAGCGCGTTTCGGCCACGAGCTCGATGCTTTCGAACGCGCCAGCGGCCACGGTCGATCGACGGTACCGTCGCGCCACGACCTGGACCGCGTCGCCGGGTCCGAAACCAAGGTGATGCAAGTCCAGCAGTGAGATCCGTGCGGCGCCATCGTCCGCGACCACGCACGTGACCGGCTGCCCGTCGATCTCTCCGCCGCGAAGCATCGTGAGATCGAGTTCCAACAGGCCCTCCCCACCGTCGTCCCAGCTCACCTGCAAGTCGTTCGGCCCCACTTCGACCGCCAGATCCACGCGGGCCGGCAGCCGAGTGCTGGCACCGAATGAGGTTACGTCCTCGCCGGCGACCGCCTCGACTCGCACCTCGACGGGGATGGTGCCGTCGGGAACGGGACGCAACGCCGCGGATGAGTCGTCCGCGTAGGCGTACTCAACTCCGGAAACGTACTCGAGAAAATCCGGCACCAACGCCAGCGGCACCGGGAACTCCCGCTGCCCAACGCTGACCCACATGTCGCCCACATCGGCCAACGCGAGCTCTCGATCCGAAGCCTCTTCGGCGCCATCGTCATCGCCTAGCAAGTTGTCGGTCGGTACGCACGCCCCGGGCAACAGCAAGTCGGTCGCCAGCGGCGGCAAACTGGCTCGCACTCTCACAAACGCCTCATCGACTCCACGGTACTCCACGAAGCGCCCCTCGACCTGCAGTTCGGACTGACCATTGAGCTCGTCCGCGTTCGAATGCACTCGGACATGCACTCGAGCGATGCGTGCCGACGGACTCGGCTCCTCGTCTAGATCTTGGTCTTGGCGCGCGGCCGACCGCTCGTCGAAGCATCCCGGCAAAGCCAGAGACACGAGCACGACGCTCAATGTGGCCCGCCACCGGGAGGCGCCCGCTCGGCGGCCAGTTGTGGAACCTCGCCAGAACACTGAAGGTAGGGATACCGCGACCTTCGTGGCGTGTCACGAAACACCGCCGTGACCCGGCGCGGAGCGGGGATGGGAACCGCGACGCCCGATCGCGCCACATGCGCCGTGATACGCTGGCCGTCGATGCCCGAAGTGACGGACGCCGACGTGCGTGAGCTTGCGCAACTGGCACGGCTCGCTCTCACCGATGACGAGGTCGAGCGCACCCGAGGCGAGCTCAGTCGCATCCTTCCGATGCTGGAGACGCTGTGCGAGGTCCACGTCGACACTGCGGACGAGGAGGCTTCGGGCTGGGCCCCGCCCGCCTCCGCGCCACGAGAAGATGTAGCAGCCACAGCGATGCCGAGACTCGACGCGCTCGCGGGCGTTCCTCGCACGCGAGACGGCATGGTCGAGGTCCCGAAGTTCAAAGAGGACTAAGTGGATCACCATGCCATTCGGTCGCTGCGCGCCCGCGAGCTCGCCGTGCTCGTCCAGCGTGGATCGGTCACAGCTGAGCGAGTCGCGGCGGCGTTTGTCGAACGAGCCGAGCAAACCCAAACGTCCTGCGCCGCATTCCAGCAGCTGACCGCCGAGTCAGCCCTCGCCGCGGCCCGCGAGATCGATCAGCGTCGACGCGCCGGACAGCCGCTGGGACCGTTGGCCGGGGTCCCGGTGGGGCTCAAAGACAACTTCGTCACTCGGAACATCACCACGACCTGTGGGTCGCGAATCCTGAGCGACTGGCTCCCCCCGTACGACAGCACCCATGCGCTGCGGCTGCGGCAAGCCGACGCGGTGATGATCGGCAAGCTCGCCATGGACGAGTTCGCCATGGGCTCATCGAACGAGAACACGCCCTTCGCCGCGGTGCGCAACCCCTGGGCGCTGGACCACGTGCCAGGGGGCTCGTCGGGTGGCTCGGCCGCGGCGGTGGCCGCCCGCGGTTGCGCCCTGAGCCTGGGCAGCGACACCGGTGGCTCGATCCGCCAACCGGCTAGTTTTTGCGGACTCGTCGGGCTCAAGCCCACCTACGGCCGCGTCAGCCGACGGGGCATGATCGCGTTCGCGTCAAGCCTCGATCAGGCCGGCCCAATGACACAAGACGTGCGCGATGCCGCCATTGCGTTGGGCGTCCTCGCGGGCCGCGATCCAGATGACGCCACCTCGCTCGACGCCGAGGTTCCCGACTACGTCGCCGCGTGCGACCGCCGCGTCGTGGGGAAGAAGGTCGGCATCGACCGAGCCACGCTCGATCACGATGGCCTCGACCCCGAGGTTCGTCGTGCGTTCGAGGCCTCGATCGATGTCCTGCGAGGACGCGGCGTGGAGATCGTCGAGGTCACCCTGCCTCACCTCGATTTGGGCATCCCGACGTACTACGCGCTGTGCATGGCCGAGTCCGCCAGCAATCTGGCGCGCTACGATGGGGTGCGCTACGGCTGGCGCGCCGAAGCTGACACGCTCGCGCAGCTGTATGACCAGACCCGGGCGCTGGGTTTCGGCGCGGAGGTCAAGCGCCGCATCATGCTGGGTAACTTCGTGCTTCGGGCGGCTCAGTACCGCGAGTACTACGGGCAAGCGCTGCGCGTGCGCCAGCTGATCACGCGCGGCTACGAACAGGCCTTTGCCCGCTGCGACGCCATCGCCAGTCCAACTTCACCGGTGCCAGCCTTTCGTCTGGGCGAGCGCGCTCGAGATCCGGTCTCGATGTACCTCGCCGACATCTACACGGTGGGCGCCAACCTGGCTGGCTTGCCCGCGATCTCGATCCCCGGCGGGTTCTCGCTCGCTCGGGACCGCCCGCCGCTGCCGATCGGGTTCCAACTCGTGGGCGCGCGGCTCGAGGAGCCAACCTTGCTCGCCATCGCGGCCGCCCACGAGGCGGACACAACCTGGCACCTCCAGTCGCCGCCAAAGGGACCCGCATGACCCGGTACGAGCCCATCATTGGACTCGAAGTGCATTGCCAGCTCAACACGCGAAGCAAGCTGTTTTCGCCGTGTAGCTTCGCCTTCGGTGACCCGCCGAACACCCACACAGACCCGTACGTATGGGCCATGCCCGGCACGCTGCCGGTCCTCAACGGCCACGCCGTCTCGCTCGCCATTCGACTCGCACTCGCCACCCATTCGCGAATTGAGCCGATTTCCCGCTTCGCGCGCAAACACTACTTTTACCCCGATCTTCCCAAGGGGTACCAAATTTCACAGGCGGACCAGCCCTACTGCACGGGTGGTTACGTCGATCTGCCCGAGACGGCGGACCAGCCGAGCAAACGCGTCCGTCTCATCCGCATTCACCTCGAAGAGGACGCCGGCAAGAACACCCATGTGACGGGCCGCGACTTCAGCCTGGTCGACTACAATCGCGCTGGCGTCCCGCTGTGCGAGATCGTGTCGGAACCCGATCTGCGCTCGGCCGCGGAAGCGGTGGCGTACCTCCGCGAGCTGCGAACAATCGTCCGCTACTTGGGTATTTGCGAGGCGAACATGGAGGAAGGCTCGCTGCGCTGCGACGCAAATGTGTCGTTGAGGCGCCACGGGGCCACGGAGCTCGGCACACGTTGCGAGATCAAAAACCTCAACTCGTTCAAGTTTCTCGAAGCAGCGATTGAAGCCGAGGTCCGCCGTCAAACCGACCTTGTCGAGCGCGGTGAGCCGATCCGGCAGTGCACCTTGAGTTTCGATCCTCAACGCGACCGCACCCGGGTCATGCGAAGCAAGGAAGAGGCGGCGGACTACCGGTATCTACCCGATCCCGATCTCCCGCCGCTCCAGATCGACCAAGCGTGGATCGCCGACGAGCAAGCGCACCTGCCCGAACTACCTGGCGCCCGTCGGGCCCGCTACGCCGGCTTGGGACTGAGTTCCTACGACGTATCGGTGCTGACCAACGAACCGGCGCTGGCCGAGTTCTTCGACGCGACGATCGAATTGGGCAGCGAGCCCAAAAGCGCGTGCAACTGGATCACCGTGGAGCTTCTCGGCCGCCTCAACGCGGACAGCAAGACCCCAGCCCAAAGCCCGGTCTCGCCGCGAGACATGCACGACCTTCTTGACTTGCTCAAACGGGGGACGATCTCCGGCCGCGTGGGCAAGGACGTGTTTCAAAAGATGTACCTCGAGGGCCGTCGTGCCCAAGAGATCGTCGAACAAGACGGACTGGGCCAGATCTCCGACGCCAACGTGTTGCGGGACCTCGTCGCGGCGGTGCTGGCTGACCACCCCGATCAGGTCGCCGAGTTTCGCCAGGGCAAGACCAAAGTTCGCGGTTTTTTCGTGGGGCAGATCATGCGCCGCAGTCGAGGGCAAGCGAACCCCAGCGTCGTCAACACCGTGCTCGATGAACTCCTCGCATCGCCTTAGCCCCCTCGACTCCCGCCGCGACGACCCGCCGCTTGAGCACGATTCGACCCCTCCACCCACGACCATGCCGACGCCGGATTTTTCGCACTTTCGAGTCTCGGACGACGGGCAGGCGCTGCGGATCCTCGATCAGCGCCGGCTCCCCACCGAAGAGGTCTGGCTCGAGCTCGGTGACGTCGAAGCCGTCGCTTTGGCCATCGAACGCCTGGCCGTCCGCGGGGCCCCGGCGATCGGCTGCGTCGCGGCCTTGGGCTTCGCCGTCGCTTCCCATGGGTTCGCCGACGATCCGGCGCGCTTTCGCGACCAGGCCCGCGCGGGCCTGGCCCGACTGGCCGACACGCGCCCGACCGCGGTGAACTTGTTCGTGGCGCTGCGCGAGCTCGAGCAGACCCTCGCAGCATGCGATGCGACGGCCGGCGCCTCGATGATGCGACAGGCGCTATCGCAATGCGCTCGAGACCACGTGACTGCGGATCTGCAGGCTTGCGATCGACTGGCCCGACTGGGTGCCGAACTGCTCCCATCGGAAGGCGGCGTGCTGACCCACTGCAACGCCGGGGCCTTGGCAACCGGTGGCATCGGAACGGCTTTGGGCGTGTTGCTGCGAGGCCGCGAGCTGGGCAAGCGCTTCGTGGTGTTCGCCGACGAAACCCGCCCGGTGCTTCAAGGAGCCCGGTTGACCGCGTGGGAACTCGAACGAGCTGGCGTACCGGTGCAGGTGATCGCAGACAACATGGCCGGCGCGTTGATGGCACACGGATTGATCCAAGCCGCAGTAGTGGGCGCCGATCGGATCGCGCGCAACGGCGACGTTGCCAACAAGATCGGCACCTACTCTGTCGCCGTCCTGTGCCGTTACCACGGCATCCCATTGTACGTCGCGGCGCCTTGGACCACGGTCGACTTGGCCTTGGCCTCGGGGGCGGAGATCCCGATCGAAGAGCGAGACGCATCCGAGGTGCGGCACCACGGCGGCCGGCTGATGACCCCACCACAGGTGGCGGTACGCAACCCAGCGTTTGACGTGACCCCAGCCCAGCTGGTCACCAAGATCATCACCGAGCGAGGGGTGTGCACCCCACAGCAACTCGCGCACCTCCAGCCGTCGTGGTCATGAAGCCCACGCGGCCGTCTCGGAGCCCCGAGACTACGACTCGCCGTCCTCGTCGTCCTCGTCGTCTTCGTCGTCCGATTCCGGGCACTGATCATCACCGCCAAGCGACGACATACGGCCGTTGACAACGATGTCCGTATCGTCCAGTTCGACGAACTTCTCACTGGAGTCCACCCCCGCGTACCGCTCGAGCGACGCCCCGCGAAGGTGTAGGACCAACCCGTCTTGGTAGCAGCCCAGACGTTCGCCAGTGGCCACCCCCAAAATCTCGATCCCCGAGTCGCCGAGCTCGTCGTAGGTATAAGATCCCTCGATCTCCTCGGGGAAGCTCGAGCATTTGCCGCTCGATCGCAGCTGGATCGACGTGATCTCGAGATACCCGTCCGCCGTCAGCGACGAAGCGGCCGCCACCGACATCGAGCAGCCCAGGTTGTCACCTTCGTAGAAAATCAACTCGATGGCGTTGACGCATCCCGCGCCTTCCCCGGCCTGACGATGGTTGAGCGTCGTTTCGACGACCGTGAACTCGATGTTGCCGAACTCGGTGTCCAGATCCCCTTCGGGGGGATCGACCAAGTCGTTAACGCATGCGGGCGTGGGCTCTTGGTGCCGTTCGACCAGGTCACACCCCAGCAGGGAGACAACCAACAGCGACGGCAATGCAATAAGATTTAGGCGCATAGAAGGCTCGTCCGGAGGAAACGGGAGTCTAACGGGGCTAACCGCGAAACACCAGCGACAGCCCGGGGACGGGAAAGGGCCGGTCGGGCATCTGAGTGGGTTGCCGTGCACTTTTTCTCCGGCCGATTCACCCAAACCACAACTTGTCGCCACGACGGTTGAATTCCTCGGTCGGTCGGCCCCGTGCGACATGCACGGCCGGTCTCGCCGGTGATGTGGACCACTTCGCTATCGCCGAACCGCAACCTCGGCTACGCCGCGGCCGCGCCGGCGGGCCCATCGGCCGGCGACGACGGCGTCAATGCCGTCTAGGGCACGGACCGATGGTCTCAAGCCACGCGCCGGAGCAGCCACTCCGCGCCGTAGGCATAGCCACGACGAGCCCACGCTCGCGTGGCGACGGCCGCGAACACCAACACGCCGATCAAGACACCGCCAACCTGGGTCGCGGTCAGTGTGCACCAGATTCCGGTCGCGTGCGCCCCTTCGCGTACCAGCACGACATGAGCGATGAGCAGGGTCAGCGAGGCCCGACCCATGCTCACCAGCGGCGTCGTCGTTGAGATGGACCGCCGTCTTTCCCATCGATCGCCGACCGCAATGCTGCACAGCACGACACCCGCCAAGAGCAACACGAAGGCCGGCGACGCCGGGTAAAAGGGTACGTTGAACGCGACGACTCGATCGAGGGCCGACGCGACGACCCCCGCCGCGCCGTCGAGGTCCCCCGCCGTTCGCAACGCCTTGCGAACCGAGGAGATGGCACCCAAACCCGCCAACACTCCCCCGGCCGCCCCCATGCCCACGCCGTAGCGCACCAGCTTGCCGGCTTGACCGTCGGCCAACCAACGTGCGGCCACCATCCCGACCGTGAAGAAGCAAGCCCAAGGGAAGACGGGGAAGTGACCCTCAAAGGCGGCCAACCGGACGATCCCGCCGGCCAGGCGCGCTCGCTCGCCATCGACGAGCAACACTCCCCCCATACGGCGATTGCTCATCGGCACCGGCGTGTCGAGCCAAGACTGGCCCACGACGGTCACCGCCAAAACAAGCGCCGCCAGCAGCAGAAGGTGGCGCGTCGAGAGGTGCCGCAGCCCCGCGGCCGCAACGATCATCACACCGATCAGGTGCAGCACGAACCAGGATCGGGGCGTAAACCAGCTGGGTGTCGCCAGACTGAGGGCGAACCCGAAGGCCAAGACCATCACTCCCCGGCGCACGAGAACCCCCCCACAGTCGGGGCGTTGGCGCGCCAGCAGAGTGACCCCCGCTCCCGCCAACGTGACAAACAACGGCGCGGCGCCTCCCCCGAGCACGTTGATGCCCACGAGCCACGGGTAGTCGGCGAGCGTCTCGCCCCGCAGGGGACCCCGCCACAGCCACACCCCGAGGTGTTGCTCGATCATCAACAGCACGGCCAAGCCGCGCAGGGCGTCGAGATGCAAACGACGTGACGAGGAGCGGGCAGGGTAAGTGGAATCGTTCACGGCGAGCTCAACGAAACACGGTCTGTCGGTACTGGCGCAGCTCGGCGATCGATTCGACAATGTCGTCGAGCGCTCGGTGGGTTTGTGCCTTCTCGATAGGCGGCGCGGCGGGGTACCACCGCTTCACCAACTCTTTAATCGAGGACACATCGACGTTTCGATAGTGCAAGTAGGCCTCGAGGCGCGGCATGTGCCGCGCCAGAAAGCGCCGATCCTGCCCGATCGAGTTGCCGCACAAGGGCGAGCGACCCGCGAGAGTATGGCGGCCAAGAAACTCTAGCGTCGCCTGTTCAGCGTCGGCCAGCGAGCAATCAGACCCGCGGACGGCGGCCGTGAGCCCGCTTTGGGCGTGGTGCGAGCGACACCACGGACCCATGGCCGCGAGCACCTCGTCTGGCTGGAAAACCACCAAGTCGGGGCCTTCCGCGATGACGTCAAGCTGGTCGTCCGTGACCAAAGTGGCGATCTCGAGAATGGTGTCGCGGTCGGGGTCAAGGCCGGTCATCTCGAGATCGAGCCACACCAACGGGGCATGTTCGGTCGCAGCGGGGGAAGGAGAAGAGGGGGCAGTCATATCGAGATCGGAGATCAGGGAACAGCGGGACCGAAGAGCCGCTCGATGGCCCGCTGCACCCACGCGGGGTGGTCGTACGCCGGCGCGCGACTCTGCGAGAGAGGCGCGACCACCCGAACCACCGGGTGGTCGACAGGATCGGTCGGATGACGAGAGCGCTCGACGAGGTGGACGGCCACTGTCTCCTGGCAGGTGGCACAAGGCGACATCGTGCCCGAGGCGGCGAGCGACTCCGCGATATCGCGGCGCGTGAGGGCGACCTCATCCGGAGCCGACGAAGCGTAGCCGGCCGCGTCGAGCTCGGCGAGACCGGCGACCACGAGGGCCAGGCCACGAAGCAAGTCGGTGGCTTGCGCGAGCCGTCGCGGCTCCACCGGCAGCGCGTCGAGCTCGAGGTCTGGGGCGCCGAATCGTCGCATCCCACGGGTGCACAAGCGTACTCGAGACGCGTCGTCAAGATCGGGGAAGGGAACCACCGCGATCTGGTCGGCAACGTTGCGGTCTCGAGCTCGAAGCTGGCGCGACGTGAACGAGTCGACCGCCCACAACTCGCCGGTATCGGGATCGAGAATCACTCCATCGACCTGGCGCGCGTAGGCAGCCACAAGCGTCTGGAGCAAACGCAGACCGCGTACGAACCCTTGGGGGCGGTACTCTCCCCGGATCACTACCGCGTGGTCGATCGCGGCCATGCGCTCGACCGTGCCCCGGCCGAGACCGCGGGTCAACACCGGATCGTCGAGCGCCGCGACATCCAACACACTCGCCCGAGGTACCAAACGGATCGAGATGCCGAGCAGATCCGATCCAGGCCGAGCAAGGATCGCCCGGCGTTGGGCCTCGGTTCCGGTCAAACGACCCGCGGCGTAGCCCGCCGGGTCGCGTGCGATGAATTGGTGCAGTGCGCCTACCTCGGGTTCATTCCGCCGGCCGCGAAACGCTCGGTCGACCGTTCGCCGGAGCTCAGCACGAGACGGGCTACGCCGGTTGGCGCCATCGCCGACCGCACCGGCGCGGGGCAGCGCGGCGGACGGGAGCAGCACGGCGTATGCGTAGTGGACTCGATCCGCGAAGACAACATGATCGGGGGAGTTCTCTGGCCGCGATGGGGGCTGGTCCGCCGCCGGCGTCGGTTGCTTGGCGTCGGTTTCGGCCGACGCCGGCCCCGACGTGGTGGACGCGGTGGCCTGAGGGCGCGACCTCGCAGCGGTTCGCGCCTCGTTGGGGCCGCATGCGGCGACAACCAGCACGACTAGACCCAACCACCGCACGCGCATCGCGTTCCTAGGGCCGCCCGGTCTGCCGGGCGATCAACTCCGTCAGGCGACTCGGTTCCACATTCCCCCCCGTCACAAGCACAGCGATGCGACGGGGCAGTTCGCCGTCTCCTCGCAGGGTTGCGGCGCCGCGTAGTGCCACCGCCACACCGGCCGCCGCCGAGGGCTCGACGACAAGCTTTCCATACACCGCGAGACGCACCAGCGCCTCGGCGAGCTCGTCTTCGGTGACGCGAAACGACTCGCGAACGTATTGGCGGGCGATGGCAAAGTTGAGTTGGCCGACCTGCACGGGCTTGAGCCCATCGGCGATGGTGTCCCCGGGCTCGACCGCGACCCGCCGACCGGCGGCGAGACTTCTGGCAAACGCGTCGCACGCCTGCGGTTCGACGCCGCACACTCGAACGGGCGTTCCCGCGGTGGCCAGACAAGCCCCCGCCATCGCCCCGCCGCCCCCGACGGGAACCAGCAGCACGTCGGGTAGCTCGCCTGTGGCCTGCTCAATCTGCTCGCACAGCTCGCGCGTGGCTGTCCCCTGCCCAGCGATGATGTCCGCGTGATCAAAGGGCGGGATGACCACGCCGCCACGCTCCGCTTGCAGGGCGAGGGCACGATCTCGCCGCTCGACCGACGTCGTCCCTGCGAACACCACCTCTGCACCTAGGTTCCGCACGCCGGCCACCTTGATGGCAGGTGCGTCCGTCGGCATCACGACGGTGGTCCGCAGACCGTACTCGGTGCCGGCTAGCGCCACCGCCTGCGCGTGGTTCCCCGAGCTATAGGTCAAAATGCCCCGCGCCCGCACGTCGGGATCGAGTCGCCCGACGGTGTGGAGCGCCCCGCGGGCCTTGAAGGCGCCCACATGCTGCAAGCTTTCGAGTTTGAGCCACAACTCGGCCCCGACCGCCGACTCGAGCGCGCGACAGCGCAGCGTCGGTGTGCGCAACACCCGGCCGGCCAGGCGTTGTGCCGCCTCGGCGACGTGTTCGGGCCCCAGGCGCTCGGCGTCGGCCGGGTCGGAGGCGAGCTCAGCGGCGTGGAAGGACATACGACAACTCGAGGCGGCTGAGCATCGCATATCTCGACAGGTCATGCTGGCGCAACCGATCCGGTGGACCCCCACGCCCGCCACCCGGGGACAGTGGCCGCGGCGGATCCCTTTGGCTAAGGTAAGCGACCTGCGCCCGCCGCTGCCCAACGTGCCCGCCTCGTGGTGGACGCTCGCCGCCGGACTCGGACTCGTCCTGCTCTACGGGCTGTCGATCACCTGGTGCGGCGCCTGGGATCCCTGGGAGACCCACTACGGCGAAGTGGCTCGCAACATCGTCGTGCGCAGTGACCCCATGGACTTGTGGTGGACCCCCAGCCGCTGGGGACCCGACCGACGCTTCGAATCGCTGTTCGCTAGCAAGCACGCGCTCCCTTTTTGGCTGATGGCGGCGAGCATGCACGCGTTTGGCGTGGGCGTGAGCCGAGATCCAGCCGAGCTTGCCTTCTCCCCTTGGTCGGAGATCGCACTGCGGCTGCCGAGTCTCGTCGCCGCGATCGCCACCATCTTCTTTGTCGCCTACACCGTCAGCCGTTGCCACTCTCGACGGGCGGGGATCTGGTCCGGCTTCGTGCTGGCCACCATGCCGCTGTTCGCGATCGTCGGCCGGCAAGCCCTCACCGACATGTTCTTGGCCGGGCCGGTCATGCTGGGCTGGGGTTGCTGGGCGCTGGCGTGGTTCCGCGACGACAAGGCGCTGTCGCGCCGACGCATCGGTCGTTTCAACCTCCCGTGGAGCCCGGCCTACCGCGGCTTTGTGGTCCTGCTGTTGGTGGCCGCGATCGTGCCACTCGCGGTGTTGCAGCACCACGTCGCGGCGGACGTGACCATCGCGCGCGTCAGCAAGTTCTCCGCCAAGCCGGGCGCGCCCTCGTTGCAGACGCTCGATCTGATCGCCCGCCACCTGGTTCCGTATTGGCTCATCGTGACCCTCGTCCTGTGGCGTAGCACCCGATGGCGCACCGTTCGGCAGATCTGGCTCGGCTCGATGTACCTCGCCGCCGGCGTCTCGTTTCTCGGCAAGGGCATCTTGGGCCCGGCACTGATCGGCACCGTGGTCGTCGTGGACAGCTGGGTCGCCGGTAAGCCCGAGCGGCTGCTCAAGGCCGGGCTGGCCTGGGGCCTGCTGGCGTTTGTGGTCGTCGCGGCTCCGTGGCACCACGCCATGACGCTTTACCGTGGCGAGCGTTGGGTCCGCGAGCTGATCTTCGAGAACAACTTGGCTCGCTTTTCGAGCGGCGAGCAGGACCAGGCGGTGGGCACCGCCATGTTCTACATCCGTACGCTAGGCCTGGCTGCGTTCCCATGGTCCATGCTGTTGCCCGCCGTCGCCTGGCGTGCCGCGGGGTGGCTCTCGGCGCCCACTCGACCTAGCCAACCCCTCGCGTCGACATCGCCGACCCGAGAAGCACCCCCGGACGCAGCCGCAGCCGATGAGTCATGCATGGACGCGACAGCCTGCGTCTCCACCGAGCTGCCACGTTTCGCCGTACTGGCCGCATCGATCACGTTTTTGACGATCACGTACAGCGTCACGAAGTACAACCACTACCTGCTCCCTTGCCTGCCGCCGCTCGCCATCGTGGTCGGCGTCTGGTTGTCCTCCCCCACGCCGCGACTCGGTGCTCAGTCGCCCGCGCTCGCCTGCGCCATGGCGGCGGTGTGTTTGGCCGTGGGAGCACTCACGTTGCGCGAGCTCATCCAGACTCCGGCGTGGTTCGCCCATCTCACCACGGTCTACTACGAGGGGGTGTGGCGTGAGGGTGCGCCGCGAACGGCCGGGGCCGCGTGGATTGGGGGGGTGACGGCCATCGGCGTCGTTGCTTGGGGGTTCGGCCGGACTCGTTCGGGTTTGGCTGCGATCGCACTAAGCGCGGTGTTGTTCACCCACTACACGCTCAACGACTATCTCCCGCGAGCGTCCACCACGTGGTCTCAACGCGGCTTGTTTCGCCACTACTTCGTGCATCGTCAGCCGCGGGATCGCTTGGTCAGTTGGTGGCTGCACCACCGCGGCGAGACGTACTTCAGCAAGCGCCGCCTGTGGATGTCAGTGAGCCCCCGCCGCGAGGAACTCGTCGAGTACGTCACCGAGTCGCGTTCGGAAGGGCGGGGCGTGTGGCTGCTCACCCAAGCTAGCGGGCAAGACCGCCTGCGCCATGCATTGCCCCGTGGCACCCGCGACGAGTTACGCTTGGAGTTCTCCACCGCCCACCACGCGTTGATGTATCTGCCGCCGCCGTAGTCGGAACTCAGTCTGCGATCGCTCCGGTAGAGGCCGAGGAAACGAGCGCGCGCATCTGGGATCCTTCACGCCCGATCCATTTCCACGAGGACTTGAACGCTGCGGCTTGCGTCGGTGACAACCCCCGCATCATCGTGCGACGCGACCGATCCCGCGCGCGTCCGTCCAAAGCGACGGCGAAACACGCCTCGGGCATCGAGAGCCCGGCTCGAACGCTGCCAAGGTCCACACCGCAGCCTCCCCCGCAACACTTTTGTTCGAACACGTAGGCCCCGTTGGCGACCCAAACTCCCATACCCAGCGTCACGGCAGCCAGTTCGACAAACCCCTCGCGGTCGTGATCGTCGACCGGTTCGGGAAGCCCCCCAACCCGATCGATGGCGATTCTCCCCAACTCGCGAGCCACGCTGGCGAGCGCCAACTCCGGCACGCGAAACAGCTGGGGGAGGTAGACCAACACGTACTCGCCGGCCTTGGCGAAGGTGTGGAGTAGATGTCCCTTCGCGTCGCCCAGAGGCGCAAACCCAGCCGGGAGCGGCGGACCCTCAGCACCGCCCTCTTGCAGCGAGAACTCCACGTCGGCTTGATCCACCTCACGTTGCAGCCCGCACAACAGCTCGAACAGCCCGTCGATGTCGCGGGGAGTAGGCACATCTCCGCCGACAAACGCATGTGGGGAGGGATGCAACCGTTGGTACAGCTGCGCCAAGCTCTCTGAGATCCAACCACGCGCTTCCGCGTTTGGGACGAACTGAGGCGTCTGAGTCGCGGCCGCCGAACCGAACAGAAACATGGACGGACTTTAGCACTATCGTGGTGCGCCGATCTGGCGGGCCTGCGGATCGCTGGCACGTCGCCTGGTTGCCGCGCTCACGCCACGGGTCACACTCCCTTGGTTCGCTTGTCCCGTCCTTGATCGTGAAGTCTCGCCTCGCCACATCTCTTGCCTCTGGCCTCGCCGCTGGCGCGCTCGCGATCGGCCTGCTCAGCCCGCCCGAAGCCGCGGCATCGCGGCCGGCGAAACCCACCGCATCTCGGCTGCAGGCCACGAGCAACCTCGTGGTACCGCTGACCATCCACGTGGCCACCACGAATCGGGCTCCGGTTGTGTCTCAACGCCGGATGCGAGAATCGATAGCGCGCGCGAATGCCGAGCTGCGCCACTTCGGCATCGAGCTTGAGATCCGAGCCGTGGAACCGCTGCGCGAGGGATACAGTCGAGTCACCGGCGCCGACCACCGCCTGGCGCTGGCCGAGCTGGCGCATCGCGACGGCTCGGTGCACGTGTTTTGGGTCGAGCGCGTGGCCTTGGACGCGCAAGATGAGCAAAACACCCGCGTGAGCGGCATTCACTGGCGCTACTTCGGCCTGCGCAAGCGCACCCGCCAACGAGAGTACGTCGTGGTCGCTCACGACGCGCCGCTCACCACGCTGGTTCATGAACTCGGCCACGCGTTTGGACTGGGCCACCGCCGAGCCGCGAGCAACTTGATGTGCTCTTGTCAGCGCAGCGCAAACCCCGGGTTCACGGCCCGCCAGGGCCGATTGATGCGGGTGGGAGCCCGCCGTTTTCTCGTTCGCTCGAACCAACCCCGGCCGCGGACAGACGCAACGCGCTACGCCCGTCGCTAGCGAGCGAATCGTTTTGGTGATCCGGACCGGTGCCCCCGGTGAAGCGCGACGGACCGAGCTCGTGTCCCGACGAGGCCCAACCGCCGGCGCCGCGAGCGAGTTTTCGGTCGGCGACGACCCGGAACGACCGGACCAGCCGCGCTCACTCGAGGCCGAGCAGCTCGACGAGTTCAGCCAGCGTGTCCACCGAAGCGTCGGCGCGCTCGTTCGCGGGCAACGTAGCGCGCTCACCGGAAGCGCGAGAGCCTCGCCGAACGTGCACCGTGCCAAATCCCAACCGAGACGCCGTGACCAGGTCATGGTAGCCGCTTTGGGCGACGTGGAGAATCTGCGACGCAGCGCACTGGGCTTCCTGACAGGCCAGCGCGAACGGCCGCTCATCCGGCTTGTAGGCCCGCGCTCGCTCCGACGTCACCACGAAGCTGAACGGGTGCTGGAGCTGCGTAAGACTGGATCGCAGCAAGCCGTCGTCCACATTGGAGATCAGGCCGAGTCGCCGGCGCGAGGCGAGTTGGGCAAGTGCCGATACCGAGTCGGGAAACGGGCGCCAGCTGGGCAATGAGCGCAGCAGGACCTCCCCCTCGTCGAGCGCGAGCGAAAACCCCAGATCGTGGCTCATCGCACTGACCGTCCGTCGCAACACCTCGCGGTAGTTCACGAACGCTCCCGACTGGACCGCCGACTCCGCACGTGCGTAGGCGTGAAGGATGTCGCCCGAGGACGCCACGATGTTGTGGTTTTCGAGCACCGGATACATCGCGGCCAAGATCCCGGTCTCCCAGTCGATCAGGGTGCCGTAGCAGTCAAACGTCAAGACAGTGAAGTCGCGCAACGCCATGAGCGAACGATGCTTCACCCAATAGCTCGACTCTCGCGGCGGGGCAACCGCGAAGCGATCTTGTGGGGTTCCACGCGATCGAGTCCAGCCACCGGTCACCGGCCCAGAAAACCTGGTATCCTCATAGTAT
Source organism: Myxococcales bacterium FL481 (assembly GCA_006508105.1). Taxonomy (GTDB): domain Bacteria; phylum Myxococcota_A; class Polyangia; order Nannocystales; family Nannocystaceae; genus FL481. The sequence goes on along the minus strand of QKPP01000117.1, from coordinate 41,193 downwards.
GAACGGCGGCAACGAGGGCGGGGTCCACCCCGCAGCGCCGCGTTGCCGCCGAACGCTGCCGCTTTGGGTCCTCCTGGTGCCCTTGTTCGCGGGAGGATGCCAATCGATGTGGCACTACGCGGCCCTGCTCCCGGTCGGCATTTGGGGAGTCTCGCTTGCGTCCCGGCGACTGCGAGCCTTGAGAGCGCTCCCGCAGCCCAGACCCCGCCAACCCGCCTTGCCCCCAGCCACCCGCCGCGAGATGGAACACACGTTGCGGCGAGAGATCGCGCTTGCGGTCGCCGGGCACGGCGTGAGCCCCGATCGCGAATGGGCCAGCCGGCTCGCGCTCGGCACTCTGTTGACCGCTGAATCGCGCTTGGACGAGGCCCGGGAAGTGTTGCTCGCGGACAACCGCCGAGTCAGTGACGACGTGCGACACCAGATCAACTTTTGTATCCTCCAGATCAACGTCTTGGCGCATGAACCGGACCAAGCCACGTTGGACGCGATCCGTCGGGGACGCCAGCTCGCGACCTCGGGAGTGACCACAAATCGGGCACTTGTTTCGCAATCGGCATCGGCGCAGCCGTCTGAACCCGTGACGCCGACTCACGACCGATGGACCGCGCTCGAGGGCTTGTGTCTCGCCCGGATGGGCCGACACGACGAGGCCATCGACAAGCTCAAAAACTGTGTGGTCGGGGATCCGGACTGGTCCGCCCCGACTCCGTACTTCTACTACTTGGGCCAAGCCTATGAGCTTGCAGGACACCAGACAGAGGCGTTGACGTCCTACCTTCGAGCTAGCCAAAGCCTCCCTGGTAGCAAGTACGCCGACATGGCCCGGCACCATCACCACGCGCTGCAAACCGGGGGAGCGGGAGGACCGTTTCGCTCAGCCGACGGCGTCGGCGAAGCCGGCTAGCCCAGGTCTCCCGCGGAGACGCCGAGTCCATGCGTCGGCCAGCGGCGACGACGCCATCGCGGCCGAGCCAGGCGGATCCCTACATCTCACGTCCTCGGGCCGCGTCCCGGCGGGCCGAAGCCGCCGCCCGTGTGCGCCCGCCCACCGAGCCAGGGGACCGAGCGAGGGCAGCACGTACCGCGAGTCGAAGTGCGTCTGTTCTCGAGAAGCCGCCTGTTTCACGGACTGGGTCGGTCCGTCCACCCGGCGCGGCGGCCGGCGCGACAGTCCACCTCACCCCCGCTGAGCGAAGCGCACGACTGCGCACGACCGTGCGCACTGCTGCGAAGCGTGGCGTCATTTCGAACAACGATTGCACCATAGACGCGGTCCTGGTGTGAAAACTGTCGAATTGTCGTCCGCACAAGCAACGTCCGCTAACCTGGTTTGTAGAGTCGATGTTGCGTCGAATCCTCAGTCGAACCGAACTCGCTGGCAAAGCCGTCAAGGACACCTACGCGTACGCCCGTCAACTCGTACGCGGCAACGCGGTGGTCGGCGAGCCAGCTGAACTCGCCACCGAACTGCCCCCGGTCGTACTGGTGCATGGCTTTCTCGGCACCCGTGGGACCATGCAGCCGCTGACGGAACGCTTTCGAGCCGACGGCCGAGCGGTCTTCTCATACGCCTACGGTCGTGGGCAGACCTCGTGTTTGCGCCGGTCGGCCGAAGGGTTGGTCCAGCAGATCGCGTCGTTACGAGAGCGCTTGGACGTAGAGCGAGTCGATTTGGTCGGCTTCAGCATGGGCGGCCTGGTCAGCCTGCACGCCCTGAACTTCCTCGACGGAGCTCGCCACGCTCGCTCGCTCACCTTGCTCGGTACGCCGGTGTCCGGCACTTGGATGGGGCTCGCCGGCGTGGCCACGATGGGGGCGATCAGCTCCTCGGTTTGGCAAGTCGTGCCGCACTCGCGGTTTCTCGACGACCTCGTTCGAGTGGGCGCGCCGTCGGGGGTCCGGGTTCGGCAGATCTTCGCCCGGCACGATGCGTTTTGCCCACTGGGCCCGCGGCTGCAGGGCGTCGCCGAAAACGACTACCTGGTGCTGGCCGGCGGCCATGCATCGCTTCTCATCAACCCCCAGGTCTACGACGCGGTTCGGTCGGGACACGAGGGACTCGGCGAGACATCTCGGCCGACCCTCGACGCGCGGCATCAACCCGCCCTCGGAGCGTACGTCCGCCCTTAGCCCTTAGCTGCGAGGTCGGACGTCGAACGCCGTGACCGCCGACGACAGGCCCGGTGTTTCGGCGAACCGCGGCCCTTCGGCGCGAACGCTCAGTACTTGAGGAACCCGTCTCGCGCCAGCGCGACCACTTGCTTGGCCAACGTCAGGTCGTCGACACTGCTTTCGTCCATGACCTGGGACCAGGTGGACCCATCGAGAAACGCCTGCAGCACGTCCAGCGCGACCGGGTCCAACTCCCGCCAGGGTCGCGGCGCGGGACGGACCACCTCGACTTTGTCGGTCGGCAACTCGTACTTCTCGTTGAGGTGGGCGAGTTCGTCTTGGCGACGAGCCGCTTCCATCAAGACGTGCTCGAGCGCCATCTCGATGTCTCGTGCCGGCGGATCGCCGGTGGACGTATCGAGCTCAAAACGACCTTGCTCCCACGCGAGCACGCGAAACAGGGCCTTCTCCGGCGACAGTTTGGGCGCGCCCTCGACACGGGCCGTATACACTTGCCCCTCGCGCAGGTGGATGGCCCCCTCGGCTGGCCCATGCACACGCAAGACCCCGGTCTTGCGGCTCGTGGCGAGCCATTGCAGCACGACCGACAAGTGGATCTCATCGAGGTTCCCGGTCATCGAGCGCGCTCGTGGCCCCTCGTCGACGTTGGCCGGTTGGGCCAAACTCTCGAGTTTGGCGGGATCGGCCAACTCCACGCGGAGCAGACTCGAACCGATCGCCACCCGATCGCCGACGCGAAGCCGGGCATGGTCGGTACGCTCACCGTTGACGTAGGTACCGTTGCGCGAACCTAGGTCGCGGATCCATACGCAGTCCCGCTCCGTCGACACGCGCGCGTGTCGACGCGAAACCGTGTCATCTTCGAGCACCAAGCCGACCTCGCTGCTGCGGCCCAGGACGATTCCTTGGGCAGACGCGAGAGGAACCTCGCGATCACGGTACTTGCCGTGCACGAAGTGCAACATGTGGATCTGCGCCGGTTCTGCCACGGTAGGGGTAACGTAGGTGAGCGACGCGAGGTGGTCAACGAGCCCATCGGGTTGGGACCCAAGCGGTGCCCGACGCACCGCGAGGGGCCCGAACGGTCGCATCATTTGCCGCCAACGACCGCAAAGGCTCGAGGCGGTGAGGCTTGTGATCTCGGTCGTGAATACCCGCCCGTTCGTCGCGTCGGCACCGTCTGGCGGCTGGGCCCACCCTAGGTTCGTTCCAACCGCCGTTCGCGCCGAAGGCTGCGCCGTGATCCAAACCCAGACGCCACAGCCGCTACCGTGCAAGGTCCGTGTCGAAACGCTACCCTTGAACGGGCTCAGCTGCACCAGGTCGTCGCGTTCACACGGCTCGGCGCGAGGCGCCACCCGCCGCATTGGAAAGGTATTAGCGAATGTCCCGATTGATTGTTCCGCTCACCGTGCTCGCGCTCGCGGCCCTGGCCTGCGGTGGCAGACAGGCCCGTACCGTGAGTCCTCAACCCGCGCCGCCCCCGGCCGCCCACTCCTCGGCATACGTTGCGGTGGCCGATCGCCCCGCAGCGCCGCCACCCCAGCCGCGGTACGAGCCGGTCGAGATTGTGGGTCAGACCTCGGTCGCAGGCAGCCAGGAGATCCCAGATCTGGTCGGCTATCAGACCCTGTCGGACGGCAGCGAGGTGCAAGTGATCACCTACGTGCACACCTACGTCGAGGCGGTCGAAACCTACCCGCGCGTGAACTGGGCCGGCGCCTGGTACTACAACGTCAACGGAAACTTCGTGTTTTGGAACAACTACTGGAACGGGTGGTGCATGTACTGGGGACCGCCGATGGGCCTGGTGTACGCGTGGAACTTCTACTACCCCTGGGTGGCGTTCAGCTGGGGTGTCGGGTTCTACGGCCCCGGCTGGTACTGGGGGGGAGTCAGTCACATCGGCTACCACGGCTACGGCGCACCTCCGAGCTACTACCGTCGACCGGTCCGACCGGGTCGACCCCATCCCGGCGGCTCGCTGGGTAACGCGAAGGGCACAATCAAAGCGGCGCGCCCCGTCGTCGGGGGTCGGCCGTCTTCTGCGGGCAAGGCCACGGTCGCCCCGCGGCCAGCCCAGGGGGCGTCGGTATCCCCGTCGGGGAAAGGCTCGCCGGCAAGCGCTCGCCCCGTGGCCCCTCAGAAAGCCCTCAGCGCACGTCCAGCTCCGAACAAGCCCGGCAAAGCGCAGGCGGTGCCGCCACCCAGCGCCAAGCCCTCGCAAGTCGGGGGCGCCAAGTTTCGGCCGCCTGAGAAGCAACCGAGCGGCAAGGTCTGGTCTGCGAGCAAGCCCAAGCCAGGACGGCCCGGGCAACCCGCCAATCGACCCAAAGCCACCTATCGACCCACACAACCGAAGTCCGCGCGACCGGTCCCGTCGCCGCAGCGCCCGCCGACGACCAAGGCCCAGCGCCCGCCGACGACCAAGGCCCAGCGCCCGCCGACGAAAGCCAGGCCTGCGCGCCCGGTGCCGAAGTCTTCGCGCCCCAGCAAACCCAGCGCTCGACCCTCCAAAGCTCGCCCCGCTCGTCGGCCGCCGCCCGCCCGGAGCGCTCGCCCAGCGCGACCCAGCCGACCATCCAGCGCGCGTCCGAGTCCGCGACCGTCGAGCCGTCCCGCTCGCAGCGCTCGGCCGCGACCGCGCGGCTAACCGAGCACGCATCTTCACGCCGCGGCGAACCGAAGGCTGTACGGTCGTCGCGGCGTCGCTGTTTCAGCTGGTCTCTCCTGACGAACTGCGTAGGCTGTTCTCACATGTCCATCTGTGTCACGCCGATCCCCTGTCTGCGAGACAACTACGCGTACGCCGTCACGACCGAACACGAGGTTTGGATTGTGGATCCCTCGGAGGGACCGCCCATCACCGATTTCCTCGGCGCCCGGCGACTCGCGCTGCGCGGCGTTCTACTGACCCACCATCACCACGACCATGTTGGCGGCGTCGCTGACATCGTCGAATTTGCGACGCGCTACGGAGAGGCCGCGCCGTGGGTGGCCGCCCATCGCCACGACAAGGATCGCATTCCGGGACTCACGTTGGCCGTGGACGTGGACGGCGACGCGTTTGCCGAGACCGCCTTGGAAGTCGCCGGCCGACGCGTGCGCGCGCGATGGATCCCCGGCCACACGCTGGGCGCCGTGGCGTGGTGGCTGCCCGATGACGGAGCCGGTCACGTATTCACCGGCGATACCCTGTTCGCGGCGGGCTGCGGACGGCTATTTGAAGGCACGCCCGAGCAAATGCACCGCAGCCTCCAAGCGCTCGTCGGACTGCCGGGGCAGACCAAGCTGTGGTTCGGCCACGAGTACACCGCGAGCAACCTTCGTTTCGCGCGGGTGGTCGAGCCCCACAACGCGGCCATCGGGGAACGACTCCACCAGCTTGCGGAGGTGACGACTCCGACCACGGTTGCCCTCGAGCGCGCCACTAACCCCTTCGCACGAGCGCGAAACGGGGAGCACCTGGCGGCGCTTCGCGCCCAAAAAGACGCCTTTCGCGGGTGATGCTCTCGGCGAGCTACGACTCGACGCCCGCGTCCGACTCGCGCAGGGCGTCTGTCGGGAACACGTGGTGGAATCGCGCATCGTCCAACACCAGTCCATAGTGCAATCGACCCGGGTGGTACTCCGCGTGATAGCGGGTCTGACCCAAGAATCGCTGGGTACGGTTGATCGCTCGCAACGCGAAACCCGGCACCCGACGGGGACGAACACCATGTGCGTCGAGCAGCGACGAGAGCGTCGCCGTGGTCGCGCCCGCGACATTGTACACGCCCTTGCCGTGGCGCAAGGTCGCGCGAGCCACCGCCACCGCCAGTTCTTGGACAGAGCACGGGTTCATCAGCGGATCGAACCCGACTGGCAACACGGGCGGGTCGCTTTCCAAAAGCAAGTTGATCCCCGAGACGACACCACCTCCAATCACCCCGCTGTGGCGCAGTACGACGATCTCGCAGTCGGGGTCGTCCATTTTGGCTCGACACAAAAACTCGGCGTCGATCATGTCGCGCACGACGGGGTGCGTCCCCGGTGCGAGGTTGAGCTCACTGTCCTCGTTGACCTTCGCGTCGGTACGGGGGCCGACGACGTACACGGCGTCACTCGACAAGAACACGTACTTTCCCACGCCGTTGGCCCGCGCGACGGCCAACGTCTGACGCGTGGAGGCGACGTTGAACCGATGCCGCTCCAGATCGTACCCGAGCGGGTCGCCTTCCAGCGCGAGGTGAATCACCGAATCGATCGAGCGTTCGCGCACGAGCTCGAGCAAAAACAGGTTCTCCACGTCCCGACGGCGTCGCAGGTCAGCGGTGGTGTGAACGAATCGGGCGGGGTCGTGACCCACCAGCCATGGGGGACACGAGCCTCGGGAGACGCCTAGGATCAACTCCACGCCGGCGTGCTCGAGAAGGTGATCGATGACGGCGGCGGCGATGCGTCGTTCCAGGCCCGTCACCAGGACTCGCCGCAGGCCCGCGCGGGCCAGACCGGGCGACGTCATGGGGCCTCCGGCGCTGCGGCCGGGGAACGCCGTCGAGCGAGGCCAGTAGTGACCAGATCTTGCACGGCCCGGCGGACACGGGCCACCTGTTCGGTGCGCACCCGCATGCTTCGCGTCGTCGCGGGGTCGATGGCGAGCGGTTCGCCGTAGCTGAGATAGTAGCGTACCGGCTTGGGCAGCAGTCCAAGGGGCCCGAACCACGGAAACGTGGTGGTAATGGGGAAATACGGCAATCGCAACGCCCTCGCCAGTGGCCGCAGATTGGTCAGCATCGTCTGCTGTTCCTCGGCTCCGACGATTCCCACCGGCACGACGGGCACGCGGTGTCGCGCGGCGAGCTCAACATGCCCGGGACTGAACGGAAACAGTTCATAGCGCTGCGACGCCGGCTTCCCCAGCGCCTTGGCCCCTTCGGGGAAAACGCCGATAAGGTGACCCGACTCCACGAGTCCATCGAAGTTGCGACGAGTGCCGGCCAGCTGTCCGAGAGCGCGAAACAACGTGCCCAGGTAAGGCCAGCGATAGGCGAAGTGGTCCACCATGTAGTGGAGGACCCTCGACGGTTCACTGTGGCGAAAAATGTCGACCCCCAACATCGCGGCGTCGAACGGCAGCACGCCGCTATGATTCGCGACGATCACCGCGGCGCCGTGCCCGGGCAGATTCTCAACGCCGGAGGAGCGAACGCGGAAGTAGTGTCGGTGGAGCCAAAAGCCGATGGCGTAGGCCAGTACGAGGGGCTCGACCTCACCCGAGTAGACGTCCGGCTCGGCCTTCGTTCGGTCTCGACAGTAGGACTCCACGCGAGCACGCTCGCACTCTGGCAGCAGCGCGACCACCCGCTCATAGCTCAGCGCGGACATCCAGAGGTTATGGCGGCAACACTGCCGCGGATCAATAGCGGATCGGTGGCTGCCCCTGGGGCTCGACCAATCGCCGTCGTTCCAAGCGTCGCTCCCAGTCCTCGGCCTTGACTGGTATCACGTAGACAGTAGGCCAAACGAGTCGTCGATCGGCCGGTCCCAAACGGCGAGCCCAGTACTCAACATCGACCACCTGGTACGGTTCTTCGTCGATGACCACGATCTCGTGGATGCGGGGAACGAACTGAGCGGCTTCGGTCGTCTCCGTGCGAAAGAGGAGGCGACCCTCGCACGCGTACTCGACATAAGGCATGGCGTAGACTCGAGCTTACCTCGCGTACACCCGACCGACCGCCCTCGCTTCCCGGATGGGCCGCCATGTCGCCCTTGCGCCGCAAATGGAAAGCTTGACGCGACGGCGCGAGACACTGGTGGCTCTCCAGCGGACGGCTCGAGGCCACTTGGCGCAACGCCGGGCGGCTGGGCTCCCGCGAATCGAGGCGTCGCACCTAAAAGGCCAGCGCGATCGCGCAACCTCCCGCACCGACCCCGCCGCCAGCCTGCGCGCGCCGCAGATGGCGCATTTCGCACCGGGCCGACGCCCACGCAGGCCAGCCGCTTCCACGGGACGCAAAACCTGGTATGGTCCGCGCCCGCTCCCCGGAGAGGTGTCCGAGTGGTCGAAGGTGCCAGACTCGAAATCTGGTGTGGGGCAACCCACCGTGGGTTCGAATCCCACCCTCTCCGCCAACCACATGACGAACCGTGTCGATTCGCCGACAGCGCGCTTCCGAGCGCCTGATCGAACTTGGAGAGGTGTCCGAGTGGCCTAAGGTGCATGATTGGAAATCATGTGTGGGGCAACCCACCGTGGGTTCGAATCCCACCCTCTCCGCCAACAACTAGCCGACGATTCCGCTTCTAGCGGGCTTATGCCCCGGGCGACGTCGGCCCCGCCAACTCCGCCAGGACCGGAAGGTAGCAACGGTAACGGGGCCACGGGTGCTCGGGGCACTTTTCTCTGCGCCACGGACGCGAACCGGCCGCACGGCGACGAGCGGCCTACTTGCCGCCGCCGCCGAAGAAATACTGAACACCGCCCCCGAAGTAGAACCCGGTGTTGAATCCGCCGCTGAGGACGAGCCCCAACGAGTCTTTGATGACCATGCGGGCGCTCACGACGAGATTGATCACGGGGATGACCGCCGGAACGTCCTCCTGTTCGAGGCGGCTACCGAACGCGTTGAGATCCGCGACGCTGCAGTCATCCGCCGTGCAGTTGGCGTACAGGTCTTCGCCTGCTGTCGCATCGTCCGGCGGTTCGGTGTCGCCGATCGCACTTCCGTCACCGTCTTGGTCAATGTCCGGGTCATCGAACCACGCCGGTGTGCAGCGAGTAAAATCCGAGAGATCGTCGAAGGTCTGGCACGCACCCGCTTCGACCGCGTCGTTGCCGAGCGGGGTTTGGTGCACCCCATCGCCGACCAGGATCCCGAGGCCAACGCCTCCACCTCCGCCAATGGCGAGCTCGTAGTTGGGGGTGCGGATCACGGGAAGGCGGCCGATGAAGTCCGCCTGGACGAAGACGAATCCCATGTCGACTTCGGTGTAGTCCGCGGCGGCAAGGTTGCACTTCTCACCATCGTGGGCTTGACAGTCGTCGGCCCACTCGTCGGCGTCGAGCCACAATCCGTCGGGCAAGCGAGCCCGTTGGTAGCCAACCGTGGCGACGATGTCGAAGGTGCGAGACTTGCGGTAGATGTACTCGCCGCCGATGTAGTAGTTGCAGCCGTCTTGCTTGGTCAGACCTCGATCTGCGGCGAACCCCCCAATGGACTCGCCGCGGCACAGCGCGTTCGTGTGGGAGGCGAGGAACCGGGTCAAGATCCACGTCGGCACCATGGTCAGACCGACTCGCATCCCCACCCCATGCGCGTTGTACTGGCCCGGCGCCCCCCCGCCAGACGAGCCGCGCTCGTCTGACGCGGAAGCAACGGGTTCATTGACGGGCGCGTCACCAGCATCATCGATCGCCTCGTCATCACCCTCGTCCGCGTCGGGGCCTTCCGGCTCCGCGTCTTCGTCATCGTCCGTCAGCTCCTCTTCGTCGTCCGTCAGCTCCTCGTCATCATCCTCGTCGGCGCCTTCCGGCTCGAGCCACTCGCCGCGAATGGCTGCGTGGTTTGCGTCGACCCGCGCCCCCGCAAAAAACCCGCGGACGGCTGGCGAACCGGCGATGACCGACGCGTCCACGGCCCGCGTCGCAAACGGATGAGCGGTCGCCGTGGCAGGAAGCGAAGCGAGCGAGAACAGGACGACGGAGGCAAGAGGGCGCATCGACCGGATGATAGACAAAGTCATCCGTCGGCAAGTAGCTCTAGATGCGGATCTTGCGCCAACCGCTGCTGAGGAATTTCAATCCCATCGCGATGCCCAGGCAGTTGACGTAGACCACCGCCGCGGTCCACACACCCTCCATCCCAAAGCCCAACTGGGGACCCAGCAACCAGCTGAGCGGGACGAGCACCCCCACGTGAAGGAATCCCTCGGCCACCATGACGTACAGGTTTGCGCCCGCGCCATAGAGGGCCTGCGACAAGACAAGCCCGAGCACCATCATGGGCAAACACGTTGCAACAAGCTTGAGGGAGGACACACCCGCCTTGACGACCGCCGGGTCGTTTGGCGCCCAGATGGCAATGATGTGCTCGGGGAAGACCCAAAAGACGAGGCCCACGACGGTCACCGCGATGAGGCCGACCCGCACCGATTCCCACCCGTACCGTGCCGCGAGATTCGCCTTGCCGGCGCCCAGGCTCTGGCTCACCGCCGTCGCGGTCGCCGTGCCGAACGCGAGCAGCGGCATGAAACACAGTGCGGCCGTGTTCATGATCGCCGCCGTCGCAGCGGAGTAGGTGTTGGACTCTCCGCCCGCCGCCGCGTCGATTTGGCCCACGAACTTCATGAACAACAAAAACCCCGTCATCAGGATCACGCTGGCCGAACCGGAGGGCAGCATCAACCGCACGATGGTCCGCATCACGGTCACGTCGAGATGCGCGGGCCGATAGATCATAAACCGTCCCCGGTAGCGCCGCCGAACACTCACCGCCACCATGATCGCCAGCCCGAGGTAGGTGCTCATGGTCGATGCCCAGGCCGCGCCATGCAGACCGAGCTGCGGAATGCCGAGGTCGTCCACCCCGTAGATCAACATGTAGTTGAGGACCACGTTGATCAGGTTCATCGCGGCGGCAGCGATCAGGTGCACGTACGTGCGGCCGATCCCGTCGAAGAACGCCTTGTAGCTGAACGTCATCACCATGCCCGCCACCCCTAGGGCCCGGATCTGTGTGTACGCGGCGGCGAGCTCCCGTTGCTTGTGGCTGGCCTCCGCGAGGAAATCGACCGCCAGCGGGGCCAACGTGTAGCCGATGATGCTGCCAAGCGCGCCGGAGACGATCGCGACCAAGATGCTGTTGAACAGCACCTGTCCCGCTCGCGCCCGACGCCGCTCGGCGAAACGACGAGCCGTCATCGCCTGCGTGCCGTAGCTGATCGCCGAGAAGAATCCGCCAACCGCCCAAAACAGCGGCATGCCTAACCCCAACGCGGCTTGCGAAGCCGTCGCCTCGGCGGGCTCGAGCCGCCCAACCATCATGCTATCGGCCGCGTTCACAAAGAACTGCGTGACCATGGCGAGCATGACGAAGCTGCCCAGGTACAGCACGCGCTTGACCAGCGGCGCCTCGGGCCGCAGCTTCAAAATGCGCGGTGGATGATCGGGCAAGTCCGTGAGGTTCACGCGTCGGTCCTCGTACGGCCCCGCCCACTTACCCTAGGCGCAACTCGCAAGCAACTCGATGTCGGGCCACTCTCGCCCAAAAAGAACGCGGCGAGTTCAGCGATCCGTGGGTCGCCACGGGCAGGCCGAGCCTGGTGATCCCCCTTGCGTGGCCGCCCGTTCTCAGGAGGCCAACGCGCCGCGGATGGCCTCCCAGACGGTCGACAGTTCCTCGGCGCCCGCCCGGTAGGGGAAGAGCAGTCGCAGCGTGTGTCCTCCACAGACGGTGGTCAGCACGCCGGCGTCGCTCAGCGCGGCGCCGACGGCCTTGGCGCGCTGCTCCTCGGGAGGACCGATCTGAATCCCCAACATCGCCCCGCAACCGCGTAGCTCGGTGACCCCTGCGATCGGACGCTCCGCCGCAAGACGCTGCAGCGTGGGCCACTGAGCCGCGGCCGCGTCCAAGAGTCCCTCCTCCTCAATGATCCGCAACGTCGCGAGGGCGGCGGCACAGGCCAGGGGATTGCCGCCAAAGGTGCTGCCGTGGGTACCGGGGCGCATGTGTTGGGCGAGGTCGGGCCGGGCGAGGCAGGCCCCGATGGGAAAGCCACCGCCAAGCGCTTTGGCCAACCAGATGACGTCTGGCGCCGCGTCGTCGCCTACGATGGATTGCCACGCGGTCCAACGCCCCGTGCGTCCGCTACCCGACTGGATCTCGTCGAGGCCGAGCAACGCGCCGTGGCGCGAGCACAGCTCTCGCGCCTCGAGCAAAAATGACTTGGTCGCGGGAAAGATCCCACCCTCCCCTTGAATTGGCTCTAGAAACACCGCGGCGATCCGCTCGCCCTCATCGGCGAATACCTCGCGCAGCGCCTCGATGTCGTTGAACGGCAATCGACGTACCCGCGATTGCGAGAAGCGAGGCTCATCGCCGCTGTCTTCCGGCGTCCCGACGTAGGGAGTGCGGTACTCCGGTTTGGCGGTTAGCGCGATCGCCCCCAGGGTTCGTCCGTGAAACGCCCGCTGGAACGCAACGATGGTGTCGCGACCCGTGGCCCGGACGACCAGCTTGATCGCGGCCTCGGTCGCTTCCGTCCCCGAATTACACAAGAACGCCTGACCGTTGGCGATGCCGAACAACTCGGACAAGCGCCGCGCGAGCTGCTGTTGCGGCCGGGTCCAAAAGGTGTTCGCCACGGCCGCAATGGCCCCGAGCTGCTGGGTAATGGCGTCGCGCCAGGCCGGATGAGCGTGACCGATGGGACAACAGCCAATGCCACCGATCGCATCGAGAAACACCCTTCCGTCTTCGGCGCGCACCCGCAAACTGCCCCGCGGATGGTCGTCGGCCGCGCCTTCCAAGACGATGTTTCGGGGGGCGTAAGTCGGCCAGCGCTGGTCCTGCATACGGCCTGGTGTGGCACAGGCGCTCACGTGACGCCAGCACGGCGATCCCGGGTTTCGTGCAACCCGCTCCAACGCACTCGAACCGCGCCGTCCCCGACCCGAACGCCCCACGCGTCACGCCGTGGCCGGCCCCGGCAAGGTGGGATCGCCGCGCCGCCCACAAGCACCGAACACGAGGTTCGCAGCTCCGGCTAGACCGCGGAAGAGGCGTCGCAGGCTGCGTCCGCGGACGGGTCCATCGACCGCACGGATCGACGCTCGGCGTGACATCCGCTGCGGGGAGGAGATCCCCGAGATCTTCTCGTGCGCAAGTCACACGCACGAAATTGCACTGCGCGGTGTTCGCAGGAGGTGATCTCCCCCCCCATCCAAAACATCGAGTTCTTCAACCATTTCATGGCGTTGCACTCCATTGTCCACCGCATGTAGTAGAGGCGCACAATCCGCGGCACTACATCTTGTGGAATGGGGCTTGCGTGCGCGATCTACCTAGTTTACGGGCACGGTAGCGGTTCAAACGAAACCTCGGAGTAGACACCATGGCCAAACGACAAACGCGCAGGAGCATCTCGGTCCGCGGAGTCACCTACCAGCGCCTCAAGAACTTCTGCGACGCGGAAGGTCAAAGCGTCAGCGGATACCTCGAAGACATCATCGCCGAACGGCTCGACGCGGCGGGCGTGCCGGTGCCGACCTTCGTCCCACCACGACCGTCCCCCAAGCTCATCGACAGCGAGGAGATCATGTCGCAGCACTTCACGTTCTAGCCCCGCGTACGCTCTCGGCGGCGCATTTAGGGGGTACCGCCCGTGGTAGGGTCGCAACGTGGCTTACCTCGTCTTAGCCCGCAAGTATCGACCCGAGCGCTTCGCCGACATGGTCGGGCAAGAGCACGTCACGCGCACGCTCACCAACGCCCTCCATCACGATCGCCTTCACCACGCGTATCTCTTTTGTGGAGTCCGCGGCCTAGGTAAAACAACCGCCGCGCGAATTTTGGCCAAATGCCTCGTCTGCGAGCACGGACCCACTATCGACCCGTGCAACGTCTGCGACGAGTGCCGAGCGGTGACCCAAGGACGCTCGACCGATGTCATCGAGATCGATGGCGCCAGTAACAACTCAGTAGATGATATCCGCGCGCTGCGGGACAAGGTCCACTACCTACCGCAAAGCGCCCGACGCAAAATCTACATCATCGACGAGGTACACATGCTCACCGCGTCGGCCTTCAACGCGTTGCTGAAAACGCTCGAGGAGCCGCCCCCGCATGTGACGTTCTTGTTCGCGACGACCGATCCGCACAAGGTCTTGCCGACGATCCTATCTCGCGTAGCTCGGTTGGACTTCCGGCCCGCTACGCAAGCCACGCTCGTCGCCCATCTGCGAGATGTGAGCGGACGCGAAGGAGTGACGGTGGACGACGGCGGGCTGGGGGTGATCGCTCGCTGTGCCGACGGTTCGATTCGAGACGGCCTGACCCTGCTCGACAAAGTCATCGCGTTCGCACAAGACCCCGCCGACATCACGGAGGCGGAGGTCCAGCAGATCCTCGGTCAGTCGGATCGCTTCGCTGTCGCCGAGCTCGTGGATGCGATCTTGGGCAGGGACGGCGAATTGACGTTGCGGCGATTCTCGGAGCTGTGCCAAGCCTCCCACAGCCTGCCCCGTCTGGCCGTGGCCATCCTGCAGCATCTGCGGGATCTCGCGGTCGTCAAGGCCTGCGCCGACACCAGCGCACTCCTCGACGCGAGCGATGCACTGCAAGCGCGGCTCTTGTCGCAAGCGAAGCAGGCCGAGCTCGTGGTGCTGGGCCAGCTTTTTGATCGCTTCGCCCACGTCGTCGACGGGCTAGAGGACGCGAAGGCGCCCCGACTCACGCTGGACATGGCGCTGCTAGATCTCGCGCAAGCCGAGCCTCTCGTGCCGATTGGCGAGCTCGTCGAGGAACTGCGCAACCTGGGTGGCCCCGCCTCGCCAGCCGCGGGCGGCTCCGGTCCCAGCCCCGAACCCGCGCCTCGCCCGGCGTCGTCGGCTGGTTCCGCCACGGCGATCCCCACCCGCCGCACGCCAGGTCGCACGGCGAGCGAGTCGGGCGTGGTCCACCGGGCCGACGATCCGCCCTCGTCGGAAGATCCGCCGGACCGCGCCGCGCCCCGCATGGCGCCGACCAAGTCGGTGCCCAAGACGGCGACGTCGCCCTCGGTGCCGACGTCGCGTGACCTTACCGCGCCACGATCCCCAGCGGCTGCGGCGACCGACGAACTCACGGCGTCCCCGTCGTCAACCGCGACGCCCCACCGCACCAGCTCATCTGCGCCCTCGCTCGCCAACACGGACCGCGACGCCAGCGGCCAAGTGACTGAGCCCCGCGCGACCGAAACCAGGCGCTCCGATGCGCAAGCGGACCGCCCATCCGATCCGCCGCAGAAACTCGAGGAGGCCCAGCTCGGCGTCGCACCGGATGCGAGGCCCCGGGAGAACGCTCAGAGCTCCGGGCGAGCGGATCCCACTGAGCCAGGGGGCCACCCGATCGACAACTGTTCCGCACAGCTGCCACCACCGGCCGATCCGGTGTTGACCGATCGCTTGTGGGCCTTGGTCAACGGAGCGCGGGAGTCGGGCGATGCCGGCAAACCCGAGGTTCGATCGCAGGCGAACGCGGGCCCGAGGGGCGCGTCGGGGTTGGCCGCCGCGCCCGGTGTACCCGCGGCCTCCGGAGCTGACCGCGACGGAGGTCCGGAAACCCCCGCCTCAGCGGCGCCCGCCGATCCGCCGGAGGACTCCACTGCGATTCCGTCACTTCCCATCCGTGCCGGAATCCACGCCGCCCCGACGACGGCGAGCTCGGCCCCGTCGTCCGCGCCGCCGAGTCTTCCCGCGGCGGACCTCGAATCGAACGGCTGCGCGGGCCCGCGATGCATACCGGCGGAGCGCGTGCCTTGGCGAGAGCTCGCCCCACTGGCGGCCTGGGAGGCGTTCTTGGAGCGCGTGCTCAACGAGGACGAGATGCTCTACGCGGTGCTCGTCGATCTCGGGTTCGTCGCACTCGACGAGCGTCAGCTCCGGCTCACGGGACCGGCCGGAGGCATGGCCCGCCGCCAACTCGACGAACCCGACGTCGCCGCACGACTCGACGAGCTGGTGCAGCGCTACCTTGGTCAGCGATTCGAGCTGACCTGCCAAGATCGCGAACCGGACCTCGACGACGCTCCCAGCGTGGCCCAACTGCAGCAGCGACGCCGCGAAGAACACCAAGCGGAGCTCGAGAGCGAGGCGCAAGGGCACCCCGTCGTGCAGGCGCTGTTGCGCCGATTCGGCGGGCAGATCCGAAACGTGCGCCCGTCTCCCCCCGCGTGACCTCCGCGTGCAGGGGGCGGGGCCTCGGACCTGTCGCACCACCCCGCCTGAGCTACACTACTAGGCCATGACCGATTTCGATCTCGGCGCGCTCATGCAGCAAGCGCAGCAGCTGCGCGAACAAATGGAGTACATGCAAAAAGGGTTAGCCGAGCACTCCGTCGAAGGCACGGCGGGAGCGGGGATGGTCACTGTCACCGCGACAGCGGCTCAGAAGGTGACCAAAATCGAGATCGATCCGAGCGTCCTCGAGGAGGACCGCGAGATGCTCCAAGACCTCATCGTGGCCGCGGTCAACAACGCGATGGACAAGGCACGGGAGGTGGCTCAAGAGCGCATGGGCTCGCTGCTCCCGCCCGGCATGGTGCCGCCCAATTTTGGCCAGTGACCGCGGCCGGTAGGGATCCGCTCGAGCGCCTCGCCCGACTGTTGGCGCGACTCCCGGGCATTGGGGAGAAAAGCTCGCTGCGGCTGGCGTTGGCGATCGCCCGAGACGACGATGACTACGCGGTCGCCCTGGCCGAGGCACTCACCGATGTCCACGCAAACCTGCGCACGTGCGTATCTTGTGGAGACTGGTCGGTGAGCGAACGCTGTGCGATCTGCTCCGATCCGCGCCGCGATGCGGCCCTCATCTGCGTGGTCGCACATCCTCAAGACCGAATTGCGATCGAGAGATCGGGCACGTTTCGCGGTCGCTATCACATCCTGCACGGGGTGCTCGACCCACTCGCGGGCGTCGGCCCGGCCCAATTGGGCATCGATGGCCTGTTGTCGCGCCTGCGTGATGACAGCGTCAAAGAGGTGATCGTGGCCACCAGCCCAAACGTCGAAGGGGACGCGACCGCCTTGTATCTGGCGAAGCTCATGACCCCGCTGGGAGTCCGCGTGACCCGAATCGCTTCGGGAATCGCCGTCGGTGGCGAACTCGAGTACGCCGACCTCACCACGCTCAGTCGCGCGTTCGAAGATCGCCGCGCCCTGGTGTAGACCCTGGCGCGTCAGGGCTGCGCGTCTACGCCCATGTTGCGCCACCCGACCCGTTGCCCGTCGCGTGGACTTGCCCCAAGTCCTCTGTTAGGGTCGGGCGCTGATCGGGCCCGCATCCGTATCCCCGGCCGGTCCCGTTCGTCCCGCTTTCACCCGATCAGGAGTTCGCCGTCCACATGCTCAACCCGCAGCTCGTAATGTACGAGGAGGAGCTTGCGCAGATCCAGGCGATCGCGGAGAAGCTGCAGCAGGACTCTCGCTCTCGCACCATCCTGCTCGTCGACAAAAACGGTCAGCTCATCGCTTCGGCCGGCGTCGAAGCCGATCTCGACACTACGTCACTCAGCTCGCTGGTGGCGGGGAATGTGGCGGCCACCGGCGGAATCGCCAAACTGATCGAGGAAGAGGAATTCACCGGCCAGTTTCACGAAGGCCGAGACCTCTCGGTCCATATGACCATTGTGGCCCGACGCATCATTTTGGTCGTGTTGTTCGACAAGAACACCACCCACGGCCTCGTCCGACTGCGGGTCAAAAAGGCCTCGGCTGAGCTCACCAAAGTGTTCGATGAGCTGGAGAAGAAGGCCGCGACGCCGCAAGCCAACGTGTTCGCCGAGATCACGGATGCGGACATCGACAACCTTTTCAACGACTAGGCCACGGCTCGCGTTCCTCCAGCCCCTGGCCCCAATTCTAGAGCCGCAGCATGTCGTTTATCAACTACAGCGCCCGTGAGATCAACTGCAAGCTGGTCTATTACGGCCCCGGGCTGTGCGGCAAGACGACGAACCTTCAGTACATCTACAACAAGACTCGCTCCGACGCCCGCGGCAAGATGATCTCGCTGGCCACCGAGACCGAGCGCACGCTGTTCTTCGATTTCCTTCCGCTAAGCCTCGGTGAAATTCGCGGCTTCAAGACCCGCTTTCATCTGTACACGGTCCCGGGCCAGGTGTTCTACGACGCCAGCCGAAAGCTGATCCTCAAGGGCGTCGACGGGGTCTGCTTTGTGGCCGACTCACAAGTTGAGCGCATGGAGGCGAACATCGAGAGCCTCGACAACTTGCGTATCAACCTCGAGGAACAGGGCTACAATCTCGACGAACTGCCCTACGTGGTGCAGTACAACAAACGGGACTTGCCCAACGCGGTGCCCGTCGAAGAGCTGTCGAACGTGCTGAACCCAACCCGCGTGCCTGAGTTCGAAGCCAGCGCGACGCGAGGCGACGGCGTGTTCGAGACGCTCAAGACGCTCGCGAAACAGGTCTTGACTGAGCTGCGCAAAGGCAGCTGACCGGGAAGACAAACCATCTGGCCAGGCGCCGCCAACGGCACACGACGGTCCGACCGCGGCGTGAGCCTCCGGCTCGTCGCCCATCCCTGAGACACTCCGGCGATCGGCGGATCCCGATGCGCGATCGGGCCGGGGTCCGCTTCGCGCCCGACCGAGCGGCATCGCGCAACGACCGCTCGGTCACGCGACCGATCGTCGCATTTCGCGGTTCAGCCGAAATGGCGCGCTGTGATATGAATGGGATCGTCCGCGTGCTCTGCGCGGACTCGCTCGTCGAAGGAAGTCGTTGCCATGACCGATCGCTCTGAGGAGTGGATTGCCGAATCCCTCGCCCGCCTTGAACAGCTTGAGCAAGAACGCGATGCCCACGAAGCGCAGCTGGAAACGGCCGCCGAAGCCGACGCGCTGCGTGCCCACTCGGAGGCGATCGATCGTCTCGACGATGAGATCCGGCAGCTGTACGCGGTCCTCGAGTCTGTCGCCGAAGGCGAAGACGACGACACCCCGGCGGACGCAGACGAGGACGAGAGCGCGACGTCCGTGTTTCAGCGACAAGCCGCCGCTCCAGCCAGCGTCTCGTCCGAAGGCAGCGTCTCACCGTCGGTCGAACCCGAGCCCGCTGCCGCTAGCCCGTTTGACCCCGCGACACCAGTCAGCAGTCCGCTTGCCGAACCCACCGGTGGCCCGCTGGCCGGCCCACCCGCCAGCCCGCTGGCCGGCCCAGCTCCCGCCGGCACCGCGCCAGCCGCGAGCCCCGAATTCTCCCCGAGCGCGGACTTCGGCGAGGACTACGGCACTGACGATCTCGCGCCAACCGGCGGCGGCAAAGGCAAATGGATTGGCATTGCCGCCGCGGGCGTCGCCGTCATCGTGGGCGTGTTCCTGTGGCAGAAGTCGAGCAGCAAGCCCGCTGCGGCCCCAGCCGCTGCGGCACAACCCACCGAAGTGCAGGTGATCAAAGCCTCGGCCGTCCCACCGGATACCCAGGGCCCGAACTCCGCCGTCGGCGCGGACGTCACCGCCACGCCGGAGCGCGAGTACACGAAGAGTGAGCGCTCTCCGAAGCGAAGCCGCAACCGGTCCGGCAAATCGAACAAGCGAAGACCGGCGAAACCAGCCAAGCAAGAGCAGAAGAACGGCCGCAAGATCACCGTCGGCAACGACAGCGATCCGTTCGGCTAGGCGCTTGAGCCGGACAAGCCGCCTGTCAGCCGCGCGAGCCCACGCGACTGGATGCGCTCGTGGGGTCGCCAGCCGAGCTTGATGGCCGAGCGCACCGACGGCGCTTCGCCGACGCTAGCAAGCATCGGCGTCTTCAAGGATGTGGTCCCAATCCCGGTCCGCGCCGGTGGGGACCACGCGCGGCGCGGCGGCCACTCGGCCAGGGGTGCGTGGCACCGCTGGCGCGCGGCAGGTCGCCGGCCCGTTGCCGGATCCGGGTTCTCCATCTGACCTCGGCCCTCCACCGGACCCCGGCTCTCCATTGGACCTCGGCGCTCCACCGGACCTCGGCGCTCCACCGGACCTCGGCGCTCCACCGGACCTCGGCTCTCCACCGGACCTCGGCTCTCCATTGGACCTCGGCGCTCCACCGGACCTCGGCTCTCCATCTGACCCCGCCTCTCCATCTGACCCCGCCTCGCCAACCGACCCCGGCTCTCCAACCGATGCCGGCTCCGTGGCCACCGCTAGCTTCTCGCCCGACCCCGGCTCTCCATCTTCCGCCGCTTGACCGTCCGACTCCCGCTCTGCACCCAGCCCGGGCTCTTCGTCCCTCGCCGCTTGACCGTTCGACCCCCGCTCTCCACCCGACGCGCGAGGGGCCGCAGTCGCCACGAGACGCGACCCATCGCCCGCCTTCGAGCGCTTGCGCGTGGCGCGGATGTGCTTGCGCAGCCGTTTGAGAAGATCCGCTGCCAGCGAATCCGAGCGCGTCGTGGCGCGCTCGATTGTCTCCAACTCCGCGGCGAGGGTGTTGGGTTCCGGTTTCGGCGCATCGAAACGCGCCCGGGCGAGCAGCAGCGCGGCTCGGCAAAGCACATCGTCGCGGAGGCCCTCTGCCGCTCGCTCCAGCAGCGGCAGCGCGCGGTGAGCGAGAGAACGCTCGCCGAGATAGGCGATGCCCAAGAGCAACGCCGCCGCTGAGTCGCGCTCGACGGGTAGGGACTCCAATTGAGAGATGGCCTGCGCGCGCTCTCCGGCCAGCAAATGAGCGTGCGCCTTCACGCGGCGCAAAGAGCCGTGATGAGGCTCGAGCGTCAGTCGCTCAACCTCCAGCCACGCCCGCGTCGCGGCTTGACCGTCACCTAGCGCCAGCTGGATGCGGCCCTGTTGGGCCGGTGACCAAGCGTGCGGCGCGAACCACCGGGCCAGCCACGAGCGCTCCACCGTCGCGAGACGGCCCGAGGCGTCTTTGTCCCACGGGTTGATCTCGGCGGCCAGCGTTCGCAGTCGATGGGCCACGAACGGCGGCCACGCAAGCACAAGGGGAACGGCCACCACAACCGCGATGCCGGCTCCAATGCCGCCGAGCGCCAGCCCCATGAGGACCCCCGCGGCTCCGAATCCGTATCGCACCAGGCGTCCGCTCCACGGCGTCGCGGAGCGTTGCCAGACCCGGTCGTCGACGGAAATCGCATGGCGAGCGGCGGGCGCGGGCATGAGCGGGCCCCACGATGCCGCGTCGGCGCGATCTCAGCAAGGCAGACGACCGCGGATCGGGTGAGCTCGCGGAACATGACCCAAGCCCGGTCAACGGGGTGCACGCCAGGGTCCGGCAGATCGACCGCGCCGGTTGCTAGACTTTGCTTATGCAGGGCGAGCCCGACTTCTCGGCGCACATGCGACGCAAGCGACTGCGGTCGTACGAGTTCGAACTAGCCGCCCGGGCCTACGCGTACGGCGTGGACCTGCGACGTACGCGGTGGCTGTTCGGCTCCTCGCTCGGTGGCGTGCTCGTCCGCCGAGTCGATCGCGCCTGGCCGTCGGTCGTCGCCGAACTCGAACGCGATCACCTTCGACCCACGCAATGGGCGTTCGCGCCGAGCGTGTTGGAACTGCTCGACGAGGTGACGGCCCTACTGCACTGTGTGCGGCCCCTGCTCCGTGCGGTCTCCAGCCCCGAACCGTGGCCGGTGGCGACGCCGCTGGCCCCTGCACACGGCGGCGAGCCATGGCTGCTGCTCAACGTCGCTCGACTCGACGAGTTGGCACCATCCGCTCGCGCGTTCGCCATCGGTTCGGCTCTCGCCCACGCCCAGTGCGGGCACGGTGCTCTCTTCGCGGCCCACTGGCTCGCGGCGCGCGATCGACGACAGGCCCCGGTTCAGGCGTCGTGGTTTCGTCGACTGATCCGTCCATGGACGGCCGTCGCCGCGTTCTCGGCCGACCGCGCGGGTCTGCTCGCCTGCCGGGACCTTGACGTGGCCATCGCCGGCATCGAGCGCGAGCTCGCCGACAGCGAGGCCGCCGCGTGGTGGCCAACCTTCGCGGGAGCCGAGCCGCGCGCCCGCGCCCTACGAGACTTCGATCATTCGTTGAGTATGGCCCGGGTGCGAGCGGTCGGTCACCATCTCGTGGACATGACTCACGCCGTTGAGTCGCCCACGCCGGGCAACGGCCCGCCCACGAATGCATCGACGGATCCGCGCCGCGACAGCAGCGACACCGACCAAGACAGCGACCCGACGAGCGACGTTGGCCCCGCAACGGCCGGCGAAGACGAGCCCGTGGGGGTACCGCCCGACGCCTGGTCGTTGGCCCGATGCGACCAACGGCTCACCGAACGACTGGGTCTGTACTAGCGAGGCGGTTGATCACCATGCCCACCCCCAACTCGTCCACTGACAACACCCGAGACTCGGCCTCTGTCGCCGCGACCGCTACAGAGCTGGCCGCCCTCGCCGAGGAGCTCGGCCTCGACTCGGTGGCCAAACAGATCCGAGAACACGCGGTTCGGCGACTCTCCGCTTCGGTCTTGCGAGTTGCGGTGCTCGGCGAGGTCAACCACGGCAAAAGCTCACTGATCAACGCGCTGGTCGAAGCCGACGTGTTGCCAACAAGCGCGGTGCCGACGACCCGATGCGCGGTCGCGGTACGGACCGGCGACGAGTCCGGATACTTCGTCGGCGCGGGCGCCGGACGACGCCCATTGAGCCGGACCGCGTTCGATGCCGCGGTCCGGGCGGAAGGAGTGGGCGGCGAGGGCCTCGAAGTCGTGCGGTCGCCGAACGACATGCAACTGCCGCCCCACGTCGAGCTGTTCGACACCCCGGGTCTCAACGACGTCGGTCGCTTTCACGAGGCCGTGGCGCGCCGGGAGCTACCGGGTGCCGATGTCATCGTGCTCGTACTCGACGCCACCCAAGTACTGACCCGTACTGAGCGACACAGCCTCGACGACGCTTTGGCCGCGCTGGGCGGATCGCGTTCGGGCGTCGTCTTCGAGCTGGTCATCAACCGCATCGACCTCGTCGCCGAACACGAGCGCGCCCTGATTGTCGAGCATGTGCGCGAACAACTGCTCGGATTGCCCTTCGAGACCCTCGAACCCTACCTGACGGACGCCCGGCGAGAGGCCCCCGGGCGGTCCGAGGACAGCTTCGGCACCCAAGAGGTCCAGCGACTTCGCACGCGCTTGGCCCAGCTGGCCCAGCTGCGCGACGAGCTGCTTCCTCAACGCGCTGTCGCCGAGCTACGGCGCCAAGCCGAGCTATTGGCGGCGCACGCCGAGATTCACACCCGGGCGTCGCGACTGGACGCGGACGTGCTCGCCGACGAGATCGCCGGGGTTCGCCGCGCGCTCGCGGACGGGACCATCGACATCGATGCGTTGCGAGCGTCGATCAGCGAGCGCTGTGACGCCATCGTGGCCGCCTCGCACGACCGCATCGAAGAGCATCGCCAGGCCCTCGTGGCCGAGTTGACCGACGAGATTCGCACGGCTGACCTGCGCCAACTCTCCGAGACCGTCCCCGGAGCGACACGCGAGGCCCATCTACAGTTCGCCCGAGGCGAAGCGGACCGCATCCGCGATGCCCTCGAACAGTTGACGCACGATATTCTTGCGACGCACGGAGAACACGCGCGTCGCCGGCTGTACCGAACAACACTGGCGTTGGGCTTTCGCGGGCCGGCGGTCCACATCGAGCCGCCCTCCGGCGCCATTGAGGTCGGCACCCTCGCCTTGGGGGCCGTCGGCACGGTGGTCATGTACTTCGGTAGCTTCACCACGGGCATGCTGATGGCCATCGCTTCTCCGCTGACCCACGTGCTGTTGCGAGAGCGCACGATTCGGCGAGCCCGAGCCCAGGCCACGGCCTCGATTCCCGACGCCGTGGCCCAAACCGTGCAGTCCTTGCAGACGATGATCGAGCGGGTCGTGCAAGACCATCGACAAAACCTCGAGAAGTATCTCGCTGGCGCCGACCAAGCCCTTGCCGAGCAGCTCGTCGCCGTACTGACCCACGCGCAGCAGGTCACCCCCGACTTGCCGCACGACCACGGGAAACTGTCGAACGTCGAGCAACGATTGCGTCGCTTGCGGGTCGCTCTCGCACCCGCGGCCGATTCCGCGAGCCCACCCCCACCTCGCGACGCGAGCGGCAAGTAGCGCCATGGCCGAGCCCCCAGTCACTCCATCACGTAACCGAGGTCTTGGAGCGAGCCTCGGAGGTGCTTTCGAATCCCTGGCCCGACGGGTTTCCAACGTCGTGGCCGAGGTGTCCGAGACGGTGTCGATCCCCGAGCCGATCCGGCGCGCGATCGAGCAGGCTCGCCAGGCCCGCAGTGTGGGTGAGCACGCGCGGGCCGAGCAGCTACTGGAACAAGCCCGCCAGGACCATGGTGACCACCGGGCGCTCACGAACGCGGTGACGTTGACGCGGGTCGCACAGGCCTGGTTCGACCCCACCTCGGTCAGCTTGCCGAAGCCGTCCGGGGATCCGGACGCGAGTGGTCGAGCGGTCGGTCATCTCGTCGCTGCGTCGGGAGAACTCGAGGCGGGCCAGGCCCAACCCGCGTTGGACGAGCTTCGCCGCGCCGTGAATGACCTCTCGCGGATCAGCGAGAGTGACCGCAACGAAGTCGCTTTTTTGATCCATGCCGGTCGCGCCCGTGCGTACGAACTCATCGGTGCCGGCGATCGGCGACTTCGGGAGTTGCGCAAGGCGCAAGCGCGACTGGCCCCCGGCGACACCGGAGCCTACCGCTGGCTGGTGCAAGCCGGGACGTCCGCGTTCCTCGAGCAGGATCGAGCCGATGCGGGTCACGAGTGGCTCAGCTCGCTGCGAGGACGTCGCGTGGCCCATCAATCGGCGCGCGAACCGACACCCCCCGACGGGCCCGCACAGCCGGCCGCAGAGACGAACCCCGATCTCCTCGCATTCGAGCGCGAGGCGTTCGTCCGCTTGGCCACGGCGCGGGAGGACCGAGCCAGCGTGACCGCGCTGCTCGATCAACCCGGTTTTGCACCAGGGCCGGAGCTGCGCGTCGACGTGGCGTTGCTCACCGATCCCAGCGCGGCGCTAGAACTCGCCCAACGTCTTCGGCAGGAACGGCCGAATGACGTCGACCTCGGGCGAATCTGGGCACTCGCCCGCTTGGCCAGCCCCGAACCGACCGACTCGACGGAGCGAGTGGCCGTGTTGGAGGCGCTGCTCGCCTACGCAGAGGCCCAACCCCCCGCCCGGCGGCCGATCTGTGGCCAAGAGCTCGCCCACGTCGCGCTGACTCTCGAAGACTGGTCGCCTCGAGTGCGACGTGCCGTCGATGACATCGCTCGGGACAACCCGCGCGCGCCTCGGGAAATCGGCCTGTACCTGGCGCGGGCCCACGCGGAAACCGGAGAAGAGACCGACGCACCGCCGTTTCTGGCCTTGGACAGTGACGACCTGGCATTCGCGATGGAAACGGACGAGTTTGCCGGACCGGATGAGCGCAGCCCGCTACGAGATGTCGTGACTCGGTTTCGGGTGCTCGCCGGTCAGCAGCACCTATTGGCCGCGCGATCGGCCATGAAGCACCAGCAACCCGCGCGTGCGAGCGCGGCGCTGGTCGACGCGCTCAGCGAGGATCCAGGGCTTCATCTGGCTGAGCAGTGGCTCGGCGATCTCGCTCAGCCGGCACCCATCGACAACCTTGAAGAAGCGCTGGTCTCGGCAACCGAGTTGCTGGCTGATGCCGCGTCGGCTTGTGGCACCAGCCCGGCCGAGACGTTGACTGACGCGTCACGCCAAGTGATCCGGGCCCGCGAGCGGTTGGCCCGGCCATTGACCATCGCCGTGATGGGCGAGTTTTCCGCGGGCAAGAGCACCTTCGTCAACGCGTTGCTCGGGGCCTCGGTCGCACCCATGGGCGTGTTGCCCACCACGTCCACCATCAACGTGTTTCGCCGGGGCCAGCAAGGTGGCGCGTATATCCATCGCCGCGACGGCGAGTTACGCCACGTGGCCGCGGAGGACATCACGGCCTTTCTCCAGGGCATCGATGATGCCGAGGCGAAGGCGATCCGCTACGTCGAGTTGGAGCGACGTGAGGGTCGTCTCGGAGAGGTCACCGTCGTCGACACCCCGGGCCTCAACGCTCTCGACCCCTACCACGAACGCGTGGCCCGGGAGTTTCTCGACCAAGCGGACGCGGTGATCTGGGTGTTCTCGGCCACACGTGGGGTGACAGCCTCTGAAGCCGAGGTACTGACGGAACTGCATGACTCTGGGCGTCGACTGCTGGGCGTGCTCAACAAGATCGACACCGTGCCCGATGCGGAGCGCGACCCGCTGGTCGACTACGTGCGCGAGCGTCTCGACGGCCAGCTCGCCGCATTGGTGCCGACCACCGCCAGCGAGGCCCTTCAGTGGCACGAAGCACCACAAGCGGCGAAGCCCGATCCGCTGCAACCGGTGTTGAACGTGCTCGAGCAGGTGTTTTTTGTCCGGGCGCGCCAACTCAAGCGCAAACTCGCGGCCCGTCAGCTCGACGATGCGCTCGGCTTGGCCATTGAACACGTCGACCACGCGGCGAGCGAGCTGGAACAAACAGCGAACACGGGGCACGACGAAGCCGCGCGACGAGTCGCCGTCCGAGGCACGCTACACGCCGTCAGTGACAGTCTGCTCGCGAGCGTGGACAAACTGGCGGACACCCTGGCCCGCGAGCTGATGGCCTTGGGCTTGCTCTCGGTCGACGACGGCCGCCGACGAGCCGCCGACGAGCAGGATTTTGAGTATCTCGGGGCGGTGTTCGAAGACGTGATGATGAGCACCGTCGGCGGAGTCCTCGACTCGCTCGAGTTGGGGGAACACGATCGAGCCGTCGCCCGAGCGGTGCAGACCGTGGTGCGGCTGCGCTTTTTGCCGTGGCTCCATGGCCAGATCACCGGGCTACTCACGCAAGGTTTCGTCGCCACGGTCCTCGACGCGGCCAGCTCAGACGCACGACGCGGCGAGGCGGCCATGCAAGCGGGCATCGCGACGGTGTTGCGACCCGTCGCCGCGACTTGGCGTGAGCGCACGCTGCAACTCCGCAAGACGGTGGAGCTGACGCTCTCGCGCTCACACCGACGCGACGTCGGAGCCCCACGGGCCCTCGCGCTGCGCCTGCGCGCCACTGTGCTGGCGCCGCTCCGGGCTTTGCGCGACAGTACAGCCTGGCGTGATCACCCAGCCCCACCTGAAGCGAACCCTCGCCAGTGACGGCCACGGGTCGGCCGACAGGCGCCCTTGACCGACCGCACGGCGCTGGACCGGGCTCCGCAACGGCGGCGGACACCGCTGCGGACCGCCCACGGCGGCGCGGAATGTGCTACGCCACCGTCGGCATCCGTCACATGTTCGTCGCGCCCCGGGAGTCCTAACCATGACCAACGCAAGCGGAGCTCTCGCTCCGAATCGCGCTTCCTCACTCTTCCGCTCGACCATTGGCGCCAAAGTGCTCATGGCCGTCACCGGCGGGATCTGGGTCGGCTGGCTGGTCTTGCACATGCTCGGCAACTTGCAGGTGTTCGCCGGTCGAGAGACGTTCAACGCGTACGCCGCTTTGCTCAAGGGCATGCCGGGACTGCTGTGGGGCCTGCGCATTGTGATGTTGGCCGCGTTCGTCACCCACGTGGCCTTGGCGGTGTCGCTGTCGAATCGCAACCGCGACGCCCGGCCCCATGCCTACGTCCGCAAACGAGAGTCCCGCACCACGCCGGCGGGCCGGTTCATGCTGCTTAGCGGACTGGGAACGCTCGCGTTCATCGTGTACCACTTGCTCCACTTCACGCTCGGCGTCACCAATCCCGACCACTTCCAGATGGTCGACGCTCAGGGACGTCATGACGCCTACGGCATGCTGGTCCGCGGGTTCCAAACCCCCGCCATCGCAGCCGCCTATCTGGTCGCGATGGCGGCGCTATCGATGCACCTTTCGCACGCGATCACCAGCATGCTCAACACACTGGGGATCACGACCGACGCCAAGCCACGCCTCGCCATGATCGGGCCCGTCGTGACCACGATCCTGATCGTCGGCAACCTTGTGATCGTGCTGGGGGTGTGGCTCAACCTGCAACCCGATCCCGGAGTGATCTCGCCATGAAGCTCGACGCCCGTGTCCCGGATGGTCCCATCGACAAGGTCTGGGACCAGCACCGATTCGAACTGAAGCTGGTCAACCCGGCGAACAAACGCAAGCACAAGGTCTTGGTCGTGGGCAGCGGCCTCGCCGGAGCGTCGGCAGCCGCTTCGCTGGCCGAACTCGGGTACGCCGTCGAGTGTTTTTGCTTCCAAGACAGCCCGCGCCGCGCCCACAGCATCGCCGCGCAGGGCGGCATCAATGCCGCGAAGAACTACCAAAACGACGGCGATAGCGTCTACCGCCTGTTCTACGACACGGTCAAAGGCGGGGACTATCGCTCCCGAGAGGCGAACGTCCATCGCCTCGCGCAAGTCAGCGTCAACATCATCGACCAAGCCGTCGCGCAGGGGGTGCCGTTCGCCCGCGAGTACAGCGGCTATCTCGACAACCGCTCGTTCGGCGGCGCTCAGGTCTCCCGCACCTTCTACGCACGCGGGCAGACCGGTCAGCAGCTACTGCTCGGCGCATACCAGGCGCTCGCTCGACAGATCGGACTCGGCGGCGTGGCGATGTTCCCCCGTACCGAGCTGCTCGATGTGGTCGTTGTTGACGGTCATGCGCGAGGCATCGTGGTGCGCAACCTCAAAACCGGGGACATCTCCACCCACGCCGGCGACGCGGTGGTGCTCGCCACCGGCGGCTACAGCAACGTCTTCTACCTTTCGACCAACGCCAAGGGGTGCAACGTCACCGGCACCTGGCGCGCCTACAAGCGCGGGGCGGGGTTCGCCAATCCGTGCTTCACCCAGATCCATCCCACCTGCATCCCACAAAGCGGCGACTATCAGTCCAAGCTCACGCTCATGTCGGAGTCTTTGCGCAACGACGGTCGCGTGTGGGTGCCGAAACAAGCCGGCGATGAGCGCCGTCCCACGAGCATTCCTGAGTCGGAGCGGGACTATTATCTCGAGCGCGTCTACCCCAGCTTCGGCAACCTCGTCCCACGCGACGTCGCCTCGCGCGCCTCAAAGCGTCAATGCGACGATGGGCTGGGGGTCGGTGAGACGAAGCGGGCGGTGTACCTCGATTTCGCGGACTCCATCTCCCGTCTCGGGCGGGAGCGCGTCGGCGAACGCTACGGCAACTTGTTCGAGATGTACGAGCGGATCACCGGGGACAGCCCGTACGAGACGCCGATGCGGATCTACCCCGCGCCGCACTACACCATGGGCGGGCTGTGGGTTGACTACAACCTGATGAGCACGATCCCGGGCCTGCATGTGATCGGAGAGGCGAACTTCTCGGACCACGGAGCCAACCGCCTCGGAGCCAGCGCACTGATGCAGGGCCTGGCCGACGGGTACTTCGTGCTGCCGTACACGATCGGACATTACATCGCGACCAACGACGGACCGGCGGTGGGAACCGACCACGCCGAGTTCCGGCACGCGGAAGACGAGGTCAGAGCCAACATCGACCGTCTGATGAGTGTCGATGGCAAGCATGCGCCGGACGTGTTCCACCGAGAGCTGGGCAACATCATGTGGAATGAGTGCGGCATGGCCCGCAACAAGGCCGGCCTCGAGGGAGCCCTGGAAAAGATACCGGAGATCCGTGAACGCTTCTGGAAAGAGGTCCGGGTAACCGGCTCGGGCGCCGAGTTCAACCAGTGCCTCGAACGAGCCGGTCGCGTGGCGGATTTTCTCGAGTTCGCCGAGCTCATGTGTCACGACGCCCTCCAACGCGACGAGTCCTGCGGAGGACACTTTCGCGAGGAGCACCAGACGGCCACCGGCGAGGCGGTGCGCGTGGACGAGCACTTTAGTCACGTCTCGGTCTGGGAGTACAAGGGCGACGGCACCGCACCCGCGCAACACCAAGAGCCTCTCACGTTCGACAACGTCAAGCTTGCGACAAGGAGCTACAAATAATGAAACTCACGCTCCACATCTGGCGTCAGTCCGGGGCGCAAGACACCGGTCGTCTGGTGCAATACGAGATGGGCCGCGCAAGTCCTCACATGTCGTTCCTCGAGATGCTCGACGTGCTCAACGAGGAACTGGTCGAACGTGGGGAAGAGCCCGTGGCGTTCGACCACGATTGTCGCGAGGGCATCTGCGGGTCGTGCTCCATGGTGGTCAACGGTGCGCCGCACGGTCCGCAGGCTCGCACCACGGTGTGCCAGCTGCACCTGCGCCAGTTTCGTGACGGCGACTCGATCTACATCGAACCGTGGCGAGCTCGAGCCTTCCCGGTGGTCAAAGACCTGGTTGTCGACCGTTCCGCGTTCGATCGGATCATCAGCGCGGGCGGATTCGTGTCGGCCTCGACCGGACGCGCTCCCGATGCCAACGCGATCCCGATCCCGAAAGGAGACGCCGACGCAGCCTTTGAAGCGGCCGAGTGCATTGGCTGTGGAGCCTGCGTCGCCGCGTGCCCCAATGCTTCCGCAATGCTGTTCGTCGGAGCCAAGCTCTCCCATCTTGCGCACGTGCCCCAAGGCCGACCCGAACGCGGCCGGAGAGCGCGCAACATGATCTCGCAGATGGACCACGAAGGGTTCGGGGGCTGCACCAACCACGGCGAGTGCCATGCGGCCTGCCCCAAGGCCATCCCGTTGCGCGTGATTCAGGAGATGAATCGGGAGTACGTGCGCGCGGAGGTTTCGCAGCGCGACGACTAGCGCGGGCGTGCGAGGTCGTGGCGCTTGGGTTTTCGACCGCGCCGGCGTCTCGCGCCCCTCGATCACGGAGTGCGCATGTCGTGCATCGAGGCGGACGCCCTCGCCAGTTGCCTCTGCACCCGTTGCCTGTGACGAGCGGGGAGTGACGAGAACCAGTGATCGTGTTCGGCGTTGACGAGGCCGGCCGTGGCCCGATCCTCGGACCGATGGCGATTGCCGTCGTTGCCGCGAACGTCCCGGCGTGTACACGGATGGAGCGGCTGGGGGTCACGGATAGCAAGCGGTTCGGCGCGAGCGCGAAGGCCAAGGCGAAACGCGCGGAACTCGCACACGAGATCCGCTCCACGGTGTCTCAATACGCGGTACGGCTTGTCGACGTCCGGACGATCGACGAGCACACGTTTCGCGGGCAACTCAACCAGCTCGAACGTGACGTGGTTGCCGACATGCTCGCGGCGCTCGAGACCCGACCCCGGTCGCGCATCGTCTGTGACGGGCAGAAGATCTTCGCGCCGTTGCGCCGTCAGTTTCCTGCGCTCGAAGCCGTCAACGATGGCGAGTCGGTCCACATCACGGTCGCCGCGGCGTCCATTTTGGCCAAACACGCCCGGGACGAAGCCTTCGCCGCGATCGCGGCCAAGTACGAACTCGAGTTCGGCCCGATCCGCGGCGGCGGGTATCTGAACGCGGCGACCCGCGCGTTCCTGGACGAGTACGCGGCCCGGCGCGGAGGGGAGCTGCCGCCAGAGGCTCGCCGCAGCTGGGGTGCGGACAAGCAGCGAGCCAGTTCGCCCTAGCGAGCCTCACTTCGTGACCCTTGGATCGCAGCGGCGCCCAGCCGGGCAGCGCCGTGCGAAGACGCCGATCGGGCGCGGGACTCCACCGCGACTCGGCGCTGCGCCGTCGCTTCGCCGCCGCGGCGGCTTGGCGCGCGATCGTCAAGCGATCGCGTTCGTGTTCAGCCGTACGCGGATGCGATTCGCGCCCTCGCACCCGGATCCAGTCGCGCGCGCTCGACCGGACCGCGGTACCGGGGGCTCAGGTCGAGAGCGGTCCAAGACCTCCCTGATGGGCCGATTGATGGCAGGACTCGGGCTCGTCTCACGGAGCTCGCCGACGCTCGGCTGCGATCCAGGTACTCAGCGTCGGGTCATGGTCGAGGGCGGCACCGAGATGCTGCTTCGCCTCTGGCTCGCCGGCCTGTTCGAGACACAGTCCGATACCGGCTTCCGCGAGGCCCCGATGACGCGGGGACTGTGCCCGAGCCAGGGCGCGTCGGTAGGTCCGGCGCGCCTCTGCGCACCGTCCCTCGCGGCGCAGCCGATGGGCACGGACGAGCAAGTTCTTCGCGGTCAATGAAGACTCGGGTGGTGCCGCCGCAGCGACGGCGTCCTTCGACCGGCGCTTGAGCGCAGACCCGGCGACTGCGGCACCGCCGTCGACCGCGGCGGGACGGCTGGACTTCAGCTTCTTCTCCTTGAAGCTCCGCCGCGGGCGAGCGGGCTGCGCCGCGCGACCGGAGGTGGCGGAAGCCGCCGACTCGGACGCGATCGTCCCATCGGGCGCACCTTGGCGCCCAGCTGGTTTCTCGCCGAGCCCTGCGTGGTCCATGACCGCCAGCTCGACGGACTCGAGCTTCGCGACATCCGCCGCCTCAGCCTCACTGGGTTCACGCCCCCGCGTCGGTTCGGGCGGCGCGGAGGTTGCCGGCTGGGTCGCTCCTGCCGCGTCACCCGGCGCGCGCAGAGGCGGGACCGCGCCCCGCTCGGCCGTCGCCAGCGCCTCCGAGCGGGGTTTTTCCGACGGACGCGGTCCCCAGATCAACAGCGCCAGCAGCAAACCGACCCCGGCTAGAGCAAATGTAGGATACCACCACCGCGGCTGACGCGGCTCGGACTCGGTTGCGGTGGGCTCGCGAGGGGGCGGCGTGCTGGTGTCCAGCTCGGCTCGAGCTTGGCGCAACACGCCGTCGAGAACCTCCGGCGGCACCGACTCGGTTGGCAAGCTGGCGCGGCACAACGTGAGCACTTGATCGTACTCCTGCAGCCGAGCCTGTACCGGCGGCGACCCGGCGTCCGGCCGCGATCCGCCGGTCAGGCCTTCGAGGGCGTCCTCGAGCGCAGAGAGCTCGTCGGGGGTCAACTCAGGCATGATGCCTCGTCGTCGCGTCGTCCCGTTCGGGTTCGCTGCGATAGAGCTCGCCGAGCTCGCTGCGGAGTTTCTCGAGGGCGTACCGCATGCGGCTTTTGACCGTGTTCTCGGAGACCGAGGCGATCTCGGCGATCTCGCGAAACGACAGCTCGTTGACCTGACGCAAGACGAATACTTCGCGCTGATCTCCCGGCAGGTTCGCCACCGCCGCAGCGACGCGTTCGCGGATCTGTCGTGCTTCGGCTGGACCGACGCTCGTCGGCTCTGAGGTGGCCAAGCGCTGACGCAAGCTGGTGCTCGAGTCCTCACTTCGCCCTCGGGGTGCTTCTAGGGAGACCTCCCGCCACTGCGGTCGACGACGGCTCTCGTCCACGCACAAGTTCCGTGCGATCGTGTAGACCCAGGTGGTGAACTTGGCCCGAGGTTGGTAGCGAGCTCGTGATCGCACCACGCGGAGCAAGACTTCTTGCAGCAGTTCCTCGGCTCGGCTGCGGCTTGCCACGCTGCGCAACAAGAAGTTGTAGAGACCGCGGCGGTGCCTTCGAACCAGCTCCTCGAACGCCGTGACGTCACCTTGCTGATACGCCAGCATAAGGCGCACGTCCTCGCGCGACTCGGCGTCGGACTGTTCGCGTAGGTCTTCCTGGCGCGCCGTCATAGGGTGCGGGTGCGTCGCAGTTTGCGATACCGAATGAGAAGCGGGCAACCGAAGCGAGCTCGTTGCGGGCGCGGCCTGATTGGCGCTGGACACGAGCTCAGCCTAAACGACACCCGACGGCCAGGGATCTGCTGTGGCAGTGCCAAAGTTTTGGCGGGCACTCGCGCCCTCATGGCGCGAGTGCGAGCAGTTCAGAGTCAATCACCTGACGCAGTGCGCGGCGACGAGCGTCCGAGGTCCGAACCCCCGTTGGATCCGCGGGCGACCAGGTTGGCACGCCTAGTGCACCTCATGGGCTCAAACCCAACCCCGTAACGGGGACCCTGCAGCACAAAGGACCTTCATCCGCGTTTTGCGGTCCGGCCCCCCCAATTGCCGATGGACCGTAAGATTTTGGCGCGGAGCTCACCTCGAGCGAAGGTCCTTTTTCCTTGGTTTCTCGAGCGACCGCGCGCCCGCAGGGCGGCGCATGAGCTCAAGCGGCGGTCGCGGGCACGAAGCCCGTCTCGCGCAGCGAACGATGGCGGTCCTGCCCACCCGATTGGTGTCCTGGCCCTCGTGAGACACGCGCAGGACTCCCGTCAGGATGCGGGCTGTTCGTGGGGACAGAATACGCCTCGCCGACCCCCGGAGGTGAATCCGACGAGGACCGTGCCACAGGTTGTGCAGCGCTCGCCTTCGCGACCATACACCCGCAACCGCGTGGCGTGTCGTCCGGGTGCGCCCCCCGGTCGACGGTAGTCACGAAGCGTGGTGCCCTTGTTCCGGATCGCGGTCCGTAGCAGTTCGACGAGGCATCGCGCCACTCGGTCCCAATCCAGCGGGCCGAGGTCGGACGCGGAGCGCAGGGGGTGAATGCGGGCGGCGTACAGCACTTCAACTGCGTAGATGTTGCCAACGCCGGCGACCACCCGTTGGTCGAGCAGCACGTCGCGAATCGGCCGACGACTTCGCCCGCCCCGCTGCGCCAGGCGGGCCCCGTCGAATCCACGCGCGAGGGGTTCGGGCCCGAGCTCACTCAGCGGTGGTGCCCGCTCCAGCGCGCGGGCCCGGTCCACCCGCAGCCCGCCGAAGCGCCGAGGGTCGACAAATCGGAGCTCGCGCTGGCAGGCCAGCCCAAGGCGCAAATGCGTATGGGGTAGCAAGTCGATCTCGGGCGTCACGACGTCGCAGCGTCCCGTCATTCCGAGGTGCAGCAGAAGGGTCCAGTCGGCCGCGTCGGCGACGGTGAATGTCCACAGTAGATACTTGCCTCGCCGACGAAGTCGTCCGGGCCGGGTCCCGATGAGTCGGTCGAGGTGCTCGTGCTCTCGGCGCCACGCAGCGCCGATCCGCAGCGATTGCTCGCTACGCCAGATCGAGACCACCGGCTCGCGCAAGCGGGCGTGCACGAGTCCCCGCCGAACGGTCTCGACTTCCGGTAGTTCGGGCATTAGCTCAATCGTCGGCCCGCGCGACGAGGGCGGTTCGATGTCGATCCAACGCGGCGAATTGCTCAGTGGTCAATCGCTCTGGTCGGATGCCCGGATCGATCCCGAGCGACGCACAGGCTCGCGCCGCGTCGGCGCGGTCCATCACGGCTGACAAAGCGTTGAGTAGAGTCTTACGCCGGCGCTGAAATAGGGTTTGGACGAAGCGGGGGAACGCGGCGGCATTGTCGACCTCACCACGCGGGCGCTCGAGGGGATCGAACCGCAAAATGGCGGAGTCCACCCGCGGCGGCGGCGTGAAGGCGCCACGGGGTACATTGCGAACTTTCGTGATGGCGCGAAGGCGCGATAGACTCACAGTCGCCGCCCCGTAGCTGCGAGTGCCAGGGTCGGCCGCTAGGCGGTCCCCCACCTCGCGCTGTACCATCAGGATCCAAGGTCCCAAATGCGTATGGTAGTCGAGTAGTCGAAACAGGAGAGGGCCGGTGAGTTGGTAGGGGAGGTTGCCGACTACAGTTGGCT
The DNA here is from genome assembly GCA_006508105.1 of Myxococcales bacterium FL481. Lineage (GTDB taxonomy): Bacteria > Myxococcota_A > Polyangia > Nannocystales > Nannocystaceae > FL481. The sequence continues at coordinate 5,856 of QKPP01000117.1, read as the reverse complement.
GGCGACAGCCGGTCTGCGCATAGTCGAACTTCACCGCGTCGGCTTCGCGAATCGTGAGTCCATTCGCGGTGGCGTATTCCTGTCGCAACACTGCACACATCTCGCGATCTCGCTCAATGGCAACCACCTGACGTGCTCGAGCGAGCAGATGCACCGTGAGCGAACCGAGTCCGGGCCCGATCTCAACGACGTCGCGATCGGGGAGAACCTCGGCTGCGATCGCGCCGTGTACCGAGGCGTCGTGGAGAAAGTTCTGCCCCCAGCTCTTCTTGGCGGTGAGCCCGTACTGGCGCAGAAGCTGAGCGGGGCTTCGGGGCGGTGGATTCGACATTGCGGGCTGCGAAGTGCGACTGTCGCTCGGTGGGAGGCTGAACTCGCTAGACGAGCCCAGCGACGAGCGGTCGTGTGGATGTCACGCGAAGCGGCGGCGGGTCGCGCCAACGATGCAGTCGGATGGCCGCCGCGATCGCAATCATGGCCGCGTTGTCGCCGCAGTAGCGCATCGGGGGTGAGCTGTAGACAAAGCCGTCGGTCTCCGCCGCCGCGGTCATCGCCTCGCGCAGGCCATGGTTCGCCGCGACGCCGCCGACTACGTGAACGCGCTCGAATCCATACGCCGCGCGAGCGCGTCGGGTCTTTTCTACGAGTACTTCAACGGCGGCTTGCTGAAAGCTGGCACAAATATCGGCGAGCTCGGCTCGGGATCGCGGCGCGCCGTTTCGCTCCAGGTGGACCAGGACGGCCGTCTTCAACCCCGCGAACGAGAAGGCGTAGTTGTCCTGGTTGAGCATGCTGCGAGGAAACGCGTGACGTCTCGGGTTGCCCTCTCGCGCGAGCGCGTCAATCACGGGCCCGCCGGGGTAGCTCAGTCCGAGCATCTTGGCGACTTTGTCATAAGCCTCCCCCACCGCGTCGTCTCGTGTACGACCGATTGGTCGATAGTCGCCCAGATCCCGCACCTCAACGAGCTCGGTGTGCCCGCCTGACACCAACAACGCGAGATGAGCGGGCACCGTTGGGCCGTATTCATCGTTGTCGTCGAGCAGGGCCGAGCAGATGTGGCCTTCGAGGTGATGGATGCCGACCAGAGGGCGGTCGATCGCCCACGCGAGTCCGCGTGCGAACTGGGCTCCGATCAGCAGGGCCCCAACGAGACCGGGTGCCTCGGTGACAGCCACCGCGTCGACGTCCTCAAGACGTAGCGGGCCCGCTTGCTCTAGAGCTCGGGTCACGGTCGGCGTGACGGCGTGCACGTGGTGGCGACTGGCGAGCTCGGGGACGATGCCCCCGAACTCGCGGTGGACGTCGATCTGGGAGGCGATAATGCTGGACAAGACTCGGCCATCGCGAATCAACGCGCAGGCGGTCTCGTCACAGGAGGTCTCAATCCCAAGTACCAGCATGAAGGAGGCTGCGAGCGTCTACGGCGACGGGGCGCGGGGGAGGGCGTCGCGGAGGGTCTGGAGCTCGCGTTCGAGGCTACGGGCGTAGACCGAATCAGGCTCCAATTCCAAGTACCGTTGGTAGGCGGCCATGGCCTCGCGCGGCTCGTCTCGGCCCCGGTGGGCCACGCCGAGCGCGAGATAGGCCGGTGCGAGCCCGGGATCCAGCTCACTGGCCCGCCGCGCGTGATTCACGGCATCGCTGAACGCGGCTCGTTCCAGGGCCAACTTGGCCAATAGCAGCTGCGAGCGGGCATCATGCAGCGCGTCCGACGGGAGATCCGCGGCGAGTTGCTGGGCCCGCTCGTAGCGGCCCGCTTGCAGAGCGTCCTCGGCTGCCTCGAGCAGAGCGACCGCCGCCGGTCGTGCGTCCGCGTCCTGGATGCCAGCCACGGTGGGCCCGGGCACCTCGAGCGCGGGCTTGTCGCGCTCCGCTGTGCCCGTTGACGGGGGCACGCTGAGCTGAGGTGCATGCCCAACGGGGGTGCGGTCGTTGGGCGCGCGAGGCGCTGGTCCGGCGGCGGGCTGCGGTGAATCCGGGCTCGATGCGCGGCGGGTTTCTGCGGCCGATCGGGGGGGCAGTGACGATCTGATCGTGGATTTCTGCCCTCGGCTCGTGAGCGCGTTGGGGCTCCCGCGCGACGCTGCGCTGCCCTGCAGGGTGTCGTCGCCCGTGCCGCGCAGTGCGTGGTGGCCCAGCCACAGCAACACCAGACTCGCGCCCGCGCCCGCGATTGCGGCCAGCACGTGTCGGGGCATCGTGGCGGGCGGAGGGGGTGTCGTTTCCGTGCGCGCGTACGGGACGAGTGCGCTTGTTGCGGTGGTGGGGACGATACGCGCCTGGCGTTCGGCCCGCCGCCTCGCCGAGGGTCGCTCGCGGGGCCGCGCCTGACCCGACGCGTTGGCCAGCGTCACCTCGTGCACCCACGCCTCGCTTGGGTCCGGCGCCTCGTTCGTCGTTCCGGTGGCCACGACGTGAGCCCGGTCCGGGCTCGGAGTACGGTGGCTCCCGTCGTGCCGCTGCGCCGGCCGGTTGCCGTGCGACGACGGGTCGGACTTGGATGGCAGTTCGAGGTCGACTTCCCGCTGCGACGCCGCTGCGTCTCGCTCGCTCAGTTCGACGACCGGCACCGCGGAGGTATCCGCGAGCACCGATCGGTCGCGCGCCGGAGGCTCAGGGCTGAAACTGCGCGGTTCGGGGGGCCGGGACTCGGATGCGAGCGCTTGCAAGCGGGCCAGGTCCTTGTCGCTCTCCCGAACCAAATGCGGGTCACCGACACCCACGGCGGAGGTTTGTGCCGCCGCAGCGGCCGAGGCAGGTGCGGGCGCGTCGGGTTCTGGCCAGTCCGGAGACGACCCATGCCCCGTACGAGTTGTCTCACGGTCACGGGGCAACCCGGGTTGCGGACGGGGCTGATGCGCGCCTGGGTTCAGCCCATCCGCGGGAGAATCGGGCCGCCACGCGGGCTCCGGCAACCCGGGTTGCGGACGGGGCTGACGCGCGCCTGGGTCCAGCCCCTCCGCGGGAGAATCGGTCCGCCACGCAGGCTCCGGCCCACCGGCGGCGATTGAGTCGCGATTCGAGTTGGTTCGTACCGCGGGCGGCGCGGACGGGGCCGCGCTCGCTCGACCGCCGTTCGGCGACTCATCGTAGGCGGGAACGAGCCGACCGCGCGTCAAGAGACGCTCGATGGCTCGGAGGCAAACCAGGTCGTCGTCGCTCGCGTCGAGGATCTGCTGCAGCGTTCGCCGTCCATCGAATTGGGCCCAGAGAGCGTGCTGCAGCGAGCTCAGCGAGGTTGGGGGGTTGTCGTTCGCGTTGGGTTCGGCCGCCAGCAAGCGGGCGTGCAACGGGGGCAGGCGAGCGACGAGACGATTCCACTGCTCCAAGCGCCGCAGGCCCTCCATCACCAGGCCCCGGGTGGTGTCGGGGATGGCGCGCACGCCGGTGCGGGCCAGCGGCTCACTGCGGTAGGTGCCGGCACGCCATGTCATGAGGCGATAGACGGCGCGTCGCCCGGTAAGACGGCCGCAGACTGCGTCCAGCACGCGGCCGTGGGCGTACCAAATCGAGCCCCGCTCGCCGTTGCAACGCAATGTGATCACGCCGCCGGCGTCGCTCGACTCGATCAACTGCAAGATCGCGACAAAGCCAACGTCCTCAAGGTGCCCTTCGAGCAACGTCGGTCGCCGGGCGCTCGAGGCCAGCCGGCCGTGGTCGCGCTTCTGGAGCAAAGCCTGTATCTGCGAACGCGCCTCTGGCAGACAAATCGGCCGAGCGAGGAAGCCGTCCGCGCCGGCTTCGACCCCACGAACGCGCTCCTCAATGGCGTGACTGTCTGTGATCAGCAGAATCGAAGTCGCCGTTCCCGGCGACGCGTCCGCTAGCTGTCGGCACAACGTGTAGGCGTCACTGTGCGCCAACGGAGCGGCGCACAACACAACGTTCGGCACTCGCCGACGCACGAGCTCCAACGCCTCCTCGCCCGAACATGCGGCATCCACCTCGTAGCCAGCGTCGCGCAAGCCAACCTCTAGTAGGCGGCGCGTGGGCGTGTCCGGCTCGACGATAAGAATGTTGATAGTCAAGCGGACAATCCTGGGTTCAAGTTCAGGTGAGCGAGTCGCCCCGCCGCATCTTACTCTGGGCGGAGCACGGTCCGCTATGGAGTCGCGCGGCTACCCGAGCGGTGCGAGGCCGGCGGTCGTCTCTTGCGGTGCCGCGGGGTTGGGACTCGCGAGCGAGTTGCGGTGGGCGTCGGGGCGCGGCGAGCGTCGGGGCGCTTGAGTCCAGTGTTCGACGAGATATGCTCGCGTACCATGCCGCGATTCTCCCCCCGCGCAATGGGCGCCGCGGGGCAGGCTGGTTCTCGGGTCGAGACCGCGGCGCCACCCCCGGCGCGTCGGTCGCAATCAGGCTGGCGCTCGGTCACTGCCGCGCTCGTTGGCGTCTGCTGCGTCATGTTCGGCCTCTCGGTGGGTCAGCTCGGCGCAGCGGCTGCGGAGTTCGGTTGGCTCTGGACCGGCGTGCCTGCGCAGGTGCTGGTGGATCTCGGTGGTCTTTCGGTCGTGGAGGTATGGGAACGCGCGCAGTGGTGGCGTTGCGCCACGACGGTCGTGCTCCACGGCTCCGCGGTTCATCTAGGGCTGAACATGCTGGCCCTGTGGAGTGTGGGGGGTGCAGTGGAGCGGGCCGTGGGGGCGGTGGCCTGCTGCGTCGTGTTTGGGGTGAGTGCGCTGGCCGGCTGCCTGGTGTCGCTGGCTTGGGTGGACGGCTGGCTGGTCGTGGGGGCGTCCGGGGGCGTATTTGGGCTGGCGGGCGCGCTGGTCGTCCTGCGCGCGTGGGGCACCACTGAGCAGCGGGTTGCTCTCGATCGGGTGGACGCGCGCGCACTCGCCCGGTGGCTCGCGCTGTGGCTGGTCGCGGGCGGTGTGTTGGCCTCACTGGAGGTGCTGCCGCTCGCGCAGGGGGGACACGTCGGCGGAGTCGCGGCGGGGCTCGCTCTCGGCACGTTGCTGGGCGGTCGTGCTCGTGGTGGCGCGGGCCTGGCCCTGGTGTTGGCGGTCGTGCTCGGGTTGACGGCGAGCTTTGTGTGGCGGGACGGGGCGCTGCGTCCGGCCGCCCGAGCGTTGGCGCTGGGCTACGGGGAGCTGGCCCTGGATCGGCCCGAACGTGCCACAAGGCACCTTGCTCTCGCGCGGGAGCTCGGTGGCTCGAGCGCGGGTCTGGACAACGACCTTGCCTACGCGCTCGCGTTGTCCCATCAGCGACTCGACTGGGCCGCGGAATTGGCAGACTCGGCCCTTGCCGCCGAGCCGAGCAATTCCGACTTTCTCGACACGGCGGGCTGGGTCGCGTGCCTTCGCGGGGAGACGGAGACGGGGCTGGAGCTGCTCGCGCGGGCGCACGAGTCCCTGGCTCTGGAGGGCGGCGACGTCTCGACCATCGTGTCTCACTCAGAGCGCTGTGGACTTGCGGAGTTCCCCGATGGTGATGGGGCCGGGGGCTGATCGGCGCTCAACTCGGGCGGCTCGAGGGTTGTTCTCGGTCGCCGGGTCCGGGAGCGTGCGGCGCAACTGGCCGTTTTGGTCGTGCAGGGCGGCGGCTGGTCTGGCGTGGCGCTCGCCGGGCTCTGTCGTGGTCGGCGCGCGGGGAGCCGCGCGGCCTGGTGCGACCAGGAACGTACTCGCGTCTGGCTGGAGCCTGGCTCGCTGTGATGGCTGGCGGCCGTGGCCCCGGGGCACGGGTCGTGGTGAGACCTCGCTGGCGACACGGTCAGGTTCCACGTGGAACGGCACGTGCCCAGCAGGCTGGGAAGTCATGCACCTCGGGTTCGGCCGCCCTGGTTCCTGAGACCCGGCGCCCCCGTTGCGACCCACCGCCGACTGACCAAAGCCGAGGACGCCCGGGACG
>QKPP01000298.1 GCA_006508105.1 Myxococcales bacterium FL481 | reverse complement strand
CGTCGTCATCGTCGTCATCGTCGTCATCGTCGTCATCGTCGTCATCGCCGTCGTCATCATCGTCATCATCGTCATCGTCGGCATCGTCGTCATCGTCGTCGGCATCGTCGTCGTCGTCATCATCGTCGTCGTCGTCATCATCGTTGTCATCGTCATCGCTGTCGGCGTTGTCGTCGTCGTCACCGCTCCCCGTGTCGTCGCCAGGGTCGTCATCGTCATCGCCCGCGTCGTCTTCGCTCGGGTTGGAGGTGGTCTCCGAGGGCGCGGAGCCGCACGCCCATAGCGTGCATAGGGGGCCGAGAAAGAGACCGAGGGGCGACAAGCGAGGCATGGGTTCCTAATGGGCAACTAAGCACTCTGGTCGCGTGCATTCAAGCCATGGGATTGCTCTGATCTGCTTACGCCACGCGTTTCGAGCCCCTCCGAGGGGCCGCGGAGAACGGACGAACGGGTCATGGGCTGAGGTCGGTTGACGGCGGCGAGCAGGCGGGTGCGTCGACGTTCAGTGTCTCGCGTCAGGTCGTGGCGCCGGCGGCGATCGACGCTATGGTGCTTTTCACCGTTGGCCTTCTCCCCCGCAATCGGTCTCGTGTGCGCTCTCGTGCTGGCACCGTCGCCGCTTCCCGACGTGGGCGCATCGCCGGTCCAGTCCACTGGCCCGGCTCCGGGCTCGTCGAGTGATGTTTCAGTACCTCCGGGTACCACCCCATCACTACCGCCGCCGGACCAGCCGTCGAGCCCGCCTCGAGCGGCGTCAGATCCACCCACCGCGGTCCAAGGATCTCCATCGCCCGGTGCGTCCGCGGACGGGTCGGGTCCGGCTGAGGTCGGCCGAGACCGATCCGCGGGGGCTGGGGGCTCGGCGGTCGGGTCGACGGCCGGGAACCCCGCCGTCTCTCCCACCCCGGGAGCGAACCCGGGGGGTGGACCCGCCGCGCCTCCGGTGGGCTCGCCGGCCCCGCCAGTCGCGGCCCCCTCGGTGACGACGCCGCCGACTGGCCCGAGCACACCGAGCCCGGCCGGTGCCGCCAGTACCAGCCCCGCCAGTCCCGGCCTCACCAGTCCCGGCCCGGCCAGTCCCGGCCTCACCAGTCCCGGCCCGGCCAGTCCCGGCCCCGCGAGGCCGGACGCCACGGTGCCGCCGACCGCCGGCGGTTCGCCGGCAACGCCATCACCCCGCGAGTCGCCGACGGCAACGTCTCCGGCCAGTGGCGACGCGTCTCCGGCCAGTGGCGACGCGGCGCTTTCGGACACGTTGCGGCCAATCGGGTCGCCCGGCGGCCCGTCGTATTTTCACGAGATGCGGCGTCGCAGTCCCGGGTACGGGCAGCTGCTGGGGGTGGGGATCGACATCAGCGGGCTGGGCTTGGGCGTCAAAGCGATCGTCGCGCCGATTCAGGACATCGATTTGTTCGTGCGCTATCGAACGCTGGTGCTGGTACACACGATTTCGACCGGTCTCGACTACTATCCGTTGGCCGTGGTCAGCCGGTCGGCGTTTCAGTTGGTCGCCACCGGGGCCTACCACTGGATGCGGTTTTCGAATCGGATCAGCGACGGCGTGGGTGCTTTCCCGCCGGCACTCAACGCGGCCTTTCAGGCCGGTAACCTCGGCAAGGTGCGCGCTGGGTTCGTCTCGGTTGGCGGCGGGGTCTCGCTGCGAACCTGCGGCGGGTTTCAGCTCAAACTGATCGTGTCCCAGCTGATCCAAGCTCCGAACCGTTCTCGGCCCTACGACGGGCAAAGCTTCGCCTTTCGTGGGGTCAGGCTTCCTAACGTCGGGCTCGAATTCGGGGGGTACTTCCAGCCGTTTCATCGCGCGTACTTCCAAGACCGGGCCTGCGGTCGACAAGCGGGTTGAAGGTGAACTGATATGTCGCGCTCCCGGGGTTGCTCTTGTTCACGATGGCTGGCGTTCGTGATGCTGTTGCCGATCGCGGCGTGCGTTGACGGACGGGCCAAGCTTTCGCATCGCCAGGCGTTTACCCAGCAGCTGGATCTACCCGAGTTGGACGAGTACCCTGCGCTCGCTTCCGATGACGCGGTGGTCGCGGCTGTCGCTGGTCATGCCACGGAGGCGGCGGCGATGGGCATCGATCTGAGCTCGGTGACCGGCGCGGCTTCGTTGTTGGCGACGTTGCGACTGACTTGGCCGGCGCTCGGTCCCTCAGGGCGCGAGCTGATCAGAAGCATCCTTTGGGACCTGTTCGACGCCGGCCATCGGATCGCCGTCGACACCCTCCGTGCGCAGATTGTTGATGCGGACCTTGGCGACGATTTCTACGTTGGCCTGGACCTACGCGACTTGGTGCAAAACGGCAGTGAGCGGGCTGTCGATACGGTGACCCGGGGCTTCGATGAGGGACAGTTTGATGTCGAATTCGAAGCGGTGATTCGCGATACGATTCGGACGAGCGCGATCAATCTTGAAATGGCGTTCTACGTGGCTAGTCCCGAAGCGCTGTTGGCGATGTCGGGCTACGCGTTCTCGGCTCCGACCGAGTACGTGCGTCAGGCCGTGCTGCGGAGCTTGGGCGTGCGAACGGTGCGGGAACGAGATCTCGACGGCGGCGGCGAAGTGGATCTGACCCGTGTGAGTGAATCGTTCGAGCTAGACACCGCCTGCGAGGGATCGCAGCGACCGCTCGACTGGCTCGGCGCGTACCAGATCAACGTGATGCCCGGTCGCGCGACGTATGCTCAGGACTTCGGCCAGGTGGCGGTGATCACCGAAGAACTGCCTGCGGCCGCCCAAGTCAACCCATGGAGCACGCTGGCCGAGGCGTCGCGCCTCGGCGAGGGCGGTCCCGTTTGTGGGATCGCCGAGGCCGGGCCTGAGCACGCCTACGATGGCTACGATGTCACGCATCTCATCACCCACGATGACGGGTTTACGTTGGCGGTCTCGCTCGGTGGAACGTATGCGTATGGCGAGTTGGATCTGGTCGAACAGATCCAGGTGATGTTGGAAGTCGGGCGCTAGCTCGCCGGCCCGGCCTTGGCGCTCGTCAGGCGACCTCGTGCAGGCGTTTGCGCAACAAGAGCTTCGCCCGGTGAAGATGGGTTTTGACCGTTCCCACTGGGAGGCCGAGCCTCGTCGCGATCTCCGGGTACGAGCAGTCGCGGAAGTAGTACAACACGATGACTCGACGGTAGCGTTCATCGAGTCCGGCCAGTCCCCACGCCAGATCGTGGCGCATCTCACATTGGCGCGCTTCCTGGGGGCCATCGGAGCCCGCGAGCTGCAACTCGTACCCTTGCGGCAACATATGGAGGACCTTGCCGCGTGTACTGTGATTGAGATAGACGTTGTAGGCGATACGATGGATCCAAGTTGAGAAACGCGAGCGACCCTCAAACCGGTCGAACGCTCGGTAGGCGCGGAGGAACGTCTCTTGGGTGAGGTCGTCCGCGACGGACTTGTCTCGGCACAGCCGCAGTAGGAGGGAGCGGACGCGCGCCTCGTGGGCGCGAGCGAGGCCGGTGAACTGCTGGTGGGGCCGGCCATCGTCCCACGTCGTAGACGGCCAGCCGGGCGCGGGGTGGTGGGACGAGGCGTTCCGCGCCGACAGTGGCGGGCGGTACGGTCCCGCGAAGCGTCGGGACGAAGTGGGTTGGACGTCAGTCATCGGCAGGGCGAGCTCTCCAGTTCGGGGCCCACGTCTGAGGCGTGACGAGCGACGGAACGTTGTGACGGTGCGCATGATCCGCGAGGTCGACGCCGGGGATTGGCCGCGGGGGCGCCGACCGCTTCGCGTTCGCCTATTGCACGGCCAGATTCGTCGAGTGAGGCCGTTGACGGCGGCCGGGGCTCGCGCTCAACGCTGGACGCTTTCGTCAACAGGCGCAAAACTCATCGCGTGCCGCAACGCATGCACCCGCTCGTGGGGCGACGCCAGGAGCTCGCGGCTTTGACTCGCGGGCTGGATGACGCGGTTTCGGGTCGAGGGAATCTTTGGTTCGTATGTGGTGAGCCGGGTATCGGTAAAAGCCGGTTGTTAGAAGAGATGGCCGCGGCCGCCAGCGATCGCGACATGCACGTGTTTTGGGCGCGTTGCTGGAGCTCATCGCGGGCTCCGGCCCTATGGCCGTGGATTCAGGTCCTACGCGGGGTCTTGCGGGCGGAGGACCGCGAGCTCGTTGCTGAATTCGTGGGGCAGCGTGGCGGGGCGCTGCAACGCGTGCTCCCGGAGCTCGCGGGTGATGGCGGGCGTGCAGCCGAACCGGCCGGTGAGGCCGCCGCAGAATTCGAACTGTTCGACGCCGTCGCTGGCTTGTTGACCGAAGTCGGCGAGCGCCGACCGGTGCTGGTGCTGCTCGAAGACCTGCACGTTGCGGATCTCACCTCGGCGCGGTTGCTCGAGTTTCTCGCCGGACCGATCCGCGGTGCCCGCGTGGCCGTGGCGGGGATGTATCGCAACCTCGAAGCCGAGGCATCGGACGCGGGCCCGGTGTTGCTGCCGCTGGCTCGCGAGGTGCGACCGATTCATCTGACGCGATTGACTCGGGGCGCCGTGTCGGACTTCTTGCGCCACGCGTCGGCGTCACCGGTTTCGGCGCCATTGCTCGACGCCGTGTTCGCGGCGACCCGGGGCAATCCTTTGTTTATGTGCGAGGCGGCGCGGGTCATCGCCGAAGCTCAGAGTGCATCTGCTCGTGGCGTGGATGTGGAGACCGTGGCGGGCGCGGTCCGTGAGCGGGTGGCTGAGTTGAATGGGCGTCCGGCGGACGAACAATCGCCAAAGCGCGCCGCGACCAGCTCCGACGAGCTTCGTCTCGAGCGCGACGGCGAGTACTGGTTGGTGGCTCGCGGGCCCGTGCGTTTTCGTCTGTCGGATACCAAGGGCGTGCGACTGCTCGCAAGGTTGATCGCCGAACCAGACCGCGAGTTCCATGCTCTCGATCTCGCGGCCGAGGGGCGGGGTCTGGATTGTGGTGGGAGCACGACGACCGGTCCGATCTTGGACGATGACGCGCGGGACCAGTATCGACAACGCGTTGTGTCGTTGAAAGCCGAGCTGGTGGAAGCCGAGACGTGGAACGATCCCGCGCGAGCGGAACGGGCCCGCACGGAGCTGGAGTTCGTGACACAACAACTCAAAGGAGCCATCGGACTGGGCGGTCGCGGGCGCCAGGGGACCTCCGCGAGCGAGCGGGCTCGCGTCAGTGTGCAGCGGCGGATCCGCGACGCGATTCGCCGCATCGAGCAGCAAGACGCTGATTTGGGTCGACAGCTTGTGCGAGCGGTGAGAACCGGTACGTACTGCAGCTACTCGCCCTAGCCGCGGACGACCCCACGACGCCACACGGTCAGGCTACTCGCGGGCCAACCAGTCGGTGAACGGCTTGAGCTCGACTTGGCCGTCGGGTACCCAGGCCATGTGGCCGTCGTCGTGTTGCCACGCGACCATTCCGAGCGCGGGGAACCGAGCGCGGTCTCCTTCGCGGCGGTCTCCGCCTTGGAGGTACACGAGATCGACATCGCCGTCGTTGCGCACCAGGTGCGCGGGGCCGTTGGCGGGGAAGCCCACGAAGTCGCCGGGTTGGACCTCGACGTCATGGTCGTCAAGCCGAACGCGGCCGGTTCCCTCGATAACGTAGATCCACTCCTCGTGGAGCTCGTGCACGTGGAGGGCAAAACTCTCCTTGCCCGGAGGGATCCGGGCGATCGAGACCCCGATATGCCGCAGTCCCGCCGGATCGCTCAGTCGAGCTATGCGGATCTCCGAGCGATCGTTGAGTGGATGGCGAAGGTGCGCGGCTTGTGCCCAATCCACGAGGGCGGTGCGGACACGATGGTCCGTGGGCTTGCGGGTGGTGGGGCTGGAGCGCGGATCGGACATGGCGCGAGTATGGCTCGCGCTGCGGATCGACGAAAGCGAGGGCTCGATTGCTCGCTTCGCGGGGCCGTGTTCTCGAGCTGCGTGCCTTGGACCGATCTCGACGACGGGGAGCCCAGCGTGCGGGCCGAGTATCGGGCTCTTCGCGGACAACACGACGACGTCGATCTGCATTCGTGGCGATCGCTCGAGGCGGACCCGCCTCGGCTCGGCACCCCCGTGGTGATTGGTTTCGACGACGATTGCGGGCAACTCTAGCGCTCGAGGCGCGCGGCCGTGTCGGCGGACTTGCGTGGGCGATAGATTCGAGTAGCCTCGCTGCGAGGTCGTCAGGGCGGCCTCTTCCGCCAAAAGACGTTTCACCCTGATGCCCGCACGCATCCTCTCAGCGGATGCCGCGGGGTTACAGGCAACGCAGCCACGGTACGACCCGACATTGCGTTTCCCCCGGCCGAGCAGCGCGGAGAACGGCCAACGATTCCGGCAGACAAGCCGGACGACAGGAGGAAGCAGCGATGATCAGTGCGATCGAACAGATCAGAAACCGGGCTCGACGCCTTCACCGGTGCGCCGCAGCGCACGAGCCCCGTGCCCTCAAGCGGCTTGCGGAGCTCCCCGAGTTCCGCAATCGCGCCGAAGCGGAATGGCTGGAGACGCTTCAACGCAAACACTGTTTTGGCGTTCTCGCCCGCGAGCTCGGCTTTCGCCATTGGGCCCACGCCAAGACCGTACTCTCCGGGGAGCTGCCTCCCTGTGGAGACTTCGGCACGCTCTTGCACGTGCGGGGGTGTTCCGGGTTTCTCAACCAGTGGTTTGCGGACTATCCCGAGGCAAAGCGAGCCCGGGCCGTGCACGACGGGTTTCTGCTGGCGTATCGGACCCAGTATCTGGTCGTGGAACGCGATTACATCGACACGCTCGGGCTCGAGTCTACCGATCTTGGTTGGCGTGAACTCGGCCGCGACTGGCTGGCGCCATCGGGCGTCGCCGCGCGGTCTCGGCTGTATGCAACATTGGTGGCGCGGGTCGCCGAGGTGGAGTCATGAGCCCCGCGCGGGACCGGGGGCTCCTCCTTACTCCACCTGGTTCTCGGACGGCGCCACCATCAGAAATCCTTCGCGCATATCGCTGATCCCGACAATGCGGGCGTTCCACCAGTATGGGTACACGCTCCAGGTCCCGCCCATGCCGCTGTCTTCATCGGGCATCGTGTCGAAGCTCGCAACCTCGGTCAGCACCGCTTCGTCCACTCGGCTCACGTCGAGTACTTGCAAGCCGCTGACGTAGTTCGCTTGATAGACGCGGTCGCCGACGACGTACATGTTGTGGTCGGTGGCCTTGGTCGTACCGTCGTGCTCACCGATGAGGACCGGCTCGTCGAGATCGACGACGTCGAAGATCATCGTTCGCGTGTACTCGACCGTGCTGCCCTCGTCTAGTTCGTCTCCGAGCAGGAAGTACCGATGGTCCTCGGTGAGCCAGCCTTGATGGGTGTACGCGGGTCGGGGGTAGCCGGTGCGGCTCAGCTCGACCGGGGAGGCTTTGTCGGTCACATCGACGATGCTGAACTTGCCGCTGCCCCCGTTGGCGGTCAGGCAGATCTCTTTGCCCGTGTGCTCCTCGTCGGGGCCGTGGTAGATCGTGCACTGCGCGTCGTGGATGTAGCCGGCTGCCCCGAAACAGCCCTCCTCGGAAGGGCTAAGCGGGTCGTTGAGATCGACGATGTGCAATCCTCCCGAGCAAGTCCCGTTTCCCACCGCGTACCCGTACCCGGTCTCCGGATCGAGCACCATGTTGTGAGAGCGACCAAAGCTGTCGTAGTAGGCGTCCTCATCGAACGTCTGCGGGGAGGCCACGTCGAGTAGGCGCATGAGATCGAACACCTGCATCCCGTGCCCCGAAGCCTCACTGACGACGAAAACCCAATGGTCCCAGACCTTCGGATCATGGTGAATCGCATTGTCGCTAGATGACTGCGGCATCATTCCAAGAAAGACCGGACTACATGGGTCGGTCACCTCGAGAAACGCGGTGCCCTTGGTGTGCGTCACGATTGCGAACAATCGCCCGCGGTGTTCCCAACCCCACATATCGCTGACGCGGCCGCCTTCGAGCTCCTCAGGCGAGGTAATCGAGAGTAGATCTACGTTGGAACAGGGGTAGCCGTCGACCATGCCATTGACGCACGGCTTGGGCTTGTTCTCGCCGGGACACAGCTCGGCAGGGACGTCGTCATCGTCGTCATCGTCGTCGTCGTCGTCGTCGTCGTCGTCGTCGTCGTC
>QKPP01000022.1:23579-26149 GCA_006508105.1 Myxococcales bacterium FL481 | reverse complement strand
TCGGCTGGGCTCGGCTGGGCTCGGCTGGGCTCGGCTGGGCTCGGCTGGGCTCGGCGATCGGCGGGCGTCAAGACTCGGCGGGTATGTTTCGTCTCGGCGAGAGAGCGCCGAGAGACCGCGGTTGCCGAGTCCCCGGCTGGCGCCCTACTGTTCTGCCGCATGCCGATTGCTGACTGGTTTCGTCCCAAGTGGAAACACAGCAGCCCTGCGCGCCGCGCAGAGGCGGTGCGGGAGATGAGCGCCGAACAGCGGGATCTGATCGTTGAACTGGCGCGCGGAGACAGCGACCTGGGGGTCCGTCAGGTGGCGGTGGAGCGCATCGAGGACCCCGAGGTGCTGCGGTCGCTGGCGTCCACGGACACGTCCAAAGTGGGCGAGCTTGCGGCCCGTCGCGCGCGCGAGATTTGGGCGGCGCGGGCGGCCGCGGCGGACACCGAGGGGTCGGCTAGAGCGGTATTGAGCCGACTCGAGGACGCGGAATGGCTCATCGAGATCGGCCAGCGGTCCCAGTCGGCCGTGCTCCGCGAGGCCGTGTTGGCGCGCCTCACTGAGCTCGGAGAGCTGTTGCGGCTGGTTCGCGGCGGCGTCGATCTTGGTTTTCGCCTCGACGCGCTCGCCCGGGTTCGAGACCAAGCGACGTTGCGCGGGCTCGCAATCGCCGGCGAGCCCAATGAGCTTGCCATCGCGGCGATGGAGTCGCTCTCCAACATCGAAGATCTCGAGCAGGTGGCCGCGAAGGCGCGCAACCGGCAGCTGCGTAGCCGAGCGCGGAAGCGGGCGGCGAGTCTCCGGGCCGAGTTGCGACCGGACGCCGCTCAGCTGCAGGCGCAGCAGCAAGAGCAGCGAGCTGCGCGTCAGCGCGTGCTGGCGAAGATGGAGCGCTTGGCGCTCGCGGGACCGTGGATCGACGATTCGGCGTTGGAGCAGGAAGCGGCGTGCAAGGGCGAGTGGACGGCCTTGGAAGTGGACGACGAGTTGTTGTCGAGCCGCTTCGGGCGGGCGGTCGACGAGTTCCGGCGGGCCAGGGCCGATGCCTTGGCTCAGATCGAATCCGCGAAGCGTCGCGCGGTGATCGAAGCGAGTGAGGCCGAGGCCCTGCCTCGGCCCAAGGCGTCTCGCCCGAGCGCCCCGAAGACGGCCGAAGCGGCCGCGACCGAGCGCCCTTCCTCGGGGCGTGCCGAGCCACCGTCGATGCCGAGCGAGCGCGGCGGCAGTCCGGCTAGCGGTCCAGCGGTGACCAACGCGCCCGCCGACTCGATCGCGTCGCGTCGGTCCGACTCAGCGTCCCCGCCGGACGCCAACCGCGAAGCCGACGACTCCCATCAGTCCGTTGCCCGCCAAGCGCCCGAGGAGGTGGATGCGGCTGAGCGGTCGGCGAACACAGAGCGCCTGCGGGGGGCCCTGCGCGACTTGCAGGCAGTGGTTGCCCCCATCAACCGCGGTCAGGCGATCGCGCTGATGCGCCGAGCGACCGACAGTTTTGCCAAGCCCGGTCCGCTGGAGAGCGCGGCGGTCTTGCGCGAACTGACCGCGCAGCACCGATCGGAACAGCAGCGGGTGCAGGCTCTGCTTAGCGAGGACGCGCGCGAGCGCGAGTGGCAGCAGTGGTCCTGCGTGGCCAAGCAAAACGCTCTCGTCAGTCGCGCCCAACAGCTGGTGACTACCGCCGACGAGGTCGATGATCTCGCGGGGGCGTTGCGTCAGTTGCAGTCCGAGTGGAAAAGCGTCCGGACCGCACGAGGGGACGAAGGCGACGAACGATGGCAACAGTTTCGTCAGGCCTGCGATGAGGTCTACGACAAGGTCAAGGCCCGACGAGAGGCCGAGCGGGCTCAGATCACCGAACAGCTCGCCCGTAAAGCGACGTTGTGCGAGCAGGCCGAGACGCTGAGCGCGTCCACCGAGTGGCCGGAAGCCACGGCGCAATTCAAAACGCTGCAGGCCGAATGGAAGCAGCTCGGCCCGGCGCCACGCGGCGAAGACCGCAAGCTGTGGCGACGGTTTCGGTCGGCGGCGGACGCTTTTTTTGAGCGCAAGCGCAGCCATCGACAAGCGCTCGACGATGAACAGGCCGCGAACCTCGCTCGCAAGGACGCCATCATCGAGCAGATCGAAGCGATGCTGCCCGGGATCACGGACGACGAGAGTTGGACTCGGGCCAAGCGAGAGCTGGAGCCGCTGCATCGTCAGTGGAGAGCGATCGGTCACGTGCCGCGGCGACTGATCGCGTCCACGCGAGATCGCTACAAGGCCGCACGTGATGCCGTGTTCGGGCGTCGCGATGCGCTGGCGCGGGCGGAGCAGGACGCCCATCGCGATGCCCGACGTCGGGCGATCGCGCGGATCGAGTCGCTTCTCACGGACGCCACCGGCGGCCCTCCTCGGGAACGTCCGAGCCAACGCGAGACGAAGCTCGACCATGCGAAGCAGCCCGTCGAGCAAGCCAACGACGCGAGCGGAGGGGAAGCGGCGGGGCGCGAAGCGGCTCGGAGTGAACCGACACCGAGCGCAGCGCCGTGCGACGAAGCGGCAGCGGGCGAAGCGGCAGCGGGCGAAGCGGCAGCGGGCGA
>QKPP01000022.1:18363-23479 GCA_006508105.1 Myxococcales bacterium FL481 | reverse complement strand
GGCGAAGCGGCAGCGGGCGAAGCGGCAGCGGGCGAAGCGGCAGCGGGCGAAGCGGCATCAGGCGAAGCGGCACCAGGCGAGACGGCACTGGGCGAAGCGGCACTGGGCGAAGCGGCACTGGGCGAAGCGGCAGCGGGCGAAGCGGCACGGGGCGAAACGGCAGCGGGCGAAGCGGCCGCGGGCGAAGCGGGGGGCGGAGTCTCAGCGGAGGACGCGAGCGAATCCGAGGCGGCGTGGAGCGGTGCGAACGCGGATGCGGCCGTGGCGAGCCACCCGAGTCGAGTCGGCGTGAGTCCTGAGGCGACCGCACCAAGCGAGGCGGTCGGGGGGAACACGGCGGCCAGCGCTGACCCGACGACGACGGGAGGAGCCGTCGGGGACGACGAACGCCCGTCCAACGTCGCTGCAAGCGACGCCAGTCCGTCCGCCACGGCGCTCGCCGACGCGTGGGCCGAGCTCGACGAACTCGCCGATTCCGATCTGCGGGCCCGCGTGTACGCGTCCTGCTATCGGCGCCTGGTGGTCGATTCGCGAGCCTTTGAGGGGACCCGCTTGGCGCTGACGGCCAGCTTGCGGCGAAAGGCCAAGCTTTGCGACGAATTGGAGCGGGCGCTGCAAAAAGCGGCGGACGACGCAAGTGTCGACCTCGCCGGCCAGCTGCGCGCTGCCATGCAGCGCGGCGCTTTGGGCGAGAACCTCGAGGCTGAAGCTCAAGTCGCGGCCCTTCGCGCTCGCTGGGAGCGAGTGGGGCCCACACCCGGCGAGCCCGGCGTGCACCTAGACGAGCGCTGGTCCGCCGCGTTGCGTCGGCTGGAGGCGTCCGACCCCTCCGGCGCGGCCTGACGGGGAGACCGCGGTGGGTGGCGTCTAGCCGCCGTAACGCGACAAGTCGAGCCCGTATGCCGGGAGGATCTCTCCGGTGAGTGCCTGCAGTTCAACCAGCCCCTTGAGGTAGTCGATCTGAGCGTTGAGTGCCTCCGCCTGGGACTGAGCGAGCTCATCGATTCGCATCAGCACGTCGTAGTTCGTGGACCGTCCGACCTCGAACCGAGCCTGTTCCGCGGCGTGATTTTGTTCGGCGAGTTCGATCGACAGCTGGGCGACGTCCATGCGTTTGCCCGCCGTGCGCAGATTGTTGATCGCGCGCAGGACCGAGGTCGCGATGGTCTGTTGGATCCGTTCGAGATTGAGCTCGGCGCGCTGCAGCTCGAGTTGCACGCGTTGGTGGTTGGCCTTCGCGGTCCGGTTTTGAATGTCCCAGGTGAGGTTCAGCGCGCCGGTGACCGTGAAGTCGGCGACCAGGCCATCCTCGGCAATATCGTCGTTGACGAAGTTGCCGAACGCCTCGGCCCACGAGCCTCGTTCCGCCGGCGCGCCCGGCGGGGAGTCCGGCAGGGAGTCGATGCTACGACCTTGCGGGGTGAAGGTGCCCACGAAGTCGAGCTGGGGGAGGCGCTGATTGGCGGCTTCCAGTTCGTCGATGCGGGCGCTGGCGATCGCTAGTTCGAGCTGGCGTGCCGCGGGATTGGCCGAGATCGCTTGTTGGACCAGGCCCCGCTGGTCCAACAGCTCCGGACGCACATTGGCCGGGTCCGTGCTGGGCATCACGCCCAAAATGTCGCGTTCAACGAACCCTTGGCCCATCAGGGTGCGCAGCGTCAGGCTGCGGTCGAGTAGGACGTTCTCCGCCAACAACACCTCGCTTTCGCGAGAAGCGAGGTTTTGCTCCACCGACTTGGCTTCCACCGGCGCGAGCCGGCCGGCGGTCACCTGGACCAGCGTGCGATCGAGTTGGCGTTGGGCGAGCTCGACGGATCGCTGTTTGTTGTCCAGATCTCGCCGCGCGAACAGGACGTCCCAGTACGCGCGGATCAGGTCGCGCACCAGGTTCTGGGCCGCATCGAGCTCGGCGGCCTGTTGTTGGCTGGTGGCGACCTTCGCTCGGTCGATCGCGGCTCGATTGACCCGGATCCCCATGCCGCGCAACAGCGGGTGGTTGAGCTGGAGCGACGGCCGGATCGCGTAGGACGCAAGTTCGACCGAGCCCGCCGCCGCGTTGAGGAAGTCGCGGGACTGGTCGGTGACGGTACGAACGGCATCGACACGCAGTGACAAGGTGCCGCCGGTTTCCAGTCGCCGCGACAAACCGAGGTTGGTGCTCAGTGAGCGCGAACCGGTGGAGATGGCGAATTGTGAACCGCGTTGCGGAACCCGTTGGTTGCTGCCCTCAATACCGGCCGTGAGCCGGACATCGAACACCCCGAGGGCGCTCAAGATCGCGGCCTCGGACACGCCGACGTCGACGACGCGCGCCCGCAGATCGATGTTTTGTTCGAGTGCAACTCTCAGCGCATCGGCCAACGAGAGCTCCTCGATGGCAAAGGGGGGAGCTCCGGGGGCGGCGAACTGCACCGCGGTTCCGCTAGATCCGGCCGGTTGGGCTGGTGCGGGTTGCGGTGCGGACGGCGGGCTCGCGGTGGCCCTGGTCGGCGATGAAGTCGGGGGAGCGACGGCGTTGGGGGGCGCCGCGGGGGCCGGGCGCGTCGTCGGTCCCGACGCAGGGGCGGCGCTGGCCAGTGCCGGCGACGAGCCGACCAGGCTCAACGCCGGCTGGGCTCGACGTCCGTCGGCGGGACCATCGACCGACGCCAGACCAAAGTAGGGCACGAACAACAACGCGATCAGGGGGGACGACACGGGTGCTGGGGGCTGTACCGCTGGGTTTCGTGGCGGGTCAAGCGGCGGTTAGACGCCCCGGACGGCCCGAGGGTTTCGCGCCGCGAAGGCGTCTCTGGGCGAAACCACCCGCACGCGGCGGCCGCTGGGGTTGTGCCCACAACCGACGTGCCGGCCCACCCATTCGACGTTCGAGTCTCGAGCCGGCGGGGGCCCTGGCGTGTCCCGGCGGCCGCTCGGGTGGTGCGCGAGCCGTGGCGCGTCGGCGCGATGGGCCGCGCAGGGCGGCTACGTCGCCAGCTGTCCCCCGAACACGGGGCGAGGTCGGCCGGTCGTGTACACCAAGGGCATGTCAACTGTTCTCATCACTGGGGCGAATCGCGGTATCGGACTCGAGCTGTGTCGGCTGTACGCGGCGCGCGGCGACGAAGTTCTTGCCGTCTGTCGTCGCGGATCGCCGCAACTTCAGCCGCTTGGGGTGCGAGTCATCGAGGACATCGATGTGACCCGAGACGGCGACGCTGAGCGTTTGCGCAGCGAGCTTGGCGAGCGTCGTATCGACGGGCTCATCCACAACGCCGGGTTGCTGGTGCCGGACGACTTCGGGTCCGCGCAGGTGGAGAACGTTCGGCGGCAGATCGAAGTCAACGCCATCGCTCCGCTGCGCTTGACCCAGGTCCTCGCCTCGCGAATCGTCGACGGCGGGAAGGTCGCGATCGTGACGAGTCGGATGGGATCGATGGCCGACAACGGATCGGGCGGTCAGTACGGCTATCGCATGTCGAAAGCCGCCGTGAACGCGGCGGGAAAGTCCATGTCCATCGATCTGGCCGGGCGAGGGATCAGCGTGGTGCTGCTGCACCCCGGGTGGGTGCGAACCGGGATGACCGGCAACCGCGGGGACGTGACCGCGGACGAGGCGGCGCGCGGCCTCGTCGAGCGAATCGATGAACTCGACGCGTCGCGATCCGGTCGGTTCGTTCACGCGAGCGGCGACGAGTTGCCGTGGTAATCGGTGTGGTCGGCCCGCCTGCGTCGGCGCCGATTCAGCGCGATGCGGAGGGGACCGACGGGCCCACCTGCGCTTGGAACCACCACCAGTCGACGCCGCCGCGGTTGTCCCGAAGCACGTAGTACAGCGTGGCTCGGTCGTCTTCGGGGCGTTGGGGTTGGTCAGGGGTGTCTTCGAGGATGCCCCACACCGTGTAGCTCTCAGCATCGTCGCCGTTGGACGAAGACAGAGCGCCAAAGCTGCGAAACCACTGTGACTGGTAGTTTTCGACCTTGTCCACCGTGGTCTCGACCCCGTTGTTGTTGTTCACGATGGGGTAGGTTTGCAGGTCGTCAGGGTGGGCTGCGGCACGCAGCCGGTAGTAGCTCCCGAGGGCGACCGGGCCCACCGTGCTGCCGTTCGGAACGGTCAGCGTGGGGCCGACGACGGCGGCGTCGTACAGATCGTCGACCTGTCGCAGGTCGAACTCGGTCAGTCGTGGATTGCGGTCGGCGTCCGGGACTGAGTTCGGATCTGGTACTTCCAAGTCGCCGAGTGGGATCCCGAGTTCGTCGGCCAGGAGCAAAATCGTTCCCTGGGGCCCGATTGCCACGTTTTGCACAGCCATCAGGCAGTCGTCAGGAACGTCACCGTCTCCCGCGAGAAGGGCGTCTGCACACGCGGGGCTCGTGATGCCGCCCGGCGGACCGGCGATCATCGTGACCTCGGTGTGGCCACCGAAGAACGCATTGGCGCTAAACGGCACCGTGTACTCGGCGACCCCGTTCGGTTGTGTCGGGATCCGGCACGGGCTGGGCACCACCGGGATGATGTCGTCGACCCGAGTGGCGAGCGATGAAGACTCGACTGCCTGGCGTTGGGCCAGGGCGTGGCCGAGCTGTCGCCGTTGGCGGTTGCTCAGATCGGCCGCCTCGAGCGTGGGGCACTCGGGCACGGAGGAGAGCGCCAATGGCAGCGTTTCCCGAAGGCAGGCGAACACGTCGAGGCCGGGGGGGGCATCGCAAGCCAACCAGATGGGCGCGGTCGTGGCCGCGTCCAGCGGGCCTTGGGCGTCGACGATGAGTGGGGTGACGGTGACGGTCTCTCCCGGTAGCGCTTCACACCTCGAGGCGGTGTCGGGCGGGTCGGGAAGGAGGGCCTGCGTCACTTCAGCGCGCAGCGCAATCACCCGAGTGGAGAGAATCTCCGAGCGGATGGGGAAGTCTCCACTGCAAGCGGCTGCCGTCGTCAGCACGGCCAGTCCCGCGAGCACGATGACCAGCGCCAGTGCGCCGGTGGCAGTCTCGCACCAGGCGTCCAGTTTCCCCATGGCGGCTGCTTGCCAAGTAAGATAGAAACGATGACGGATTTCGTCATCGAACGCGGGCGTGGATTTGAACCAGAGTCGGCGGTGGTCGGGAGCGAACCAGAAATCGATAACTGCCTGGG
>QKPP01000022.1:0-18353 GCA_006508105.1 Myxococcales bacterium FL481 | reverse complement strand
GAGCCGGCTCGCGATCGATCGGACTGCCGTCGCCAGAGGGCGGGGGGCGGTGAACGACTGATACCGATAGCGCACCTTAGAACTCCACTTTCAGGCCGAGTGACGGAACAATGGGGAGAGCACTGCCGTAGCTGACTTCTTGATAGTTGAACGAGTAGTTGGCGAACTCGGTGTTTTGGCGATTGTAGACGTTTTGGACGTCGAGATACGCATTGATGGTGATCCGCTTGCGGACCCATTTTTTGTCGATGCGCAAGTCGAGCTGGTGAAACATCGGCAGCCGATCGCTATTGATCGGGCCTTGGAGGGGGATGAACCCGCCGTCGTTCGCGTTGAGAATGCCGTTGTTGATCGGGGTGGTCGGGTTACCCGAAACGAGGCGGAAACGCGCACCGAATTGCCAGTCGTGCGGGAATTTGTAGACCCCCAAGATGGTCAAAATGTGGGTCTGGTCGAAGTCGAAGAGTCGCCAGTCGTCGCCCGGGGTCGACCTGGTCTCGCTGCGCATGAGGGTGTAGGAGACCCAACCGAACACGTTGCTGGTCAGGTTCTTGCGCAGCAGGGCTTCTGCACCGTAGATTCGGCCAATACCGGTGTTCGCGTACAGCTCGGGCTTGACCCCCGCGCTGGCGTCGATGGAGGCTCGCTCGGACGGCGCGACCATGTCCCAAAGGTTCTTATAAAACCCCGTCACCTCCAGCGAGATGTCGCGCGGGAAGTCGTGGGCCGCCCCCACCGAGTAGTGGGCGGCGCGTTCGAGCCCGAGACCGGGGTTGCCGAAGGTTGGGTCGAGCTCGTTGGGCGCCGGCGCTTGCGTGTAGAGACCGATACCGCCTTTGAGCGCGGTTTGCTCGGTGATCTGGTAGTTCAAGCGAAGTCGCGGATCGAGGCTGGCTCGGCTGATCGGCGCGGTGTACTGCGTGACGCGAACGCCGGGAAACAGCGTGAGTCGCTGGGTCGGGGCCCACGTGAGCGTTGAGTACACCGCGGGGATGAGGATGCTGACCTCCGCGCTGCGCGTGAGTTGCTCGGTGGTCGCGCCGGCGCCACCGCCTTCACCTTCCGGAACCGGAGGGGCGGTGATCGTGAAGTCGAACCACAGGGCTTGGAACTCGGTACCGATGCTCCAGCGCGCGTTTTGGGTGATCCGCCGTTCTAGCTCGGCTCGCAATGCCAGCGTGTCGGCGGTGAGGTCAAACGTCACGAGATCGATGGCGTTGAGGGTGGAAAAGTCGCGGCGGTACGTCGGACTGATAAAGAAGCGCCATGGGCCCTCACGCTTCTCGTACGCGATGTCGGCCCGGTGAAAGGTGATGACGGTGCTCACCTCGTTGCGAGCGTCGACCTCTTCTTCGTCCTCACCACGAAACAGGAGTGACAGGCGGTCGTCCGAGCCAAACCCGCGGATCGTCAGTTCTCCGCCCGCGAGCGGATAGTCGAACAGGGCCTGGTAGTCCCAGTAGCGCGGGGCCACGCTGAAACTCAGCGCGTCTTGGACATCGGGGGGAATGAGGGCCGGTAGCAGGAGGTCGATGTAGCTGCGTCGGCCGCTGAGAATGAAGGAACCTTTGCCGATCGGTCCTTCCACCAGCACGCCCGTGTCGAAGATATCGCTATCGACATACCCGTGGTACCCGTCGCGCCGTCCCTTGCGAGGCGCCACGTTGATGACGCCGCCGATGGCGTCGCCGTAGCGGCTGTCGAAGTTGCCCGGGATGAAGTCGATCTCCGTCAAGATGTCGGAGTTGAAGACGCTCGTGATGCCGCCGAAGTGGAACAACTGCGGGATTTCGTGCCCCGCGAGATACGTGGCCGAGTCGTCGGGGGCAGACCCGCGGATGAGCAACAAGCCGGCACCGAACGGTGCTCGCGCCACGCCGGGAAAGTTTTGAATCGACTTGAGGGCGTCGCCTTGTGTGCCGGGCAGATTGCCGATCTCCTGGGCTGAGATCTTGCGACGCACCACCTCCACGGGCTGATCGCGGTCCATTCGGACCACGGTGCGATACGGGTTCGTGGACAGCGGTGTTTGGAAGTACTTGACCTCCAGGGCCTCGTTGCGCGCCAGTTCGACGACGTACTCAAGTCGTTCGTACCCCTGGGTCATGAAGATCAAGCGACAGCGCCCGTCGGGGAGGCCGCGCAGCTCGAACGATCCATCGTCTTGGGTGATCGCTTCGATGGACCAGGCGGGCTCGAGTTCCTCGTAGATCTTCTTTTTGATGCGACCGACGGGCAAGTCGCCGGCCGGCACGGCGACGACCGAGCCCCCCTCGACCGGGGTTCGATCGCCGGCGGTGAGTAGCTTGCCGCTGATCCGAACGGGGCCCGCCTCGGCATCCGGCCCGTCCTCGTCGTCGGTCTCATAGACGACCTCCGCGTTCTCGTCGGCACTCGTGGCTGGCGGGGGCGGGGGCGCGGGTGCGGGCACGACGATGTCGAGCCCGATCGCCAACGTGACCTCGACGGGCTGCCCTTGATAGGTCGCGGCGCGGTAACGAAGCTTGCCCACGGCTTCCACGGCGAGCGCGTCGAGGCGCGGGTCGACGCCTTCTGCAACCTCTAACTCTTTCGGCACGCCGTCGACGCCCACGACGTAACGCACCACAACGCGACCTTGTGGCGCGTCGGGTCGCTCGGCCAAGTCGGCCGGGTACGTGAGCTCGACCTCGTTGAGCAGCTGGGGTTGAACAAAGCCGTCGGGAGCCGGTGGGCCCGTCGTGTCGTCGGCCGGGGGCGGTTGCCAACCGTAGATGGATGCCTCCGCGGTCGCGGGGGGCAGACCGCAAAGGAGCGCGGCTCCGATGGCCCAGCGCACGGCGAGATGTGATGACTTGCTCGAGCGGCGCGCAAGCTCAATCATTGAGCTGGAATTCATACTCGTAGCGCAGCTCGTAGTCTACCGGCTTGCCGTTGGTTCCGACCGCGGGGCGGAACTTGGCCCGACGCAGGGCCCGTGCGGCAATCTTGTCACACTCTTTGTGGACGCCCTTTCGGACGATCACGCGGCGCACGCTTCCGTCTTTGCGCAGCTGCACCTTGAGCACCACCGTGCCCTCAATGCCCAACTCGCGCGAGGCCGGGCACTTGATGTCGGGCACGTTCACCACGCGGGGTTGCTGCGCGACGGCGAGATCCCCCTTGGGTCGCCACACTTCCGTGCCGCCGGGCTTGCTCTCGGGCGGACGGCTGCCTTTGCCCTTGCGGGTGACGCTGCCGGTGCCCCCAGGAACGCCACCGGACTGCCCCACGGCCACCGAAACCCCGCTGCTGCCCGCGGTCGTCACGTTGCTGAGGTCGAAGCGCATCGGGGGGGGCGGCTCGTCGCTCACGGGCTGGTCGTTGACCGGGGCTTCTTTCACCTTCACTTCCCGGCGCGGCTTGGGCTTGGGGTCCGGTTTGGGCTTGGGTTTGGGCTCGGGCTCAGGTTCCGGTTCCGGTTCCGGTTCCGGCTCGGGTTCCGGTTCGGGCTCGGGTTCCGGTTCGAGCTGCGCGACCTCGAACTCGTAGGTGCGCCCCAGTTGCGGCGGCTCGGGAGCGCAGGTGGCCGCCAGGCCAGTGAGATCAGACGAGAGGAACAACACAAATAGGAGGTGCCCGACGAAGGCGAACAACGCCGCCACGAACGGCTTGCCCTCGCTTTTGCGAATGAAGTCGTATGTGAGGTACCCCGACAGCGCCGCCGCGGAGGCCAGCACGAGCCACGGGATGAGTTCCACGCCCGGCGAGGAGACCTCGGAGGCAGCTTGGGCCAGGAGCAGCGGCGCGAAAGACGTCATCGGAAGGGGTGAGGGAGTCAGACGAGGCGCAGCCGAGGGTTGCGTCGATTGGCGACGAGATGAATCAGCCGTCTTCGGGCTTGGGTTTCTCAGTGACGATGGCGTAGCGCTTGATGCCGTTTTCACGCATCAGATCCATCAGGTGCACCATTTCACCGACTTTCGCCGTCTCGTCACACTGCAACAGCCCCTGTACGTCGGCGTTTTGCTTCACTTTGGCCTTGATCGCTTTTACGATTGCGCCGTCGTTGGGCAGGTCTTCGCCGTCAACTACGACCCGTCCGTCGGGGTGGCAGACGATGAGGATGCTCTTGGCCTGCTCGCCCATGTCTTGGCCGGTCTTGGCCTCAGGCTTGTCGACCTGCATCCCCTCGAGATTCTGAATCGTGGTGGTGGTGACCATGAAGATCACCAGCAGCACCAGCATGATGTCCACCATCGGGGTGATGTTGATGGCGTTGATGCCATCTTCGTCGAAGTCGGCTGAGCCCGCCACTAGCTCTCCCCCTCGATCTTGTGGTTTTGGTCCGCGAGGTGGGCCATGACCGCACCAGAGAGGCCATCGGCGTCCGTGAGCAGCCGCTTCACGCGGCGCTGAAACGCGTTGTAGGCCACCACGGCCGGGATCGCGACGAGCAAGCCGATCGCGGTCGCCACGAGCGCTTCCGAGATGCCCGTCATGATCTCTTTGGCTCCTTCACCCGACGCGACGCCTTGTTCGCCCAGGAGATTGAAGACGCGCAGAATCTCGATCACCGTGCCAAATAGCCCGATAAACGGCGCGTTCGCGCCGACCGTGCCCAGGAAGCTGAGGTTTCGCTCGAGGCGAATCCGCTCTTGGGCGCGAGTGGCGTTGAGCAGGGCTTCGATCGAGGCCTTCCCGCGGGACGCCGTTTCGAGCATCGCCTCCGTCATCCGGGCGCCCGAGCTGCGACTGTCTTTGAGTAGCTTTGCCACCGCACCGCGCTTGCCGTCGGCGAGGTTTTTGGTGACCTTCGCCATGAGGTTGACATCTTCTCCGGCGAGCCCGCGGTAGAAGATCCAGCGCTCAATGATAATGGCGACGCTGGCCAAGCTGAGCATCACCAGCAGCCAGAGCACCCAGTTGGCGCCCAACAACGAAAACTGCAAAAACTTCTCGGTGAGGTTCATAACGAATCCGGCGAACCGTACCCGAAAGGCTGTGGGCTGGCCACCATGTGGGTTTGAACACCGGAGCACAGCCGAAGTTGCACCGATGACTCGCGACGAAGTGGCGATGTGCGCTGTAGCACGCAGCGAGCGACCCACTGACGCGTCAGTCCGCGCTCGACCCGCGACGGGCCACGCGACGGTCGCGTGGACCTACGGGGATCCCCTTGGCTGGGTCGGGTCGAGCGGAAGGACTAGCCAGCCGCGTCGGCCATCGCCAGGTACAACTTACAGCGGCGATTTCCCGGGTCTTTGTTCAGCACCGCCGTCCACTCTTGCCGTGCCTCATCCACGCGTCCGGCGGACCACAACGTGACGCCAAGGTGAATCCGCGCGGGGATGAAGTCCGGCCGCAACGAGCGAACAGTTTCGAGTTCGTGCAACGCTTCATCGAGGGCCCCGAGCTCGCGCAGGGTCGAGGCGAGTCGAGTGCGGATGTCGACAAAGCCGGGGCACAGTTCCAATGCCTTGCGAAACTCGTCGACGCTGCGGCGCAGCAGGCCCGCCGCGCAGTAGGCCTCGCCGACCCCGAAGTGCAGATTGGCCAGTTTGCCGCGCGCGAAGGGGTCGAGTTTGTCGACATCGCTGGCGTCCGCGGTCTGCTTGCCCGCCGCACTGGCGTAGACCGTTTTGGCGTCTTGGTAGCGACCGAGTTCGTTGTAACAAACCGCCAAGCTCAGCGCGGCTTCTGTGTAGTGGGGGTTGATTTCCACCGCTCGTTCAAAGCTCAGGCGGGCGATCTCAACCTGCCCACGGTGGAAGCGAATCAGCCCGACCATGTTGTGCACGTCGGCGAAACCGTCGTGCTCTTTGAGCACCTCAAGCAAATGGGGCTCGGCTCGCTCGTAATCCCCGGCCAGGTAGTACTCCCGCCCCACATTCAGGTGGTGTTTCGTCCGCAGTTCCATGACGTTCAGCGTTGGGGGGGCTGCGCATTGGCGGACTTGCCTTGGGCGGTCTTGGGGCGGGGCGGTGGCTTGGGGCGAGGTGGCTTGTAGTCGGGCCGCGGCCGGCTGGGATCGGCGGGACCGTACGTCTTGTAGATATGATTGAGGTAGATCCGCGCTTGCTTGCCGTGGTGGTGCTGCGGGTGCTTGACTTGAAGTTTGCTAAACGTGTTCCTGGCGAGCTCGACCTCATCCATTCGCAGGTACGTGATGCCCAGCATGAACAGGATGTCCGCGTCGAAACCCGCGCCGGGAAACCGGGCGTGGGCGGCCTCGAGGCGTCCGACCGCGGCGTAGGGTCGGTCGCGATCCAGGTAGAACTGGGCGACGTACAGCTCGTGCTCCAACAACCGTCGTTGCACGTCGTCGCGCAGCGCCGCGGCGTGGACCGCCAGCTCGGAGTCTGGGTGGTGGTCGAAGAAGTAGGCGATCTCGTCGAGAGCGACTTTGAGCTGCGACTGGTCGCGTTGGTAGTGAGGGGGCAGGAAGATGACGTCGTCCGGGGCCGCCATGACGGCGCACACGGCGGTCATGTACGAGACCCAGCCGTTGCGCACATGTTTGTGGGTGGGGTGCAGCTTCGCGAACATCTTGAACGCGTCGGCCGCCGTGGTGTAGTTCTTGAGCTCAAAATCTGCCCGGGCGACCAACAGTTCGGCTTCGACGGCGTAGCGAGAAAACGGAAAGCGGACCCGGACGAAGTCGGCGAACGTGGTCGCCTCCTCCCAGTCACGGTCTTTGAACTCGGCTTCAGCGAGCTCGTAGTTTTCCCGCGCGGTTTGGCCGTACTGGGCGGCGAGATCGGGGGCCGTGGCGCAACCTGACGCGACGACAGCGCTCGCCACCAGGAGCTGGCGGATGCATGCCCTGGACGCGCTTTTGGATCGCTTCGCGTTTTTTGCGCAAAGGTCTGGCGAGCGTTCACCCGGGCGTCGAAACAGCCATCGCATCAAGCGCTGAACCTAGCGGTCCGCTCGACGGGCTGTCAACGCGTCCATTTGTACCATCGGGACCGCGCTTCACCACGCGGCGCGCAAGCAGTCCGTGAGGGTGGCGCCCACTCGGTGGTCCCGCGCAGGGCTGGAACGCGGGGGCCGATCGACTGAACGGGCGGCCGGGGCGGACCGGCTTCCACCGCTTCGGCGGCAGCGTGGGAGCCGGGACCTTCCCGCTGGTATGGTGGGCGGGCTCGGCCAGTGGAGCGTCCGGTAGACAGCGAGCCGTTACGGCACCCTCAACCGGCGCGCCGACTCGGCGGGCCGGCTGCGCTGTCCCTCGTCGCCGGCTCGATGCTCGGCATCGGGATCTTCATCACGCCCGGTCAGGTCGCCGCATCGGTGCCGAATCCGGGGTGGTTTCTCGCGATTTGGCTGCTTGGGGGGCACTGTGCCTCGCGGAGCTGGGCGCGATGCTGCCGCGCTCGGGCGGCGACTACAACTACCTTCGAAGGGCGTATGGTCCGGCGACAGCATTCGCGGCGGGGTGGCTGCAGCTGCTCGCGATCTACCCCGGCTCGTTGGCCAGCATGGCGGTCGCGGCTGCGACGTTCCAACTGCCGGCGCTACTCGGTGAGCAGTGGAGCGAACCCGTCACTTGGCTGGGGGTCGCCGTGTCACGACCGCACCTCCACGCCACTCTGATCATCGTGGGACTGACCGCGTTGAATCACATCGGCGTGCGTGTGTCGGGTCGCGTACAGGTTCTCGTCACCAGCGTGCCGATCGTGGTGCTGACGGTTACCGCGGTTTGGGTGCTTGCTGGAGGTCCCGCGCATGCCGTGCCACTCCCGGATCTCGCGTGGGAGGGATCCGCGGGGTGGCCGGGGTTCGAGGCCCTGGCCTTGGCCTACCTTCCCATCTACTTCGCTTACTCCGGGTGGAACACGGCGATCTACGTGGCCGGCGAGATTCGGGCGCCCGCTCGCAACCTGCCGCGGGCGTTGGCCGGCGGGACAGCGTTGGTCACCGCGTTGTATCTGCTGCTTTGCGCGGGCTTCGTCGCGGTGTTCGGCCTCCCGGGCCTGGCCGGAGTGGGCGAGGCCGGGACCGCCGCGGCGATGAAGCTGTTCGGCGGCGAGGCGCGCCGAGTGGTGGCCGCCTTGCTCTTGCTGGCGATGCTGGGGTCGCTCAACGCCACCGTGATGGCGGGCTCTCGCATCGGCTACGCCATGGCGCTACAACGGGACTACCCGGTGGTCGGTGGGCGCCTCCACCCCCGGTTCGGGACGCCCGTCGTCGCGTTGTGGGGGCAAGCGGCGTTGGCCATCGGTCTTTTGGCTACGGGGTCGGGGCTCGATCGATTGATCGAGTACACGTCGACGGCCATGCTGGTCACGGGCACCCTGGCCGTGTTCGCGGTGGTCTTGTTGCGACGCCGTGCGCCGGGCTTGCCTCGTCCGTTTCGCACCTGGTGGTTCCCGTGGTCGCCGCTGATCTACGTGTCGTCGAGCTGCGCGGTGCTCGGCCTCGCGCTCGTCAGCCGTCGCGGCAGCGATCCGTCGATCTACCTGGCCGTGGTCTGGTTCGCGTTAGCGTTCGCTCTGCATCGGCTGATCCGACGGTGGAGATGAGCGGCCTTGGCGTTCGGACCCGCTTCGTCCCCCACCGGGCTTCGTGGTATCCGTTGCCTCGGATGCGCTCCCCCCGGGCCGCACCCGACTCGCGCTGGGTCCGGCGGTTCGTCGCGAAGCCGCGGGTCGTCCCCCGCTCGCGCGCCAACCCGTGCCCATCGGGGCGCGGCTGCTGGAGAAGATGATGAACCCTGGCTTTTCCTTGGTCACTTGGAATGTCAACTCGGTCCGAGCGCGACTCGACAACGTGCTGACCTACCTCGACGAGCACGATCCCGACGTGGTGTGCCTGCAAGAGACGAAGGTCGAAGACCGCCTGTTCCCCCGCGTGCCGTTCATGGAGCTCGGCTACACCGTCAGTCTGCACGGCACCAAGGGCCACGCGGGGGTCGCCACGTTGACCAAGCAAGCTCCTGAGGACGTCACCGCGGGCTTCGTTGACGGCCCGGCGGACCGCCATCCGCGGGTGCTCAGCTGCCGGGTGCACGGCGTGGTGATTTACAATCTGTACGTCCCCAACGGGCAGTCGGTGGGGTCGGAGGCCTATCGCTACAAGCTCGAGTGGCTCGAGCGGCTACGGGGCGAACTCCAGGCCAACCGAGCGGGCGACGAGGTGCTGCTCTGCGGCGATTTCAATATCGCTCCAGCCGACGCCGACGTCTGGGATGTTGCCGCCATGCAGGGGAGCACGCACGTTTCGCCCCCGGAACGTGAGGCGCTTGCGCGGCTGCGTGAGTTCGGCCTGCAAGACTGCTACCGCCGGCACCACGACGAGTCGGGTCGTTTCACTTGGTTCGACTATCGCGCCAATTCGTGGGCGAAACGCCATGGTCTGCGGATCGATCTGGTGCTCGCGACTCGGCGTTTGCATCAGTCCTGTGCCGCCTGTGAGCATGACTATGAGCCCCGAGATTGGGACACCCCCTCGGATCACATTCCTGTAAGAGCCACCTTCAGCCCCGCGTAAGTTCGGTGACCTTAGTTGGCTCGACAACGTTTGCGCCAGCGACTGGACAGTGGATTGGCACCATTGCCGGGTCAGTGGCGGCAACGAAGCCCGCCGCGGACTCGACTCGGACCGGACAACGGGATCCGCGCGCCGTGAGGTTCAGTGGCCACTGGCGTTCGTCGCGTCGGTGCGTGCGCGGCCGCGGACAGAAGCGACAATCCTGCCGACGAAGTGGTCGTGGCTTGGACTATCATCGCGGCGATGACTCACCCCCTTCGCGCAAAGCGGCCACGTCAGGGCTCGTGGGCTCGCGGGCTCGTCGTGGGCTCGTTGGTTTCGACGCTTGCCTTCCCACAAGCCGCGCTAGCCAAGTTAGACACCATCGTCACGACCGAACCGGACGCGGGTGCGGATGCAGAGATGGAACGAGTATGGGAGTTGATTCGCACTGGTGATGCGCGGGTCGACGCGGCCGAGTACCAGCAAGCGGTGGCCGCCTATCAAGAGGCACTCGAGATTCTCACGCCGCGGCCGGAGTGGGCCGCTCAGCAGAACATGCTGCGCAGTCTCCTTGCGGAAGCACACGAGGGGGTCTATGGGATCCACCGCAATCCAGTGCATCTGCGCAAGGCGAAGGTTTTGCTCGAGCAGTACATTGGCAATCTGGAGACTGGCTCCAGTGAGCTTGGCCCCGCCCGGCGTCGCCTCGAAGCGATCGAGCAAAAACTTGTCGAGATCGAGGCTGCTGCCCAACAAGAAGCCGCCGCGTCCTCCGACGGAGAGGTGGACCCCTCGCCCCGTCCGCAGGCGCAGCCGGCCGCCACGGGGGTGGACAAGCCGCCACGCGGGCCGGGTCATCCTCGGATCGTGGCGGGCTCGGTGTTGACCGCCATCGGAGCCGGCGCGTTGATTCCGACGGGCTACTTCATGGTCAAGCTCATCGACCATCAGCAGCATGGCAGAGAGCAAGAAGACGACCCCAACGTTCCCCAAGATGAGCTCGATGAGATCACCGCGGATCGCAATCAGGCCGCGACGCTGACCTTGATCAGCGGACTGGCGGCAGGCGCCTTTCTGGCCACCGGCGTGGCGTTGCTCGTCACGGGCAAGCGCAAGAATCGTGCGCAGAAGCTGACCGTGGTCCCGGCGGCAGGTGGCGTCACCGTCCGTTTCTAGGGTTGTCCTGCGGCTGAGCGTGGGGCGTTCACGTAGCTGAAACGCGCCGTTTGCCACGGCCGGCAGCCGGCGTCGACCGTCGGACGGCCTTGGGATCGAGCGGTGGTCCGAGCGCTCGGATCCCGGTCGAGTCGCGGGCGCCCGTGCTGGCCGACGGCTCGCGGGATCCGGTCAGGTCGCGACGACCCGTGGCCTAGAGCGTGAAGTACACCGTGTGATCGCCGGGGCTGCGCGGAAACCTGCGCTTTTTGACCTCGGCTTCAATGCAGCTCGACAGGTCGCCACTGACTCGGCGGCCGGACGTCTTCGCCGAGCGCACTTGACCACCGTCTTCGACCACGACCTTGGTCCCCACGCGATCCCCAGGGAAGCCACCGTGAGTACGGCCGCATGCCTGTACCCCCGCCTTGACGCTGCCTGGCATTCGCAACGGGCGGCTCGCGGTGTTCTTGGCGGATGTGTCGGCCGGGCTGGCCTTCGATCGCTTGGCAGCACTCGACGCTTCCGCCGCTCGTGACCTCGATCGAGACTTCGACGACGGGTCGCGCTCGCGCTTGGGCGGGCGAGCCTTGGGCTCATCGGCGGGCTTCGGAGAGACCGTGGAGCCAGGGAACGGGGCCGGGGCGGGGTCGCGTGCCGCGACGGCGTCGGCCGGGCGTTGACGGGGCTTGTCGCCCGCCGACTTCTCCGCCGGTTCGCTAGCCTGGGTGGAGGGCACGGCGCGCTTCTTCGCCACTGCCGCTGCCTTGGGCTTGGTCGGGGCCGCCGGACGCTTGGTCTCGGGGGCCTTGGCGTTGGAGATCTCGACGCGGGGAGGATTGCTGGCGACCAGTTGCTGATCCTCGGACGCGGCATCCGTGGGCGCCGGCGAGTTTGCGTCGCGGCGGGCGATCCACAACGCCCCGATGCCCAACAAGGCCACGGCGGCAACGGCCGCGAGGCGGCTGGTCGAGCGCGGTGGCTGGGGCTCCCAATCGTCGTCTTCGTCGACCGGATCGGCCGCAATGCCCGTCTGACCCGGTGATTCCTCCCCGTCTGACCGCTCGCGGAGGGGCTCGACGAGCTCGCGAACGACGTCCTCGGGCATCGTGTCGACCAGGAACGACCCCGCGGCCGACATGCGATTCCGGGCTTCTCTGGACTCTTCGGCGGCTTCGGGAGCTTGGTGGCCAATCGACCCGTCCGCGGCGGCGGCGGTCTCGGACGGCGTGGACTCGGCGTCCGCTGCCGCCTCGATCGGCGCGGCTTCTGAGCCGGGGGCCACGTCGGGGCTGGCGTCGTCGTCCGCCGTATGCACCGACGCCGAGGTGGGCTCGTCGCCCGGCGACGACGGTTCGCCGGGCGACGCCGCGGCCGCTTCGTCGTCGGGGCTCGACGCCTTCACGCCATCCGCGGTCTCCTTCTCGGACTGTCGAGGACCGGAGGGCGGTAACGTTCCGTCGAGTTCGACGGTCAGCTCGAGCGACGGCACCGCCGGCTTGGCGGGTGCTGCGGCGTCGGCAACCGCCTCTGCCGCGCCGGCGGTGGCACCCAGTGGCCGCGGCTCGGTCTTGTCCGTCTCGGCCGGCGCGGGCTGAGACGCAGGATCTTCGACCCGTTCGGCCGACGGCGTTGGCTCGGGCTTGGGTGCGTCGGCTTGCTCGTCTTTGTCGTGCGCGAGATCTGGCGACGGCGCCGGGCCGGGGTCCGCGGTCGATGCCCCGGGAGCGGCTGCCGGTTTCGCGGGCGTCGTCGCGGCGTCGAGGCGTCCGGAGCCGAGGCTCGCGGGCGTCGTCGTGGACGCGGGCCATTCGACGCTTCCGGAGGAGGTCTGACCGATCGTCGGCGGCGGCGGCAGCAGTTCGACCTTCGCGGCGTTCGGTTCGAACGGCGTGCCAGCGGCACCGGGGCTGCCCCCGCGCGCGGCCGATGGCTCCGGCCGGGTGGGGGCGTGATGCGCGGCGGGCACCGTCTCGCCGTCGGCCCGGTCTTCGGCGCCGCCGCTGTCACTCTCGCCGAGGGCAGAGCCCGCGGTGGGCACCGAGGGAGTGAAGATGAGTGTCTTGCTGTTCGGTCGGGTGGGCTTGGATCCCGGTCGGGGCTCGGCGGACTCGGACGTACTCGCCCCGGCGGGTTCAGATTCGGTGGGCGGCGAGGCGAACGTGCCAAACGCCTCCAGTCCGTCATCGCCATACGCGCTGGGGGTCGGCGGCAAGTCGGCGGCAGGCGTGGCGCGAGCAAGCTCGTCGGCCAGGGTCCACTCTCGCACCGCCGGTTCGAACCCTGGTCCGGGTCCCGAGGATTCATTCTCCACGTCCGGCTCGGGGCGTGCGGGCGCGTCGGGAACCCCCGCCTCGACGCGGCCGGCCGAGCCCGCGTCGTGTTCTGAAGCTGCGGGACTGACGGTGTCCGTCGGCGGGGCAGCGACGCGGTCGCTACTCGCGGTCTCGTCGGCTGCAGCGGAGCGGTTCGAGGGGTCGTCCTGGTCGTCGTCCGCGGAGCGAGCCGCCATCGATGGCGACGCCTCGGGGACGGCCGCAGCCGCGCTCTCGGGTTTGCGTTTCGTCTCAGGGGGCCGGCGCGCCTCTGTCGGGGATAGTTTCGGTTCGATGCTGGCCAACAACAGGGCGACGGTGCGCGCGTCGGGGAAGCGATGCTCGGGTGCCTTGGCCAAGAGCCGAAGCAATAGCGCGTCGAGTTCGTCGGGGATCCCGGCTTGGGGCGCGACACGGCTGACCGGGGCGGGAGCGGTGTGCACCTGCTGGTGCAAAAGCTCGGTGGCGGTGGCCGCATCGAAGGGTAACCGCCCGGTGAGCATTTCGAACAACATGATCCCGACGGCGTACAGGTCACTGCGTTCGTCGCTATCTTTGCGGGCGGCCTGCTCCGGGGCGGTGTAGGCCGCCATATCGACTCGGGGCAAGGTGGCCGCCGAGTCGCCCGAGGCCAACGCGTTGTTGCTCTCGCGCAGCTGGTGCGTGACGCCGAAGTCGAGCAGCGTCACGTGCTCCTCGCCCCCGGGGGTGCGGGCCAAAAAGCACTGCTCCGGACGCAGACCTCCATGCCGGTGGCCGCTCCCATGGGCTGCAGCCAGGGCCTGGAGGATCTGGACCGCGATGCGCCGGGCGTCGAGCCACGGCAACGAGCCTTGCGCCGCGAGCCGGGTGGCAAGGTCCTCGCCCTCGAGATACTCGGTGACCAAGTAGCGCAGGCCGTCGTTCGTCTTGGCGTGTTCGTACACCCGGACGATATGCGGATGACCGAGTTCGGACACCGCCGCGGCGTCGCGCAGTGCTCGGTCGATCGCGGTGGTCTGCACCTCGCGGACGCAGTCGAAGACCTTGATGGCCACGGTCTCGGTCGCGCCATCGGCCTTCGCTGCGTAGACCGTGCCGGTCCCGCCCATCCCGATTCGTTTGACCAGACGGTAACGACTGGCGAACAATTCGCCCTCGCGATTGCGCCGGGGCCGTTGCGAAAACTGGCCGCGCGCGTCAGCGACCGGAAACGCTGCCGTCAAAGGATCGGGCGTGGCGTCGACAGGCTCTCCTGTACGTGGGGTCGTCGGGGCCAACGTCGACGATAATACCGTAGTCCTCGGGGTGGGGGAAGTCACGCCCGTTGCACCACGAGTCGAGATGGCCTCGGAGCGCGCGGTGGGTCGCGTCGGGTGCGGGTAGCCGCCGTTCCTTGGATGGCCGAGAAGCGCCCGTCTGCGCGCGCGTATGCGTCATCGCAGGGCCCGACGCGATCATCCTCGCGTCACGTACGCCCGGTCCGGGGTCGTGCACGGCGTACGTCAAACGGGTGACGAACGCCGGGTGAGGGTCGTGCCCGGACCGCCGAAGCCAGTCTTGGATCCCGGTCTGTCCGTAGAACGGCAGCGTGCGGGGGGAGGACGTCGACGCGATTCAGATCCACACCACGACGGACGGGTCACCCCGGGGTTCGAGGCGCGAAAGGACCCGACCCGTCGTGACGGGGATTCCAGGCCGGCCGCCTGCGATGCGACGGTCGGGGCCGAGCTGCCTCGTTCGCGTGGATGCGCAGACGACCGCAACCCCGCTGGGCCGCGGCAGCGCGGCAGCGCTGCGTCGCCGCGTCCGGAGCTGCGAGTACGCAGGGCGCTCCCACTCGATGGAGCGGCCGGCGAGCCCGGTGCGAATCCGTCGTCCGTCATGACCCTTGCGCGGTGGCGGGTACGCGGACGCGGCGGCGCCACGGCTCGCGCCAGCCCACGACTTGGTGTCAGCTGGGCCTTCTTGACCGTCGGCAGGCGCTCAAGCAATCTGCCCGGCAATGCGTTCCGCCCTTGCGCCCGTTCGGTGGATCTGCTTCGCGGCCCTTGGCTCGGCTTCGCCGGCAGTGTCCATAGCGCGCGCGGCCGAGCCTGCGGCCGAGTCGCCGGAGGAGCTGGAGGCCCAGGTCAAAGCGTTGCATCACAGTGGCGCCACCTTGTTCGAGACCGCCGACTACCAGGGGGCGATCGAGAACTTTACTCAGGCGCTCAAGATCGCCAACAGCTACGGCGCCGACCCGCAAGTCCGCGGCGCGCTGCTCTACAACATCGGCAAGTCGCGGATGAAAGCCTACGAGGTCAGTCGAGACGCCAGCGAACTGCGACAGGCGCTCGCCATCTACACCCGATTCGTCGACGACGCCAAAGCCGGCGCGGGGTACACGGAGACCGATGTCGCCGACGCTGAGCGCGAAATCACCAGTATTCGGGCCCTGCTCGAGGAAGCAGAGGCCGACGCAGCCGCACTTGCCGAGTCGATCGAGCCGGAGGAGACCGACGCGATGCCTGGTC
This sequence comes from Myxococcales bacterium FL481, assembly GCA_006508105.1. Taxonomy (GTDB): domain Bacteria; phylum Myxococcota_A; class Polyangia; order Nannocystales; family Nannocystaceae; genus FL481. Next base: position 2,953 of record QKPP01000022.1, on the reverse strand, counting down.
ACAACGATGGAGAGCCCCCGGGCGAGCCGGGCGACGAAACCGCTGATGTCTCGCGCCGGCGCGTCGGAGTCTCGTTGGCGATCCTTGGTGGACTGGGCGTGGCTGGGGGAGCCGGCTTGATCGGCTACGGGGCGACGTTTCGCGGCTACGCCGAGCAAGAGATCAACAGCAAGGCGCCGATGCCGGTCGACCCCGACGACTACCGCCCCGATCAACAGGAGTTTTACGACAACGAAGTCGGCAAGGGACGATGGCTCATGGGGGGCGGCGGTGCCCTGGCCGCCGCCGGGGTCGCCCTGCTGGTGGTGGGCATCGTCAAGGCCCGCCGGCAGCCGAGTCGCGCCCCGGCCGCGGAGTTGGCGCTGCTGCCCGCCCTCGACTGGGCCCCTGCGGGGGTACGGGCCTGGTCGTGCTCTCTTGTCGCTCGCTTCTAGCCCGCGCTCGCTCCCCGGTTCGACGATCAGGTCGGCCGCACGGCCGCCTCCACTGCCTTCACTTTATCGCTGAGTGACTGCGGCTTGTCGGTACGCGTGCCGAGCTTGATCGTGGTGCTGATCCGCGGAGCGCCCTCGCGGTGAAGCGCTTGATGGATCTGCTCGATCGCGCTCAAGATCGTCTTGAGCTCGCCTTCCACGTTGGTTCCATACGCGTGCAGAGCCACGTCGAGCCCGGCGTCGCGCAGGATCTGGTGCGCACGGGCAACCTCCTTCCGCACGCTGATTCGGCCCGTGATCGGGATGACGCAGATGTCGGCGATGGCTCGCATGCCCAGCAGTCAACGAGCCGCCGGCGAGCGGGTCAAGGTGAGGTCCGCGCTACTGCGGCGGTGGCGGTGGCGGTGGTGGCGGTGGCGGTGGCGGTGGCGGCGGCGGTGGCGGCTCGGGCGGGCAGCCGTAGACCCCGCTGACTTGTTTCGCTGCCTTGAGACTGGTGCACGCCTCGCCGCAAAACGTCACCCGGTCGAACGGGCCGTCGGCGCTCGGATAGGTCCACCCGAAGCTACTCTTGCAGTCCACGGGCCCAAGGATCGGTTCGCCGGCGATCTCGAGCTCGACGTACGGGATCGATTCTTCGGGGGGCGGAGGGTCGAGCGGGACGCTACAGCTGGGGATGACGCCGACGATCTCGTCGATCGCGGCTTGGAGTTCGTTCTCGTTCGTCGCGTTGTAGAAGGCGGCGTTCGTTCCGTCGGCTGGCACGCCGCCGGCGATGGCGACCGCGTTGAGGACTTCGTGGGTGTTGGCCTCCGGCGAGCCATCGGGGGCTGGCGGGTATCCTCCGCCCACCAGTGCATCGGCGATGGCGATCCCGACCACAAAGGTGGCAATGCCATGGTCGTCGTAGGCCGCGGCGACGCGATCGATCAGCGTAGGATCGAGGGTTTCAAACGGATCGAACAGACTGGACGAGTCGCTCTCGTCCATGGCGGCGACCAGATCTTCGTTGCAGTTGGCGGCACCGTCGGTCACCAGCACGATGTACTTGGGTTCGTCGTCGTCGATGCTGGTGAGCGCGTCGACGGCCGACTGAAACCCGGCGGCGGCTGGGGTGCCGCCGACGATCGTCTTTTCGCCCGCGTCCGTGGGCGGGAGCATGTCGAGGATGGCTTCGCGGTTGCTCAGCGCCGGCATCACCTCGGGCGTGGGAGCGGCGGTGCAGGCCGCGGCCACGAAGCCGTCTTTCGCCTCCATGGAGGGAAACACCTGGGCGCCGAAGCGGATCTCGCCTTCGTAGTCCGACAAGATTCGATCGACCACGTTGACGAGGCTTCTCCACCGCCGTTGCTCGGCGGTATTCTCGTCTTCGTCGTGATCCCACGTAAACGAGCCCATGCTGCCCGACTTGTCGAGCACTAGCATCACGTTGGGCACCTGCGACTGCAAGGTGACCTCAACCTCGCCGCAGTTGTCATCTTCTCCGGTTCCTGACTTCGGCTCGAACTCTCCGGTCGCCGTGTCCGTGACGCCGGTGTCCGTCTCATCGCCGGTCTCACCGGTGAGGCTCGTGGTTCCCGTCTCCGCCGCGGTGGTCTCGGGATCGTCGAGAGGGGGGATGTCGTCGTCGTCGTCGTCGACGTCACCGGGGTCGGTGATCGGGGTCGAGGGGTCCTCGTCACGACGACTGCTCTCGCAAGCGGGGGTCGCCGCGAGGATAAGGGACAAGGTGAGTAGCGTTCGCGAGCCCATCATGTTTTCGCTTTCGGGCATCGTCAAAAGCGCTCGGGCCCTAAGGGGCGCGGGTGAGGCTGGACCAGGTTGGGACGCATGACTGCGTGAGTTGGCCGCCGTGGCCGGGGTCGTCTGGGGGGGGATGCTGGGTTCGCGCGAAACGGTGGAGCTGGCCTCGATTCGGGTCACGCGCCGCCCCAGGCCCGCCGTGCGGGTGCCACCGTTCGAGCCGAGCACCTTTGCCGGCGGTCTCGGAGGTGAAGTCACCGCTCGGGGGGGGAGTTCTTGGGGGCACGGCTCGGCCCTTCGTTGCACGGTCGCGGTGTGGGCGCTGAGCGGAGTTGTCCCCCGGTCGGGGGAACTGGTGATTGGCAGCGGTGCACCCGCCAGTCCCGGTGGATCGCGGACTCGTCCTCAAGTGTACTCGGCGGCTCTGGGATAGCGGTTCTGTGGGGTCTTCCGGTCCGGACGGATCAAAACCCACGCCTGCGAGATTCAAAGCGTTTTGGTAGCCTGACCTTCCTTGTGGAGAGTTGGACTCATGACGCTTGAGTTGCGCGTATCGCTTTCGTTGGCGTTGGTGATGGTGACGGCCGGGTGTGGTCGAGACAGCCTGGCGCTTGGGGGCCAGTTGGTCTCGGCAACCGGGGACGTCTCGGACTTGTTCCCCGCCCCCGCGCCTGATGACGATGATGACGATGATGACGATGATGACGATGATGACGATGATGACGATGATGATGATGACGATGATGATGATGATGATGATGATGATGATGATGATG
>QKPP01000150.1 GCA_006508105.1 Myxococcales bacterium FL481 | reverse complement strand
GATGATGATGACGATGACGACGACGATGACGACGACGACGACGACGATGATCAAGCTGGCGACGACGACGACGACACGCCCCCCGCCAACGACAGTTCAGACGAGAGCGGCTGCGGCTGCGATTCGTCCGGCTCCGGCGCTCCAGCATCGGCCTGGATGATGCTTGCGCTGATGGCAGCGGTGCGCCGACGTTCTCCGAACGGGTAACTCGTTCCCGAAGCGTTCGTCCGAATGCGCTTCTCGACCCCACTCGGGGCCGAGAAGCAGTTCGTCACTTCGTAGCGGCGAAGCAGTTCGCGGCACGGCGGGCCGTCCGCTCCGCACGCGCTCGCGGAGAAGGCGGTATCCAGCCCAAGGCCACCGACTCGCGTCACTCCTGCTCCAACCGCACCCACACGTCGCGCGTCACCAACCCTCGCCGCACGTCCGTCACCACCGTCTGCGCACCAAGGTCTGACCGCGTTCGCGGCGGCGTGATCGTCAGCTCAACGTCCCCCACCCCCACCCCGTCCACGCGAAACGAACCATCCGACCGCGTGCGCGCTCGCTGACGTCGCCCGGTACTCGACCGCACCTCGACCACGGCCCCCACGAGGGCATCCCCGACATCGTCGGTCACCGCCCCTTCAATCGCGCCACCGTCGACGAGATCCACGACCCACTCACTCCGGCTGCGATCCACGACGATCGCACTCGGCACGCCGCTCGGTGGGGCCACCTGCAGCTCAATCGATCCACTTTCGGGCACGCCGCCGATCGTCGCCCGACCGGATCGATCCGTCTGCACGCGATTCGCCGCGCCAGAGATCACGGCGTGCTCCACTGGATCGCCCGCACCGTCTCGGACCAACACATCAACAGAATACGCGCGGCGCAGCTCATACTCCCGCAAGCGATCACCATCGCCGACCTCGACGTCGAACGTGCGAGCAAGGTACTCCGCGTGGGACAACCGCAGCTGTGCCGCCCCCGCGGGAAGGCGATCAAACTCGAACATCCCGCGAGCATCACTGTGCCCGCCCCTCGTCGCCGACACCCCATCTCCCATCGCCAGCGACACCGCCACGTCCGCGATCGGCTGCGCGTTGCGATCGACGGCCCGACCGTGCAAACGCCCCGCAGCGGCCTGCAAGACGACATCCACCTCCACCCCCGGCGCGACGGCTCGCACCGCGATCCGCTGCGGCGCGTAGCCGTTCTTGGAGATCTGCAACGTCTGCGGCCCGCGCCAGAGTCCGGCATCAAACACCCCGCGTTCATCCGTCCACACCGTCACAGCCCCCACCTCGACGCGGACGTTGGCCAACGCTTGGGCATTGCTGCTCTGCACCCGCCCGCCGATCGGCACGCCGTCTCCGAGCCTCAGTTCCACACCGCGCCGAACCTGCGACGGCGCGATCCGGATCTCGACCGAATCCCCCTCGGCGTAGTCATCATGGCGCGCGGATAGCCGATACCTCCCCCCGGGTAACAGATCGATCACAAACCGTCCGGCTGCATCGCTGACCGCTCCCGTATCCATCCCGGGCTCGGGTCCCCCCTGCACGGGTGGGATCACCCCGGCCGTGACCCCCAAACTGCCCGACGCGTGTCGACGAGCGAGTCGGAACACTTGCCGCTGCGCCTCGTGCTGACCCGCGTCGAAGCCCCCCTCGCCGTCGACCACGATCTCGGCCCCGCGCACCGGTCGACCCGCCACGTCGGACACCGTCCCTTCGATCCGCGCCGGACGAACCAGCGCGACCTCTAGCGCCACGTTGGCATCGATCACGTCCACGGCCACGGGAGCCGGCGATAAATGGCGATCCGAAAACACGCGCAACGAGTAAGCCCCCGGCACCAGGGGCCCGAGGTGAACCTCGCCGTCGCTCCCGGTCTCTCCGCGACGACCAAAGACCCCCACGGCCGCATCCCCCAGACTCACCCGCGCGCCGACGACCGGCTCCCCGGACGGATCCACCACCCGTACACGGGCCCGGTGGGCCGGCGCAAGCCCGAGCTCCACCGGGTGTTCGCCGGAGACATCCCGCACTGGCGCCGCGGCGAACCAGCGCCCGTCAGCGGTGCGAGCGGACGCCTCCACGGCGTACACCCCGGCGGGCACCCCCGCGAACACGAACTGACCGGGCGACGCGACCGACTCGCGGCGAGGCGGCCACACCGCCGAGCCTTCGAGAAACACACCGAGCTCGGTGACGTCCGACCACGCGAGGTCCGGCGGCAACTCGACCCGTCCGGCGATGCTGACGAGGCTGGGCAGCATGAGCACCACGCCTGCTTCTGGCGCCACCGCTTCCACCACGCTGGACTCATGGCCCGGCGCCGAGCCGCGCAGCACGACCGGTCCCACCGGCAAGGTATCGAAGCGAAAGCGGCCATCCGCGTCCGACACAGCGCGCCAAGGTTCTCGCTCGCCGTAGTCCGGCTTGGGCCGGGCGATGACCTCGGCATGGGCCAATGGCGAGCCACTTCCGTCCAACACCTGGCCGGTGACTTCGTAGCCCAAACCTAACGCGACCGGCGGCAAGCTGACCTCGGACTCGTCCGCCAACGCCACGTCGAGGGTGCCCCGCAAACGGCCGGGCACGGAGAGTTCGACGACGATGGGACCCGCCTCAAGGGGCCGCAACTCGAGCGTAAACCCCCCCTCGCTCGCACACGTCGCGGCATCTCCGACGAGCCCGCCATCGCGCCAGGCTCGAATGGTGCACGCACCCGCCGGTGCCGGTGCGAGGGTTGTCCCTTCGCTCCCGTCGGCGAAGCGGCGCGCCTCGTCTCGCGTGAGCTCGGCTTCGTCCTCGAGCAGCACGCGACCGCGGATCCGCCGAACGAGCCCCTCGGGTGAGCCAGTGTCCGCTCCGGTGCTCGACGCGGTGGATCGCGATGGCGCACTCGGTGGCTCGGGACTCGCGCCCGCCACGAGCCACGTCGTCAACAATCCGACGAGAGCCGCCCACACACCGACCCAGCGCCACACCGACGTGGGGGCCGGGCCGCTGACCGTCGGAGGAGGATCTTGCGCCACTAGCAACTCCCGCTCGGGCCGCGACGGCGCCCCGCAGCGATCTCATCCCCGGCGCCGCGGCGCTGGTGGGTTGCGGCGAGCCGACCCCGTGTCGCCCGAACCGCCGCGGCCACGCGGGCTTGGTCGACGTGGATCCCGGCCGCGGCCACCGGGCATCTTCGCGGACACCGACGGGCGGCCTCTCCAACCGTCCACCGTGAGCGCACCTCGCCAAGCTGCCCGACTGGCATCAGTCGGCGACGGCCACCACGTCGATCTCTACATTGACCCCTTTCGGCAATGCGGCCACTTGCACGCAGGCACGAGCCGGCGGCGGACCTTGAAAGCGCGCCCCGTAGATCTCGTTAACCGTGGCGAAGTCGCTGAGATCGGTGAGGTAGATGGTCGCCCGAACAACGTCATCGAAGTCCATCTCCGCCGCCGCGAGCACGCCGGCGAGGTTGTCCATCACCTGCCGGGCTTGCGCGGCAACATCGTCCGCACCGGTGATCTCGCCGGTCGTCGGGTCGAGGGGGATCTGCCCGGAGGAGTAAAATGTGCGACCGCCCGAGACGGTCACGCCTTGGCTGTACGGCCCGATGGCTGCGGGCGCGTTGGAGGTGGAAACGATGGTCTTGGTCATGCGACTGCTCCCGCTCGACGAGCCGCGGAACTTTCCCAGGCCGCCCCACCGGGTGCAAGCTCTCGCCGCGGGGCGGCACCTGCATGCCACCGCTGTGACTAGGCCCGATCGGCGTCGGTTTCCCCCGCGGCACGCCGTTGTGGTCGAGCGGCGACCCACCGCGACCGGCCCCGGACCCAGGCCCCACCGGGCCTCCGCTGAAGCAGGCCAACTTTCGGAGGTTGCACGCGCCGTGTGCGAGAGCTCGTCGACAAAACGCGTCGGCGGATCGCTCGGCGACGACGCTGACGACCGCGCGGAAATCCGCACGGGCGTTGAGAGCCGCATCGCCGGCCAGCCGCGGAGCAACCGCGCATTTTGCGGCCAGGCTGTCCCGCCGTCGACGGGGGATGTGAAAACAATTGTGATGGCCATCTATCGGCTCGGGCGCGACACGTGGCGGGACTCGCCCGGCTTGCGCATCCCGGCTGGCGCCTGTCGCCACGCAGCGGTTGCGTTGAGCGAGAAACCCGGCTAAACACCGCCTCCCACCACGAGGGCGCGTAACTCAGTGGTAGAGTGCCACCTTCACACGGTGGAAGTCGCAGGTTCAAGTCCTGCCGCGCCCACTAGCTAGAGCCGGGAGATTCGGCAAAGCGATCCGCTTGCGGCCCGTCGAGTCGCTTTCGGCCGTCGCGGGCTCAAGCTGAACGGTCGTGCGGGGCGTACCTGCACGCGTGTCGAGATCTGAGAAGTTGATGGGCTCCGATGGGTAGCGGTCGCTGCTTAACGTGGCTGCCTTCCCACCTTCCGGGCGGTCGACGCCGAACGACAAAACGCGAGCGAACGACGTTTGCGTCGCCCGTCCTCAGGCGGGCCCCTGCCACTCGCGCGCTCCCTACTGGTCTGCGCCGGCCGTCCGCCGCTTTGGATCGCTCGGGATCGGGAGCTAGTCGAAACTCCGCCAACGCCCAGGCCACCGATACAAACTTCGCACCGCCGTTCACTCGTCGGCGACGTCGCGTTCGGCCTCTTCGACTTCGCGCAGGGTTCGACCATCGGCGATCCGCCACGATCGTCGCCCGTTGATGCTACATCCGGCGAGAACCGCCTCGCCGTAGGACGGACTCGGAGCTACCAGGTTCCGTGCTTGGCTCCCTCCAAGCGAAGTTTCTTCGTCGCCGCGTCGCCCTATTCCGTCGGCAACTCCCCTAGCCAACAGAACATGTAGGAAAACTTCACCCTGCTCCACATGGCCTGAGATCGCAGGTTCGAGCCGCCGTTTTGGAGCCTCGAGGAAAACCAAGGAGGCCCAGTGAAACGCAAGACCTACACCGAAGAGAAGCACAGATCATCGCCGTCCTGCACGAGGCTGACGCCGGCGTGCCGGTCAAGCAGCTCTGCGGGAAGCATGGGATCACCCCCGCGTCGTTCTACGCGTGGAAGCGCAAGTATGGCGGCATGGACGTCGGCGAGGCGAAACGCCTCAAGGCCCGCGCGGCGCGTCACCGCGTGAAACCCGAGCCGCAGCCGCTTCACAGGTCGCTCTCCCGGCGTGGTGGCCGGCGTCCGCGGGCGAAGTACACTGCCGCTCATGTCCGCGCGGATTCCCGTCGACACGGCCAGCTGCGTGGCGCGCTGTGTCGACCTGGTCAAACGATACGCTGACGTCACGGCGGTCGCTGGCATCGATCTCGAACTGCGGGCCGGACAGTGCTTCGGCCTCCTGGGTCCCAACGGCGCGGGCAAAACCACCACGATCGAGATGATGGTTGGCCTGACGCCGTGCACCTCTGGCGTGGTGGAGATGTTCGGCATGCGCTGGGGCACGGGCCATGACGCCGACATCCGGGGCCGAATCGGCGTCGTGCTACAAGAGACTCAGCTGGCCGACAAGCTGACGGTCGAAGAAGTCATTCGGATGTTCCGCAGCTTCTACCCGCGAGGGCATAGCGTCGATCAGGTGATCGATATGCTCGCCTTGGGGCCCAAGCGCAAGGCGCGTTACCATCAGCTGTCCGGCGGGCAAAAGCAACGCGTGGCGCTTGGCGTCGCCCTCGTCGGCCAGCCGGAGCTGCTGTTTCTGGATGAACCGACCACGGGGCTGGACCCGCAAGCTCGTATGAGCGTCTGGGAGATCGTCGAGCAGTATCGCCGCGATGGGGGCACGGTTGTGCTCACGACCCACTACATGGAGGAGGCGGCGCACATGTGCGATCGCATCGCCATCATCGACCACGGCAAGATCATCGCCGCGGGAACACCATCCGAGCTGATCGCGGCGTTGGGGGGCACGCAGCTCATTGAACTCGAGTCGGACCAGGAACTCGACGCCGCGGCATTGAGCGCGCTTCCGTCGGTACACAGCACGACCAACCGGGGACGCCGGCTGGTGTTGCACGTCGACGCCATGACCAAGGCCCTTCCCCCCGTACTCGAGCATCTGCAGCGCGCCGACGTCGAGCTTTCGCACCTCAGCACCCACGACGCCACCCTCGACGATGTGTTCGTCTCGCTGACCGGAAGAGGTTTGCGCGATGAGTAGACACGTTGGGCCGCTGGTCGAGGCCACGACCCTTTGCGCCGACATCGAGCGGCCGGATGAGAGAGCCCACCACGCCACGCGGCGACGAGTTGACGCTCCTCGCTGACGGCAAGAGGACTGTGTGATGACCGAGCGCTACTCGCCACTGGTGGAACTCACGAAGTCTCGTGTACGCGAGGTCCTGCGCGAGCCCGGGTTTGTGTTTTGGATCTTCGGCTTCCCCGTCATGATGGCCATCGGGCTGGGCTTGGCGTTTCGCGAGCGCGAGCCGGACAAGCCCACGGTGGCCGTGGTCGACGGCGCGTCATGGTTGGCCGACGCCCTGACGGACTCCGACCGAGTCGAAGCCGAGGTCGTCGCCGCAGACGAAGCCGCATCGCGTCTACGCACCGCCAAAGTCGAAATCGTCGTCCAAGCCGAGGGCGCGGCCGAGTCCGGGGTCTCCTACCGCTACGACCCGTCGCGCGTCGAGGCTCGGCTAGCCCGCGCTGAGGTCGACCAAGTCCTACAGCTCGCGGCCGGTCGGCGCGACGCCCTGGCGACCGTCGATGACCCGGTCTCGGAGAAGGGCTCGCGCTATATCGACTTTCTCCTACCAGGATTGCTCGGCCTCAACTTGATGGGCAGCAGCATGTGGGGGATCGGGTACACGATCGTGGTGGCGCGTAAACGTAAGCTACTGCGCCGTTTCGCGGCCACCCCCATGCGGCGCTCACACTTTCTCCTGGGCTACCTCGGCAGCCGACTCGTATTTTTGCTCCTGGAGCTGGTGGGATTGGTCGGCCTGGGGTTTTGGGCGTTTGGGGTGACGATCCACGGGTCGCCACTCGCGTTGGCGATCGTCGCGTTCGCGGGCGCGGCGTGTTTCGCTTCGATCGGCTTGTTGATCGCCGCGCGAGTGCGAAGCGTCGAAGCGGCGAACGGCTGGATGAACTTCATCATGATGCCCATGTGGATCTTGTCCGGCACGTTCTTCGCCGCCAGTCGGTTCCCCGATGTCATGCAGCCGTTCCTCAAGGTGCTTCCGCTGACGGCCGTCAACGACGCGCTGCGAGGCATCGTCAATGAAGCCGCGCCGCTGTGGTCGCTTTGGCCCGAGCTCGCGGTGATGGGCGTTTGGACCGTCGTTCCCTTCGGCCTGGCACTCCGCTGGTTTCGCTGGCAGTAGGCCGCGGGGGCGCAGCTCGCAGCCGATGATCATCACGGTCGGCCTGGTGATCATCGGCGTGCTCCGCTGCATCACCGATAGCCAGCACGACATCCACCCTGACGACCGGCGGAGCCTTCAACACTGCCGGCCGCGCTCGGCCCTGTCTCCGCGCACAGGAGCTCTTTGTCCCGGGCCCTTGCGGCCCTTGCCGTCGTCGATCCACCCGCGTGACGGACCGGCGCGGGACCGCCGTGGAGCGTCCGTGCGAGCGTCTGGACCGCGGATCCGGCTCCCGCGGTCGAACTGGCGTGGCGAGCGGCCACCCAATGACCGCCCGCCGCGTGACTGTGCAGACCGGCACGATGGCCACGAGAGGGACGCGGCGCCCAACCTCCGCACGGTCACCCACTTGGCCCCGGGAGCACCACCGGCGCGCGCTGAGGTCGACCCGCTTTGGTTCGCACCGCAGTAACTGGCGCTCCGTACGCACTAGAGTCAGTCATTGAAAGGTATCGCGGCTTCGGGCTCCTCATGGTCAAGCGCGCCGGTCGGCCGCGAACCGAGGAACCCAATGCGTACCCCATTTGCTCTTTTCTCCACCGTCTTGTTGGCAACCGTGTGGGCCGCGCCGGCCTGTGATCTAGAGGCGTTCTCGCAGTCCGCCACCGAGAGCGACAAGTCCGGCGACTTCGACGACTTCGATCCCCAAGCTTCGAGCACCGGTGAGGAATCCGAGGACGATTCCTCCACGGGCGACAGCTCCACGGGCGACACGCCACAAGACGATCCTCCCGAGGACGACGACGAGGACGACGACGACGACGACGACGACGA
>QKPP01000301.1 GCA_006508105.1 Myxococcales bacterium FL481 | reverse complement strand
CCGCCGCGTCGAGCACCGAGAGCGGTCGCCCAGCGTCATCAGACGCTCGGCACCGTCTACCCAGTCACGCCGCCCGCGGGGGTCGTCGCCTCCACACCGACCCGATGTGAGCTAGCGAGCCCGCGCGGGAATCGGGCCAGCAGCTTGGCGGCGTCGCTAGCTCCGAGAGACTCGGCGCGATCGAGCATTTGGGTCCGACGCGCGGCATCGGTGTCCTTGATGCCTGCAAAGCGCGTGACGCCATAAGATTCGATGCCGACGAACCGCAACCATGCCCGTTCCAGCTGCCGGCTTGCACTACGACCGTAGACGAAGCGATCCCACCAACTCGGGGCGTCCATGGTCAGCAGCACACGGGCGCTGCGCCCTTTCAGTCCCGCTTCAGGCGTGCTCGCCTCCCCATAGCGATAGGCCCAGCCCGGCAAGAACACCCGATCGATCATCCCCTTGAACGACGCCGGCACGCTCCCCCACCAGACGGGGGCGGCGACAACCAAATGCGAAGCCCGGGCGATCTGTTCTTGGAGCTCGACGAGCGCCGGCTCCAGCGGCTGCTGGGCGCCGAAATCCGGTCCTTTCAGACGTGCGTCGAACGCGAGCGCATCGATGTCCACCGCGTCGACACTCAAGCACGACCGCAATAGGCCCTGTACGTAACGCCGAGCCAGCGCGTGATTGAAGCTCTCGGGATTCGGATGAGCGCGTAACATCAGCACACGTGCCTCAGTTGGTGAGGGAGGGAACGTTCGTCGCGGGCTACCAGACATGCTCCGAGTATTCGATATGCAACATCGGCTGGCCAGCGGCAAGGCAGCATACCCTCCATCCGATATCGGATATCATCGTTGCATGGAATCAGAGGACCCGTCGTGGGAGGACCTGCAGGTGCTGCTCGCCGCCGTCGCCAACGGCTCGCTCAGCGGGGCCGCGCACGCCCTCGACCTCGGGCAGAGCACGGCCAGTCGACGCTTGGCCCGGCTCGAGCGACGGCTCGGGGCCCCGTTGCTCGACCGCACCCCAGACGGGATCCGTCCCACGGATCTCGCCGAACGACTGATCCCGCATGCAGAGCTGATCGCCGAACATATGGACCATATCCACCGCGTCGTCACCGGCGAGCACGGCGACGTCTCCGGGCGGGTGCGTTTGGCTCTCCCGGACGGACTGGCCAGCACCTGGCTGGCGCCGCGCCTCGGGTCGCTACTCGAAGCGCACCCAAAGCTGGAGCTGGATTTGTTGATGGGCACCGCCGTTGTCGATCTCGTACGACGCGAAGCGGACTTGGCTCTGCGTTTCGTCGCCCCCAACCACCCCGAGCTACTCGTCCGCCGCCTCGCGCGTTTGCCCTTGCGGGCCTTCGTGGCCCCCTCGCTGGCGGACGTCCCAGTCCGAGCGCTCCGCTTCATCCAGTTGCTCGACCCCGCGGCGGCGTACCCCGAAACGCAGTGGATTCAGCGCCACGCGCCGAAGGCCCCCACCCTGCGCGTCAGCAACTGGAACGCCCTGTTCGCCCTCGTCCGCGCGGGACTCGGCGCGGCCGTGCTCACCCCACTCATCGCCGAACCGGCCGGACTGGTCCCGGTGCCCGCCGTGCCCAAAGTGGGATTTCGAGACTTACTGTTGGTCTATCACCCCGCGTTGCGGGCCGTTCCCCGGATCGCAGCGGTCCGCGACTGGCTGGGGGCCACCCACGGGGCGCGCAGGTCGAGCCACGGCCGCTCAACTGAGGAGAGAACTTCACGATCATCGCTGCGATGCGGCACGACTGGACGCTGACCCAAGGAGCATGGTGGGACGCCGCCAATCACGAGAACTTCGCGCAGTTGGTGAGGACTCGTTGGCAACCGAGTTTGCGCCCCCCCCACGTCGTCATCCCGAACAACTCCTTCATATGCATCCCCCACCCAAAGCACGTGACGTCCAGCGTGCCTTGCATCTTTTTGAAGTCTTGGAGAAACTCGGCGCGATTCCAAACGGCCAGCAGAGCGAAACGACGCCGCGATGCTAACCCGATCATCCGAAATAGCATGCGTTCTCCTCTCGATGACTCTCGCCACGTGCGCGAAACGTCCGTTCACGCCGGCACGCGAGGCTAGCGAAGCCAGCCAAGTGCAAGCGGACGAAAGCGGAGCACCGAGCGAGTCTGAGGAACGGGCCGCCCGCAAAGAATACCCCACCGAGACACTCTACCAATTGTGGAGATCATCGCTCAAAGACCGAACCGCGGCCGCACGGTTTGTCTCGTCTCTTTCGGAGCGGCATATCATCGAGCCGATCGCGGAAGACCCTGACCATGTCTTGGTCACCTATTTCATGTTGGGCAGTTCCAAAACCGCCTTCGTTTTGCAAGGTGGCGGCCCGGACTTTTACGGTTTGAGGTTCAAGCGGCTGGGGCAAACGGATTTGTACTACTGCACCCAAAAGATCCCAAGCGATGCCATGTTCATCTATGGGTTCAACGAGTTCACGATCGAGGCCGCCGGCGACAGTCGAGTGGCGGCGACGACCATGGAGCATGTCTACGATGCCGCCTTGGTCGCTCCCCAAGCCCCTTTGTCCCCCTATGTCGAGGCGTCGCCCGAGGTTGCAGCGGGAGAGGTCGTCAGGTTCGAGCTGCCGAGCAAATACCTCAACGAGTCGCGATCCGTTTTGGTCTACACCCCGGCAAACTACCGAGAAGACGTCGCCTGCAACATCGTCTTTTTCTTCGACGGCATGAGCCACGCCGCCAAGCCCAACCATGGCGCGGCATGGGAGGGCTGGACGCCCGCCCCGACAATACTGGATAACCTCATCGCCGAGCAGAGGATCGCGCCAACGATTGCCATCATGGTCTTGAGTGAAGACGATCGGGACCGCTTTTTGATCAGCGATCAGATGACAGATTTTGTCGCGCTGGAACTTCTCCCGTGGGTCAGGGAACACTACAAGACGACGCCTGATCCCACAAATGTCATCGTCTCCGGCCTGAGTCGCGGCGGTTTTGCTGCCGCCAACACGGCACGGAGACACCCCAATCGAATCGGTGGTGTGCTGTCCCAGTCGGGCTCGTTTTGGATTACGGCTGACCCTGAAGAAAACTGGCCAATCTACCCAAAGCGAGATGGCAAAGTGATCTTAGACTACAAGGCATCTCCGCGACTACCGATTCGGTTCTATTTGAGCGCGGGGCTGTACGATCTCGGAGCTGGCATTGTCGGTACCAATCGTCAGTTGCGTGACATCCTTGAGTTGAAAGGCTACGAGGTCGAGCATCGAGAGTACAACGGCGGCCATGCTTTTTTGAACTGGCGCCACGACCTCGCCAATGGCTTGATTTCGCTGCTCGGCGAGCCACGACCACCAAACACAGCTCCGGGCCTGTCCCCAGCGGTGTCAGCGGGGCCTTGATCGGGCCCCGTGGTCCCGGGCTCCGCGTCTGCCCCGACGCGCGAAGTTGCGTCCGTCGTCGACGCGGTGGTCTCGGCGCCCCACACGGGTTCACGCCGCACGTGAGGCCCCTAACGCCGCCCGAAGATGCCGAGAGGAGAGGACTTTGCTCTATGTCTTGTCACTCCCAGCCGCCCGATCGACCCGTCCGCCGGCAGGCCACGCAGGCTGCGGTCGTGAACAATCAGCAGATCGACATCGATGTACCGAGCGAGGCGGCCGTCATGACTTCCATCAGATGCTCGCCGCGCGGAGCACCGCGAGTATCTGAAGCGCCGATGCACAGATGACGTCGTAACCGCCCTGGCCGGCACGATGACCGCTCGCCTGCGCGATGTGGCTTCTCCCGACGCCGATTCGGCCGACCAGACAGACGACCGCCGTCTGGGTCGACTCTAGTGCCCAGGACACGGTTCTTTGGACCGCCCGCTACGTCCAGGAGTAGAGGCGCGATGAAACCCGCTCAACCTTGGTGGAGGGGTGGGTGTGCAGTACGTGGAACTCCCGATCGTCGATCCCCTAGCGAGCTTGATCTGCTCTGACGAGTGCGCGGGTGTTCGCCCTGATCGTCACCCGCCCCGACACACCTACCCTCGTTGCCCTTGCCCTGGGCCCCTGAGCTGTTTGATGTCCGCCTGCAAGCCAGCCCGTACCCGCCGGGCCACCGGTTGTCCCTCAAGGTAGTTAATGGCCGCCTCGAGGGCTTTCTTCGCCTCTTTGTCCCGCCCTTGCCGCGCGTACGCCCGGGCGAGCCCTTGTGCGGTGCTGCCATAGAGGGTGCCGTCGAGCGCGGGCTGGCCCGTGCGTGCAACCGGACTGAGGGCAGCTTTGAGGTACTTCGTGGCTGCGCTGAGGTCAGCCCGACGCAGGTGTACGCCCCGCTTTTGGCCCTTGGGCCGGACTTGCTTGAAGTCGCGGGCGAGGTGTCGACCGAGGGAGACTTGGATATGGCGTACAATCTCAGGGTGCGTGCCCTCGAAGCGCTCGCACGCCTCTTCGAGCTGGGAGGCAGCCGCCCGATTGCGCTCGCTGCCAGCGAAATACATGAACTTGGCCACGCGCGCATCAAATAGCAGGTGGGCTAGTTCGTCGGACCCTCGGCTGTAAGGTGCACCCACCCGCATGCGACAGCGGGGGGACATCAGCGCCTGCTCGTCTTCCCGGCCGTAGTACGCACGAATGCCGTACTCCCCAGGCGCGGAGAAATGAGCGCCTTTTGCACTATAGCTGAGCATAATGCTGTCACCGATCGAGTGGCCCGGCTTGAGCTCGACCTCGTCGCCCGGTGCTTTGAGTCGCTTTACGGGTGGGACGTAGCGAATGTGTTCGCCTTGCGGCGTGCGAATGAAGATCGTCAACAGTCCATCTTCTGGTTGCAGCCGGTCGACGAGCGTGACCGGCACTTTCAACGTGTTGGTCAGTTCAACTTCAACCCGGATGGGTTGCGCGAGATCCACTACCGCCGGTGCGCGGAGGCGAAGCTGAATCCCCCCTTGTTCGACCATGCCCTGCGGCTCGGTGTATGTGCTGAGGTTGTTCCCAATCCAGTCCTTGCCCCCGAAGATCACGTCGTTGCGGTTGCCGTGACGCATCCAGATCAGCTCCTCGTCGTCGAACTCCCAGCGGAAATCGGCCCAGAACTGCTCCTCGCCCCCGCTCCCCCCGGTATAGCCCCAGGGGTAGTTCATAAACGACTCGGACGCAGAGTCCGGGTTCGCGCTGCGTCGCCAACTATGCGGCAGGTTGAATGCATGACCGATCTCGTGAATGAAGGTCTGCAGGACCAGTCGGTTCTGCTTGTCGGCACCATCGTATAGCTCGCCCGATACGCGGCCTTGGATGGCCTCGAGCGCGATCGCCGTTCCCTGGCGCAAGAACGCGTCCCCTGCCTGCCAGCCGCCCCAGTCGAACATGATCCCGTAGTATGAAGGAGCGTAGTCTGGGTCGCCGAAGCGAGGGACGACCACCCCGTACAGGTTCCACTGCAGTCGATTAGCGAAGCGGTCGAAGTTATCCTCCATCAGGTCGTGCAGCTCGCCCTCGTCCCAGTTGGTCCCGGCATCGTCGCTGTCGGGATCGCTGAGCACGTCGTCCTCGTTCACCGTCATATCGATACCCGATCGCGCAAACACGTTGGCCGTGCTCAGGGTGTCGGGCAAACCGCCCGGGTTGGGATCGAGGTCCGTCCGAGCTTCCGGCGGATACGTGGTGCCGATATAGCGATCGATCTCGAGCGTCACCTTGCGGTAGTGCTGGCTCAGCTTCGGACACAAGTAGGTTTTGATCAGTCGGCCGTTTTTGTAGATCCGCGCCAGCGCGTCCGGTGCGGGCGCATGCAGCGGCACCCGCTTGATCCGAACCTCGAGCGTCTCGTCGGTGACGGCAGGATCATCGTAGTAGACAACCGGGCCGGTAAGCACCAGTTCTCCACCCTCGGCCGCCCGACTGACCACTTCGACCACGAACGAGCGCTCGTAGCGAGTGTATGTGGCGATGTTGAGCGCGGTGGTTTGCCTGAACGCGCTGGCCCCCGGTCCCATCCCCTCCGCACGGGGCCGCAACGGGAACCCTCCAAACAACGGCGTTTCCTCGAAGAGATCCCCGCTGATGCGGTGCTGCGGCCGCCGACCGTCGACATCGACGCGCAGCTCGAGCGTGGTCTTATCGCCGATTGGGCATTTGCTCTTGTAGGTGCCACTCACGGTTTGCCGCAGGAGAGTGAAAATGGAATCACCCAACTGCAAGCGATCAAGAAATTCGCTATTTGTGACCAGATCGCTGATCGACTGGGCAGAGGCGCGCTCCTCGGCGAGGGCGGAGAGATCTAGGTTCGAATGCGTGCGGTCATTCATCGAAGGACTCCTTGTTTCTGGTTCCGCGCGGAACCGCGGACGACCTACGAGGTAGTTCGGCGAAGAGGCGATTCAATTCCGTGGCGTCGTCATGCACGCGCAGATCGAGCGCACGACCTCGGGATTGGCGCATGGCGAATTCCCGGAGCCAGGAGACCCTCGTCGCGGTTGGAGTGGCGCCACCGGGTCAAGCCGGTACGAGGGTCGGGACGCGGCCGAGAAGCGGAACCGAGCAGCGCTCGCGCTGCTCCGGCGCACCGTCACGCGGGCACCACGCCAAGCGCACAAGGCCCGCACGGTCGGCGCCGCCCCGCTAGCCCCAGCGGGACATCCCGCCGAGATTGTTCACATTCGAGAACCCTTCGCGCTCGAGGATGCGTTTGGCCCGGGCGCTACGTGCACCGCTGGCGCAATAGAGCACCACCGCGCCAGAGCGGTCACCAACGTCGGCAAGCCGTTCCGCGAGCTGATCCACAGAAATGTTCATTGCGCCATCAATGTGACCGGACGAAAACTCCGACGGCGTTCTGACGTCAATGAGGGTTGCACCGGACGACACGAGTCGCTTGGCCTGCTCACCCGTGATTGTGCTGGCGCCGCGCAGCCGATAAATGATCAGCCCCGCGCCCACAATGAGCATGGCGACGGTGAAGTTTGTCATGACGCGTCTCCTCTGCTGCTCTCGACTGCGCGAGAGAGTTTCTCTTTGACGTCGCTCGCGAACGCGACGGCTTGTTCGCCACCAAACGATCCGATCGCTGCGATGGGCTCGACGGCCGACACGACGGTGTGCCCGTCGATTGCTTCGTAGGCGATCACATCGCAAGGTAGCCGGACACCGACATTCACGTCGGATTCGAGAGCACGGTGAACGAGCGCGGGATTGCAGGCTCCGTTCATCTTCTGCTTGAGCGTTTTGTGCACGGCGATCTCGGTTCGCACGCCGAAGCCCCCGCTCTTTGGCGCCTCGGGTAGGCGCGCAAGCGCGTCATTGTCGTGCATGGCTCGTTCGCATTTCATTGCTGGCATGCCCATCGTTGATCTCCTCAGTTGTTGGCGGGGCTGCACGTGCCCCGACCCACGAGTTGATAAAGCGGGCAGTAGCCCGTAGCCCCCGTCAGGAGCGGGACGAGGCCCACGAGACCCCACAGCGTCTGCGGCCCGACGAAGACCAGCAAGAGCAGGCCGATGCCGAGCCCGAGTCGGAGGATGCGATCCCAGTTTGCTTCGTTTCTTTGCATGGCTTTCTTCCTTCCCCACGCGTAAGAGCCAAACAAAGCGCGGAGGGTTCGTAGCGGCGAAGCGGATTTCGCGCAAGACGGCAACGCCGGGAGCGACTACGTCGCTTCAGTGAGCCAACGCTTGAGTTGCTGATGGCTGACGACTCCCGACTGCTGAAGGACCAGGTCTCCGTCCTTGAGCACGGCGAAGTTCGGGATACCACGGACTCGAAACAGCTGGGCGAGGTCGGGATGGCGCTCGGAGTTGACCTTGAGCACGATCGCCTTCACGGCAAGATCGCGCGCGACCCGGCTCACCGTGGGCGCCACCATACGGCACGGGCCGCACCATCCGGCCCAAAAATCGACCAATACGGGCACCTTCACCGTGCTGACGATCTCCTTGAATTCCGCGCTGTCGACGTCTAGCGGCTCTGCAAGCGCCGGGAGCTCGGCTTTGCACGCGCCGCACCGGCCCGTGTCGGCCACTCGCGCAGCCGGTAGGCGGTTGTTTTTGCCACAACTGGTACAGGTTCGAAGCATAGAGACTCCCTCGCCCAGGGTTAGAGCCCCCGCGTTGACGAAGGATTCGGCCACCGCGGGGACCGGCTCGGTTCGGGCCGCCGGATGACGACACCGTGCGCCGCCGACGAGGCACCGCTCCGATGTCGC
>QKPP01000125.1 GCA_006508105.1 Myxococcales bacterium FL481 | reverse complement strand
CAGGTGAGCGGAAACGTTCTCGGTGTGGGGATCAGTCACGACTGCCTCTACCCGGCCATCGAGGTCATCCAGGCGCGGCACACCGAGACGCGAGCCAAAGACACACTGCGAAAACTCGAACGGGGCGAGCCCTTGCGGATATGGGCGCTGTGCTCCATTCGCACCACAGTGTTGCAGTATGTGATGCAAGACTTGATCGCCGGCTTTCGCGAGCTGGGCCACGAGTGCACCTTGCTCGTCGAGGGGGATCCGCGCGAGTACGTGGGGAATCTGATCGCAGTGTCCGTGGCGGAGTCGCACCCCGATGTGTTGGTCATGGCGGACCACCTGCGGGCCGAGGTGCCGAGAGTCCTGCCGCCCACGTTGCCTTGCCTGACCCTGATTCTCGACGAGGTCCCGAATCTCAGCGCCCCCGCCACCATCGCCCGGCTGGGGGACTATGATCTCACGTTTCCGTGGAGCCACGGCCTGTGTCGCCTCTACGAGGACCTCGGGTATCCCCATACCCACTGCCTTCCGTTCGCGGCTTCGCCGGCACGGTTCGCGGTACCGGACGAGGATCTGCCCCTCAAGGACGTGGTCGCCTTCGCTACTCATCTTGACGTGCCGGTGGACTTCGAGTTCTCGCCCGGGTTCAGTGACTTTCTCATCGATCGCTACAAATCACTGCCCGAAGTGCCACGTGGTCGGGACTGGGTGCGGTGCGTGGTCGACCTGGCGATCGAGGAATTTGGCGTGAACGTGCCCGAGAGCCGGCGAGAGGAGTTCTACTATCAGGCGTTGCTCATGACGCGAGTCGCCGACCGCACGCAGATCGCCGATGCGGTAATCGATGCCGGGCTACCTCTCGCGTTGTACGGTCGCGGCTGGCGGGAGCGTGAGAAGTACGCCGCGTACGCGAAGGGGATTGTGACCCCGGGCGCGGCATTGCGGGATATGTACCACACCCACAAGGTGGTTTTGCACGTCAATCAGAATTGTAATATGCATCCGCGGGTGTTGGAGGCGATGTGCGCGAAGGGGTTTGTGTTGGCGCGTAGTGATAAGCACCACTCCGATGAACACAACGTGGACTGGGTGGGCCAGCATCTCGATACTGAGCGAGAGCTTTGCTTGTTTACATCGCTCGACGATATGGTGACCAAGATTCGTCGCGCTCTCACGGACGAATCTTGGCGCCAAGCGTTCGTGAGGGCGGGGCATGCCCGGGTCACGCGTGACCATACCTATGTTCAACGTACCAAGGTGATGCTGGCCGAACTACGGTGCAAACTCCGCTGTGGCGGCAGCGACACGCGGCGTGTCGCATGACAGGGGTCCATGCCAGAGATTGAGTACCAGGTTCGCACGGAATGCACCGAAGCCCTGCCGCTGAGCGCAGAGCTGGGGCTCGGCTCGCAAAGCGATCAAGACCGTATTTGGGTGTATGAACCGAGCGGGATGATGCCTCTGCATATACCCGAGTTCATCGACAACGTACACCACACCAGCAATCAGGTCGCACGCTACCTGCGGTATGTAACCGAGGCCGAGTACCCTCCGGTCGCGTACGCCATCTTGCACAACGCCAAGCTAGTGAATAACTGGATGCTGCTCGACCGGCACGATCGGCATTACCCGGAGTTGATCCCGCACTACGTGGAAGATCTGCGAAAGCCCGCCGACGGTAGCTCGCGCGAGGGTGCAACCGGTCGCCTGACATTCGACTCGACGCGGCACGTGTCGGGCGACAGCCTGCTGCTGAACATGGGGGCGGCGCACATCAGTCACTTCTTCTACGAGGCCCTCGTGAACGTCGCGCCACTTCTGGGGGCGTCGCTCAAACTCATCTACCACGTGTCCCCCTGGGACGCGTTTCATCAGCTGTTTGAGATGCTGGGATTCGCGCGAGACAACAGCCTGGAAAAGAGCTGGGACCCGCGCGGGCAGGGGCGTCTACACGATGCCGAGTGTTGGACGTTTGACCGACTTATCGTTCCGTACTACACCGCTAGGATTTGCCCGGTTCACATGCCAATGTTCGGCGTGATGCGTTTGGGGGTTCCTCCAAAAGCAGACAGGCTGATCTACATCTCGCGGCAGGATTCAAGGAGCCTGCGTGTCATGCTCAATGAGGACGAAGTTGTCCAAATGATGGCGCGCAACGGCTTTTCCGTGCTCAAGTTCAGCGAGTTGAGCGAACGCGAAAAGATTGCGTACGTCACGGGAGCCAAGCTCATGGTCCAGCCAAATGGTGCCGCCAACTTCTACAGCGCTTTTTGCGGGCATTCCCTCGACTGTAACGTTCTTCTCAACGGAGGTGCTTTTGATCTCTCGCATCCGAGACTGCTTGCCAGCATGGGCGGGTTTCGTCACGGAGTCTTCATGGGTCCGGATTTCATGTCGTACGACGCGCGGGGACATAAAGGCGAATGCTGTGATTTTGTACTGGACGTCCCGCAGTTGGAACGACGTGTGGGGAGCCTCCTAGATCGGATTCGCTAACGGGAGTTCGTCTTCATGCATATCCAAACCTTTTTCGAGCGCATCGAGGCGCGCAAAGGCAGCGAGTACAAAAGAGGCTTGCTCGGTGACGACGCTGAAGCAGCCGAGCGATGCGAGATCCTGGACATCTACCTGGCTGACGATGCGTTCGATCACTACTACGCTCGTGCTCTCGGTCCGCTCGTAAGCAGGGCTCGAACCAAGAACTACATCTTGTGTTGCTTGCATAGCTTCGGTGTTCACCAACTGACAATGCGTCGATTCCCTCCAGAAGGCGGGCAGATGTTTGCGCAAGTGGGGGCCTTGGACGGTCACGAGTTTGCTTTCGGGTTGATCGACAACGTGCAGGTCCGCGGACGTTTGGCCCCCGAGGGCAAAAGACTCGAAGCCTACGACGAATTGGTAGGCGAAATCAAGACAAGTTGGAGTGCGAAGCCGCGGCGAATCGCCACATCGCTGAGCGATCTCCTGGCTGAGGAGCCCTCGATCGGTCTTCTGTCACTTGTCGATCTGAGATCGGCCTCCGCTTACACGGAAGCGCTAGCGCTAGTCTGGCGGTGCCTTCACTCGTACGCCGACGTGATCGTGCAGGGGGAGCCGGATTTGGTTGAATCCGCAATGGTCGCCCACAGTGAGACGTTTCCCGAAGTTCGCATCACGGTTCGTCGGTTCTTCTATGTGACCGCTGACGGGGCGCGGCGGGTACAGTCAATTGCAGTGTTTCAGAAGGAACCGCACGACTATCCCAGCCTATCGCGTGGGCAGCCGCGGTATCAGCGGCGAAGCGAGTAGTCGACCGCGGGGTGGTCTCGGCGGAGGGCTACGAGACTAGCCAACCCGGTCGAGGTCGACCAGTATGGACTCCGCCCGATGGCGCCACGTATGACGGGCCCGGATCTCCGTCGCAGCCGCGTGGCGAATACTGTTCAGCCGGTCGGGTTGGTCGAGCCACGACCCTACAGCCTCCGTAAGCTCCTCGATCTTGAACGGCAGGTAGTGCACGCCGGGCTCGAACATCGATGCGATGCCGCCCGGCGAGCTGTCGCGTGCCGTCTGGCGAAAAGCCAACAAGCCGCCGGTGGCCATCACGTCCATCGAACGAAAGTGCACGCCCTCGCCCTCATGCATGTTGATCGTCGATCCAGCGTACGCCGGTCCAAGTTGTCGTGGGCCCTCCAGCCAACCTCGATAGCTCGAGGCGAACGCGGACCACTCGCTCCAGGTTGACGAGCCGTAGAAAGCGACGCTGCGACCGGTCGAAAGCATCGCCTGAGCCAGACCACCGCGGTTGAGGTGCCTTCGAGCTCGCTCGATGACGTCGTAGCGCAGCCGATCATCCGCGAGATTCAGCTCGCCGCCGCATAGCCTGGTAACGACCTCCTTGGCGACGGTGAGCGGGTTCCAGCGGCTGTCGGGGCGGCGCACACGCTTCCTAGAGTATCGGAGTCCGTGGTGGAGGTTGTCGTCCAGCGCAAGTGGCGCGTCCCAGATCTCGTGCAGACGACATTCATACGCCGGAAGGAACTCACCGAACGACAGCTCGCCTGGGTTCGATGTTAGGTCGCGTTCGAGTTCTTCCGGCGTCCATGGTCCAGGAATATGACCAGCGAACGACAACTCAAACTCGTGCGTGGCCGGTCGATGCGGATAGTCGTCGACGCAGCTGCCCGGCACGAGGCAGCGTCGATACCCCTCATGAGAGATGTCCAGGCCCCAGGCCGGACCGAAGAAGTACGTGATGTCACTCCCCCGATAGTCGTCCGCGGGGCGGCCCGCAAGGTCCACAAGCCACACAATGTGTTTGACGTCAGGTGGGAGTCCCTCGGCGGCGTTGCGCGCACGATTCATCTCGAGCACGACGTCGGGGCGAACCTCGCGGCACCATTGCCGCAGCTCGGCCGGGTCGAGCAACCGAAGCGCCCCCGAGCACTCGATTCCACACTGTTCGAAACCTCGCTGGATCTGGCGCAACAGGTTCGCGTAGAACGGAGTCTCGCGAGGCAGAAAGCACGACAGTCGACGAATGGGCATCAGCGTAGGCGTAGACAGCTGCGCGTAATCGCGCAGCACTGCTGTGGGAGAGCCGTCTAGACATTGCCCTTCGTCGTCTGCACGCTGCGCGATCGCAACTGGCAGTATCGCGCGGGCAGGCGTCCCCCGGGGCGGCGGCCCGCGCCCGCGGACGGTCCGTCGCCGTTCACACCACGGCAACAGCCCATCGACGTACCAGCGGGTTGGTCCAGCGCCATCTGCGGCGGGCCCGGGAAGAACTAACTGGCACGAGGTGGGAACGCGCCTCGACCGGGCCTGCGAATCGGCTTCCCACCGTGCTGTGTTCGCTTTCGGAGACCCTCGAGCGTGCTGCACACGAGCGGTCGCACGACGGCAGGTCGATCGGCAGTCCGGTCCGAACCGCGGGTAGGCTGATCGTTGCGTCCGCACTGGGGGCCGGTGCGGGCGAGACGTTCGTGTGACCGAGGGAGCGGGGTGCGCGACTGCGGGCCCGGACGGCGACGGTGATGGTATTTCGGGCGAGACTGACAGCCGCGTCAACCCCTCGAACTTGTTGTACTGCGAGGGGGGCGAAGGCATGCGAAAAGACAGCAGGTGCGCCGTGAGACAGCTCATTGCCGCTCTACGGCGCGTCCAAGAGCTTCGAATAGTCGACTCGGCGCTTTTGCACCACGGCGAGGCCTAACCCGGCGTCTTGGTTCGGGAAGCTGCGAACGTGCGTGGCTGTATCGCGTTTCAGTATTCGTCCAAGGGTGACTGGGGAGGCCATGACTATCAAATCCGCGTGATCATGCAGCCGAGCCCAGGTCGCCCGCAATGCGCCGAGGTAGTGGTCCGGTTCCCCGAGGCAGACCAACGCGACGAAACCCAGGCAAGGTTCCGTGCGCGCCAGATACTCGTCAACGAGTTCGTGCGAGTAGGTTGGGCTCAGGCTGAGTGATCGAGGGAATCTCGTCGGGGGTCGAGCAAGGCTATCCAGCGAGGGCGCGAGGCCGGCTTGGTCGCAACCGAGTGGCAGCAGGTGCCCTTTGACCGAGGTGCTGCGGACCATCGCGGCACCGAAATCACTGCCATCGACGCAACCAATCTGCAAAAACATCTGATTCCCTTCGTTGGGGGTGTTGCGCATGCTTAGTTGCTGTACGCCAAAGTTCGTCAGGCAAGCGAGGGCGTACTGGGCTGCGTTCCAATGTGATCCGATCTCCGCAAATAGCCGACGAAAGTAGCGATCGAACGCTGGTTCGCCTGGTCGAACCGTGGCGGCAGGTCCGTCGTGGGGTCCGTTCAGCGAGAGCTGCTGGAGAAATTCGACGATGTGCAACGCTTACTCCGAGCGGTCTAGCAGGTGGGTGAGTCGTCGCTCGAGCTGAGGCACGTTCACGACGAAGTTGTTGCATCGCCCTCGTTGGCCATGAGGGTCGTACGAGAGAAACTCCGGACCGTAGAACAGACCGTATTTCTGCTGTTTGAGGCTTGCACAGAGACTCAGAAAATGAGGGATGTACAGTCCCGCCGCCAGCGCGACGATGCGCGTCTGAATAGATGAAAACAAGCAGTTGTAGAGCCCCGCACCAAGTGGTCCCACAATGAGTTTCGCCGACGCGAACTCAGCGAGTTTCTCACTCTCGGGGACGTCGGAGCACACGAGCACGCGGAATCCGAGTTTCTCCACGGTTGCGGCTACTTCGTCCTCGTTGAGCATCACCCGACGTTTGAGTGCGTCGAAGCGAGACACGTACAGTAGCTCCGATTCAGTTCCGGGGTCGCTGGAGCGTCTGATTCGTTCGAACGTTGGCGCCATGCCCGGGTGCAGGCCAAAAGAGTAGATCGGTACAATCAACCGATCGAAGTGCCAAGCGGTCGCTCTTGCTTCGGCACTGAACAACTGCCGGGTCGGCTCGCGGCTCAAGACTCGATCTCGATGATGTCCCGTCCGCTCAATGAGCTCTACGAATGCGGCTGGCAGGTGCGTCAGAAGCAGTATCGACGGGCTCAATCCGGAGAACTGGCCGAGACAACCGAGCCCCTCAAAAAGCAGGTGGCTGATCGAAGGGGACGTCACGGGAAGCAGCACCGTGTCACCAGAAACGTGATGCGTCCGGTCGTGCCGAACCCTGGCTCGGGGCGGCGAACCCTCCCCGGGCAGCACCCCACGGGCTTCCATGAGCGATCTCGGGAATGGGGGAATCAGAGGCGAAAACCACCGCCGGTGCCGATCGAGAACGAGCCACTCCTCGACGATCTGTGCGTCGTGAAGCACCACATAGCTTATTTCGCTACAGTGATGCGGATCGTCGCGCCAAGCGTCGTGACGATGGGTCGCAGTCAGATACTGCTCGTTATCGACGAAGCTCGGTACTTGGCGCCTGAGCGGACAAGATGGGCTCGAGATCCATAGTGCGTCCTGACCCGGAAGGGACGCGCCGAACGCAGTGCGCGGGAGCTGGTCCAGGTCGGATTGTGTCGCGAGGAACGTCGCCACCACTAGATGAACGTCACGTTCGGGTTGATGTTCTCGTGGATGTCCGTCCGGATCTCAGAGTCATACGCCCCGGCTTTCAGCACCACCATTGCGTTATCTTGCCCCGCGAGGACCTTTGGAGACTGTGTCCATAGCCGAGTGCCGTAGAGACGTTTGCCGATTTTTCCGGGGCCGTTGTCCAGCACCGCTTCAAATCGGTCTTCACGCAGGCCGAATGCCAGAAGGTACTGCGTGAAGATGTGGGCTCCGAAGATGTACGCCGGCCCGTCGTGTGATTCGAGGCGAGCCTGCAGCTGGTCGACGAGGGCGCGGTGATGGCCGAGAAAAGCGTCAAACAGGCTTCGGTTCTCATCGAGATGATCGAAAACTGGGCGCCTTGCGCCTTCACCGCGTTTCTCGCAGGCGTAGAAGATGCCGACCGGATCAAAGTGCTCTTTCGCCAAGATCGCGAAACCACATGCGTCGACAACCGCCTCCGCGGCCGCCTCGCTGAGATAGTAGGAGTGCTCGAAGTTGAGGCAATTGGTGTGCTTGGCCTCTAGCATGGCCTTCATTGGGGGAATCGAGAACACCATTCGCCCGCTAACTGGGAGTAGCCGCGAGATCCGACCGAGAGTTTGAATCGGGTCGTACCAGTGCTCCATGACGTGAGAGTGGACCACCGTGTCAATGGGGAAGGGGGCCTCGTAGGCCTCATCGAATAGCGTTCGCTGGATCTCTGTGTTGGGAATCGCGGCGGTCGGCCTTGGATTCGGCTCGACGATCAGCCATCTCCCGGTCTGATCCCGTTCTCGGACCATCCGCGCCAGCACGCCGTTTGCTCCGCCGATCTCGAGGCGCTGCGTACCGCCGTGACGCAACACGAACTCGGCAAAGCGTCGATGGTGCCGATTCCACAGCTCGCCGACCGCCTCATTGTGACCGTCCTGATACAGGAGCGAGAGCGGCACCAGGCGGTCGAGCTGGATCGTTCCGCAGGCCCGGCAGATGGTCCAGCGCATGTCCATGGCGACATCGTCCTCGCAGGGTTGATTGGCGCACCCAACGTAGACGGGAAAGTCCGGAAACGTGGTCAGCGCGTCGAGGTGCGAGGCGCCGCAGAGAACACACCGTTCACGGACCACGGGTTCTACGGGGCGCTTGCGTGTGGCCGAGGCGTCTGGCAGGGATGGAGGAGACGTTTGGGTACGCCTCCGTGGCGGGAGGCTCTCCCCTCGGTGCGAGCTTGACTCCTCCCACAGGTTGATCCCCTGGTCCGTAGCGAATCGATCGATGGCGGCCAGCTCGTCCTCTGAGAACGACAGGTTGGTGGTCGCCGCGACGTTCTCATCGATTTGCGCCAAGGTGCGCACGCCGACCAGAGCGGACGTTACTTGGGGGCGACGAAGCACCCAGGCAATCGCCATCTGGGCCAGTGTTTGGCCGCGGCGTCGGGCGATCTCGGCGAGCCCAGCGATGCTTCGCCGCAGTCCCTCATGATACTGACTGGCGGGAATCGTTGAGCCCGGTTGCGCCGCTCGTGAACCCGCGGGGACACCCCCCGTGTACTTGTCGCTGAGGAGGCCCTGTGCGAGTGGCGTGAAGGCGATGAACCCGACTCCCGCCGCATCGAGTTCATCGAACAGCCGTTCTTCCGGCCATCGGTTCACCATCGAGTAGGACGACTGGTGAACCAGGCACGGGATGCCGACGTCACGGAGGAGCGAGACGGCTTTGATGGTCATCTCGGCCGAGTATGACGAGATTCCCACGTACAGCGCTTTTCCGCGGCGGACGATCTGTTCGAGCGCTCCCATCGTTTCTTCGAGGGGCGTGTGAGGGTCGAAGCGATGGGAGTAGAAGATGTCTACGTAGTCGAGTCCTAGGCGCTGCAGACTCTGGTCGAGGCTCGAAATAAGATACTTTCTTGAACCGAATTCTCCGTAAGGCCCGGGCCACATGCGATAGCCAGCCTTGGTGGAAACGATGAGTTCGTCGCGATGAGAACGAAGATCCGAGCGGAGGAGGCGACCGAATACGGCCTCGGCAGAGCCCGGTGGCTTTCCGTAGTTGTTACCAAAATCGAAATGAGTTACGCCAAGGTCGAATGCGTGGAGAACCTTCGCTCGTACCTCGTCAAACGGGTCGATCCCGCCGAAGTTTTGCCACATGCCGAGAGAAAGCGGAGGGAGACGAAGTCCGCTTCGGCCGCAGCGCCGGTAGTGCATGGCGTCATAGCGCTCATCTCTCGCTGTATATGAGCTGGTCATAGTCTCTGGGAGTAGCCGCGAAAGCTACGTGCGGCGAGCCGGATCTCGTTGAACGTGATGTCGTTGGCGAAAACCGAGGTTCCGATGGCTGTCGGCAGTGGCAGGTTCTGGGAACCGTTGCGATGACGTACGGTGTCCGCGAGCGCTTCGGCTAAGACTTCGTCGTCGCCGAACAGTGGGTGGAATATTGGCAGTCCAAGTGACCGCGCTGCGGCGAAGACGCGCTCGAGCTCCGCCCGGGACAGAAGCCCTCGCTGGTGAGAGAGAACGCACGAGAACAACACGTCGAGCGCGACCGCTTCGCCGTGCAGCAGCTCTGGCAAGGCTCGCATCTCCACCAAGGGGCTGAACGAGTGGCCGAAGTCAACCAGTCGCTCGAGGTTCCGTTCCCATAAGTTGGGCTGTAGCTCCTCGATCATGTCCCCCACGGCGAGGTCCATGACCTGGATGGGAGCACCGCGCCCCTGAAACTTGCCTAGTATCAGGCTGTGCGCGTGTTCCTCGAGTAGCTCGAACAGCGCAAGGTCGCGCACGACGGCCATCTTCAGAATCTCGCCCGCCCCGTTGCTGATCTCGCGGGGCTCTTGGCTGATCACGAAGGTGTTGTCAATGTACACCGCGGTCGGTGGGTAGTAGGCACCGACGCGATTGCGTCGGTCAAAGCAGTTGACGGCGGACTTGGCCCCGACGCTGGCATCGACCATGGCCATGAGGGTAGTCGGCACCCGAACGTACGGCACCCCACGCCGGTAGAGGCTAGCAGCCAAGCCCGCGACATCGAGGACGACGCCACCCCCTACGACAATGAGAGGCTCGCTTCTTCGAAGGATTCCGAATGACTCCATTCGACCCATGACCTCGAACAGCGTCTCCGGAGACTTGTTGATCTCACCGGCATCTACGGGGAGTATTTCGCAATGTAGACTATGGTGATCGAAGTAGGCTTCAATACGATGACCGTATATCTTTGCGACAACGGCGTCCACGACGATCAGGCGGCGGCTGCCGGCTACCAGCGGCCCGACTCGAAGCAGATCCAGGTTCTCTGGATGAAATATGTCGGGAGATCGTTTGATGAGAAAGGAGACCGGCAGTTCGGTTCGCACCGTCCACGCTCGGAAGGCGTCCGCCGGCTCAGCCGCGCGGGGTGGCGCGGCCTGTGCGGGGTCGTCGGAGCTGGTGGGGGTAGTCTCGGTGGCGGCGGGCACGTTGCTCATGCGCTGACTCCGTGAAATGCTGGCGCGTTTACGCCCAAGGCGATGACGGGATCCAGTCCTCCGTGGTGACTGGCTGAGACGACGTCACGGGCGAGCCGGTCGAACAGGTACGAGCCAAGGGCATAAAACAGCGCCATTTTTGATTCGTCTATCTCCATCTTGAAGGGCAGCATGCGCATGAATTGGGAAACCTCAAGCAACCGTACGGAGATCGCTGCGCTGGCGTCGAGGCGCTCCGCCAGCCATTTCAAGAACAGATGATTGAAGTGATCGAGGCCGGGATTCCGCGCGACCGTATGGTCGATACGATTGCTGTGAACACGAGGGCAGCCGATGTTGTATACTTCGTAATAGGCGTTAGATGATTGTAGAATCTGAGAGTACTCATTGAGCGTGCTGTCGATCACATTCTCTTCGTACGGATCGACGAACACGATCCGGTCGTCTTGTGGGACGTATAGAACGTTCTCCAGCGTCAGGTTGCCATGCGTGAAGCACTCGGTTTTCTCTTGATAGTGCTCTCTTGCGAGACGTTTGTACTCCGCCATCCGGCGCGACAGCGGTGGGAGCTCAACGCCGTTGAAGATAATCGACTCGAACGAGGCGAAGCGGTCGAAGGCGGGGTTACCCTCACATAGTGCGAGTTTGCGCTCGACCTCCTCGTAGATGTACAGGTCAATAGCCTCTGGGCTGGAAGCGAAGCGGACGGAATGGAGCCGAGTCATGGCTTTCACCAGCGAGCGAAACATTCGCTCGATCGCAGCGTGGTCGGCGGTGGCCGTGACGAACTCGTGTGCGGTTACGGCGTTTTCGACAAACTCGATGTCGAAGTACGCCGTGTCGCGGTCACGTCCAAAGCCCAGTACATTCGGAAACACGTCCGGGAATTGGACGGAGAACCGCTGGAGCCGCTTGAGCTGCGAGTACCAACGTTGAAACCCGAACTCACGGTTTTCAACGAGCGAGACGTCTTTGCGTACGAATTCGCGTCCGCCTTCTCGTATGTGGTAGGTGCCGCTGAGCGAGCCACCCTTGAGGCGGCGCCGGCTCACGCGAGTCCTCGCTGGACGGCTGGCGAGGGAGGGACGCGTCCGAGCAGTTCGTGGTAGGCGTCTGGCGTTCCACATACCACGATCTCGTCGGAAGGAATAAGAACGTATCGCACGTCAATGCCGCGCTTGATCAAGTGGTTGTAGACAGGGGCGATGTAAGCTTCGGGAAGGGCCTGACTCGGCAGCCGGGCCTCGGCGTCGACGGCTGCGGCGAACTGGCGGTGCTCGCTGAAGTGATAGAGTCCGGTGCTACACAGGTCCGAGATGCGCTGCTTCTCCGCGGTGCGCATGACGCTGTCGGTACCCGGGATCGGCTCGACAAAGGAGCAGTTGTCTCCACCACCAAGGAAGGCCTCCAGAAAGCACGTGTCGGGGTGAGCGTCGGGGAGGACTGGGTAGCGAAATCCGGGCCGAAACGTATCGATATTGAAGATAGTGACGGGTTCCTCGGGTGCGGTCGCGCTCTGCCGGAGGCCCAGCAACGCGGTGTCTGCCTGTCCCCTTGTCGGATGTGAGAGGCTCACGACGTCGTACGTGAGGATGCCGAGGCGGTCGGCCTCGGACTGCACGAACTCGATTGCGGATAGTTGCTGGCGCACGATGAAGCAGAACCGGTGAGAGTTGAAGTAGCGGCGAAAACTTCCGATCGCGTGGGAGAAGACCGTCTCACCCCAAAGGGGAAGCATGTACTTCGGTTGGGTGAAGCCCGCCTCGAAGAAGCGGTGGCTCGCGCCCGCCATGGGGATGACGATCGTTGTCATGCGTCGCTGGGGCGGCACCGCTCGGCAGAGGACTCCGTGTGGCGCGACGGGGTACGTGGTGAGGGACGCGGGCCCACGGCGGGATGGTGGCGAGTCCGCGCGCGCTGGTTCGACAGCGACATTGCGCTGAACCAGGTTCACCCAAGTGCGGAGTAGCGCAAGCTACGACATCGCGCGCCTCATCGTCCGTTCTCGGTGCTCTGAGGATGGCTCGCAACACTGGACGTTGGGCGAGGGGGACCGGCCATGGAGTCGCGGGTTGGTGTCCCGATTTTGGTCTCTTGAAACTGGGACGGCGGCGTGGCTGCTGTCGCGCGAGGACACGACGTCGACGCGCATGACGGTGATGCGCGGCACGACGGGGTGTGGGGAGCGCGGGCTGGGAAGCCGTTGCCCGGGAGCCGGTAGCCACGACGAACGTGAGGGCCTGGGGTCCACGGGCACGTCTCCTGTGGGTTCTGGGGCCTCGGGCCCATCATGCGGGTTGCAGAATGTGGAGCCGGTTGTACTCGGAGAGCAGCATTCGGCTGGCCCTCGGGGCGTACGATGACACGTCGAGAATCTGCAGCTACGGTGTCGGCTAGGAGTCAATCCCTCGGGTCGCCCCTCATTCAACTGCGGCTCCCGAAGCGTCCGGGCAAACGCTTCCGCTTCGCGCCGATTCACTACCGTGATGTCCGGACCGCGGCGGTCGAGGTCGTCGACCGCCCGGGAGGGTTGACGAAGCTGCTGGAGGCGCTCGAGGAGACGAACGACGACGCGGCGGACTTCGTGCGTGCGCTCCAGTTCGACTTTCGCACCGAGCCGTATGATGCGATCGAGCGGTACAAAGCCTGGACGGACCGGCCTGAGCTGGAGCGGGCGATGAGCGTCGAGGTCGATTTCACGGCTGATTTGCCGGTACTGACGCTTGTTTTGGCTCCACCACGATCCGTCACCACGTCTCGCGGCGCCCTGCTCGCGCGATTCGCTGAACAGCGCATCATGCCCATGCCCCACACCGTGGGCCTTCACTTCATGGCCGCGCGGCACTACTTCTTGAGCGGCGAGCGTACATCCGCCCGGGGGATCCTCGAACGGGCGATGGAAATCGAGCGGCACTTCCTGCTAGAGACGGCGTCCTTCGTTGTGCGTACCGCGGATGCGCAATCCGAGTTACCGGCCTACCTGCGTGACGTGTTCGGTGACGGCGACTACTTCCGTGGACGGATTTGTCCGCGTCCCTTTGAGGAGTTTCAGATCGACCACAACGGGGACGTGTACATCTGTTGCCCGAGCTATTTGAATCTTCCGGTGGGAAACGTTCGGCGTGAATCATACCACGAGATCCTAAACTCGGAGATGGCGCGGAACATTCGACAGTCCATCCTCAACGGTACCTTCAAGTACTGCAATCGCTCGACGTGTCCTTCTATTCGTCATGACGGATTGGAGCGAGAGCAAGCCATCGAAGACGAGGAACTGCGGGATCTGGTGACGACGCGGTCCGACCGTGTGCACCGTGTCAAGCACGTTGCGTTGTCAATGGACTCGACCTGTAATCTGTGGTGTCCGTCGTGTCGCCAGGAGAAGATCGTGGAGAAGAGTGCCACCGTCGAGTGGAAAGTGCGTTCCATCGACGAGGTGGTGCTGCCCTTGCTGCGCGATGCGGACTCGGTGATGATGAACGGCTATGGCGATGTGTTCATGAGCCAGATTTGTCAGCGCGTGCTCTCCCGAATCAACTCGCGCGAATACCCACGGCTCAAGATCCACCTTCTCACCAACGGTGTGTTGTTCGATCGGAGAAACTGGCAACGTTACCCGAATATCCACGATATGGTGTCGACGGTCCGGGTGTCAGTTGATGCCGCGACGGAGCGGACGTATCGATCGGTTCGCCGCGGCGGCGACTTCCACAAGCTGCACGACAATCTGCGTTTTCTGGCGGTGCTCCGACGGGAAGGGAGCATCGAGCGGTTCGGGCTGGCGTTCGTTTATCAAGAGGAGAACTTCACCGAGATGGCGGAGTTCGCGAAACAGGGACTCGAGCTTGGTTGCGACCGGGTGGCCTTCGAAGCTCTGCTTGACTGGAACACGTACGCGCGTGCGGAGTACGAGCAGCGTGCGGTGCATCTGCCCGGGCATCCACGACACGCCGAATTTCGCGAGCTGACGGCGCTACCGGTCTTTCGCCATCCGCACGTGCACGTTCGAGGTTCGATCTAGCCCGCGGTGGCCCCAGCTCCGTGGTGGATCGTCATCGCGGCCCGGCGGCGTCCTCCGGCGATCCGGCGTTTCGCGGGTTGACGTGGGTTGACGTCGGACGCCGCCGACGGCTGCGTGGGCGTGCGAAGCCTCGCTGCTCCGCAACCGGATCTGCCCGCCCCGCGGGCGAGGTCCGTTTTCCTGAACGTGGTCGCCGCTCGGGTATCCGTCGGAGGACGAAGGTCGAGAAGGAGCGAAGGGCGCCACGACGGGCTCGTGATAGTGAAACAGAGTATCAGATTCAAAAACGGGGCTAGGTCTCCGGGTGGCGAAGCGGTACAAAACCGTGATGCAGTGGCGGCATGACCGGGCCTCGTCTGGCCCCAGGCGACTCAGGCCGAGGCGGGCCGCGATCGCGTTCACGCTTATAGCGGCCATGCTGTCGCCGATGTCGTTCGGCGAGATCGCGCGATCGGCCATGATCGACGCCTTCACCGCGGTGTCGGGGTTCGTTGCCGGCACGCTGCTTTTCTTCTACGGCGCTGAGCGAGCGTTTGGGATCGACGTCGGGCGAATCCTCGAGCGGTCCCGCTGGCTTCAAGTTCCACTGGCAGCTTTGCTGGGGGCGACACCGGGTTGCGGCGGCGCAGTGGTCGTGGTGGCGGCCTATTCCTCTCGTCGAGTCAGTTTCGGTGCGGTTGTCGCGGCCCTGACAGCCACGATGGGTGACGCGGCATTTTTGCTGATCGCCACTCGTCCCCAGGTCGCGCTCGTGGTGCTGCCGTTGTGTTGCGTGGTCGGCGTCATCTCGGGCTGGGTCGTCGATCGGCTGATCGAACCGGATTTTTGCTCCATCGGGGTCGGGGGCGAGCTGGCCCCGAAGATCGGGCGCGGCGGTGCCTGGCACCGGGTGTACTTGGGCTTGGCGTTGGCCGGCCTGGCGTTGGGTATCGCCGCCCTCGCGGGTTGGGAATCGCCCCCGCTCGCGGCGGCGGTGGCCGTGCCGGGGATTGTCGTGGGGCTTTGGGTGTGGGCCACGTCTCCTTTGCGTGCGATGACCCACCCGGCCGATCCTCCGGTCCCGCGCACGGCGGAGGAGACGGCGTTCATCTCCGTCGCCGTCTTCTTGGCGTTCTTAGCCTACGAGTATCTCGTGGCCTACGCCGGCGTGGACCTGCGCGCGCTGTTCAACGTGGCCGGTCCCCTGCTCCCGTTGGTGGCGATTGGTGTTGGTTTGATTCCGGGGTGCGGTCCGCAGATCTTGGTCACCACGCTCTACGTCCACGGGATCGTCCCCGGGTCCGCGCTGCTGGGAAATGCGATTGCCAACGATGGCGACGCGCTATTTCCCGCTATCGTGCTCAACCCTCGAGCCGCGATCTGGGCGACGGTCTACTCGGCCATTCCCGCGGTGGTTCTCGCATACGCGAGCTATTTCCTCGTCGGCTGGTAGCCATGCCGCGACCGGCTCGCTCCACCACCCAACCAGGCCGCCCGCGACCGGTGTCGGAGTGGGCGTCGCGGTATCGGCACGCCCACGACGTCGCCATCCATCAGCTCGGCGAGGCGGGCTCGCACTCGCTGGAGCACGGGGGCTTCACCGCGCCGCGCGAGAAGCCGCGCGCGCCGGGGGGCGCTCGACGGCGACGACAACGCCGATGATCTGATCGATCCCAAGGGAACCAAACGCGGCCGAGTCCTGGCTCTCGATCCAGTTGTCACCACGCAGCGCCACGCGATCGCCACAGATCGCCGTGACGCGTTTGACAATCAACTGACCATCTACGAATGGGTGGCGCGCCACAACGATAGAGCCGACCACGACCTGGCTGAGGTCGGCGGTCGGTTCCATCGTTGTCGCGCCAGCCACTTCGATTTGATCGCCTCGCTTGAGCGCGGGCCACATGGACGCGCCCTCGACGGTGTATCGAACGCGGTGACCCGCGGCGAGGCGATTCAGATCGGAGGTTAGCCCGCGGTCATCCACGGCACGTCTCGGCCTTTGCTCTGCCAAAAGACGTCGTGGATGGCGCGTACTCGCTCCAGTAGTGCGTTTGCCTTCTCTGAACTGATCTCTTGTTTGCAGGCCGAGCACAGTTTGGCGGCCTCCCAAAACGTGGTGTGCAGATCGGGGTTCGCTTCAAGATGAGGCGGCTTGAAGTAGTCGGTCCACAAGATCAGCAGCTCGCTTTTGGCGAGTTCCGCTTGGCTCTCTTTGATCGTCACGTAGCGCGCGAACGTGTTGAGGTAAGCCGCGTGGGCGGCCGGATCGTCGCCCGCCGGGGGCGACAACGCGAGCAGCTTGTTGGTCATCGACAACACCGCCTCAGCCGCAACTCGGGCTGACGCTGGATCGTAGATGCCGCAGGGGCCGTCGCAGTGGGCGGATACAGTTTTGGAGCCGGTCATCGCTAGCTCCGGATCGCGGTCGCGGCGGTTGCCGAGCGCCGGGCCACAAAGCGCCACGCCAACAACGCGACGCTGGCGGAGAGCAGAACTGCGTAGGGAATCCATGACATCGTGTCTCCCGACCCGTGGTCGTGTGGAGCGGGAAGCGGATGGGCGAGCAGCGACAGCTGAAGGGCGTGACTTGGTAACATCATCTGGTTTCTCCGAAAGAGCCTCGTGCACCCGCAGAGGTGACGAGGCGGTTGCTTGAGGTGACGAGGGATCTTGGGCGTGGGATCTCATGACGCGGCGCCGTACAAGCGCCGCGGCGAGCGAGCCGCGAGACGAGGACGGGGGCAGTCAGTCGAGCCGTGCCACTGGGTCGCGTCTTCCTCCGACATCGTTCGCCGAGTATGGATGAGAGCGAATCCTGTTTTCAAGAACGTACGGCCCGAACGCCCGTACACTGCGCGGTTCCTCGAGGGCAGCTCGTGAACACGCACCGGCATCGCGCTGACCCGGCCCCCACGCAAGGACGCGCACAAACGACGAGGACCCCTTGACTGGTCGACGATCTGCGACCGCTCGCGGTGGTGGGTCGGCGTGCTTCGTGGCCGGGGTCGCGCCACCAACCGATGTGAACGGGTTTGCGGCACAGACGACGCGCGCGAGCGCGACCGGTCCTATGCCGTGACGCGCGCCCAACGGGGCCGGCGAGCCGACGGGGCTACTCGAGCAGACTTCGTAGCATCCACGCCGTCTTCTCGTGCACTTGCATGCGCTGGGTCAACAGATCGCAAGTCGGCTGGTCGTTCGCTTCTTCGGCCGTGGCGAACACTCGCCGCGCCGTCTTGGCTGTGGTCTCGTGGCCCGTGACGAGCTTGCGGATCATGTCCTGCGCCGAGGGGACTCCCTCGTCTTGTTCGATCGACGACAGCGCCGCGAATCGCTGGTAGGTCCCCGGAGCCGGGAAGCCAAGCGCGCGCACGCGTTCGGCGACGAGGTCGACGGCGAGAGCCAGCTCCGTGTACTGACCCTCGAACATCAAATGCAGCGTCTGGAACATGGGACCGGTCACGTTCCAATGGAAGTTGTGCGTCTGTAGGTAGAGGGTGTAGGTGTCCGCGAGGACGTGGGCGAGGCCGGTGGCGATCTTCTCGCGCTTGTCGGCATCGATGCCGATATCGATCGAGATACTCATGCTGGTCACCTGTCGTCGGAGGAGGAGCGGGGGCCGCGAGGGCGTGGCATCGAGTCGGCCGCCGGATGACCTCAGGGTAAGAAGCGGGGGCTGCGATGCAAGTGATCTCGTCGGTTCCACTCACTGTTCGCGCGCAACCGGCCCCGCGCTCGGGGTTGGTGCGGGCGCAGTCGCGGCGCCTCGTTCCGGACCCTTTTCCGCGCGCGTTTCGCAGCGGGCGCCGATCCGCGACGGCGTCTCGCCGGATCGCGAGCGCGACGAATTCTCGTGGGACCTCCTCGATGCTTCAAGAGGCGTGCGTACGGAAGCAGGCGGGCGATCCGGAGACGGAAGAAAATCGCGGTCGAAGCGGCCACGGCACGGCGGACGGATGCCATGGCGCACACGCCCGCGGGGAGGGCTGAGCCCCGAGCGACCGTAGGCCGCATGCTCTCACGCCGCTTGGTGTTGTTCTGTCTCGGCGCCGCGGGGCTGCTTGACCGGCAAGCCGATTAGAAACGTGGTGCCTTCGCCGACGGTGCTCTCCACCGCCAAGCTTCCGTGATGCTTGTCGGCGACGACCGAATGCGCAATGGCCAGCCCCTGGCCGGTGCCACGCCCCACTTCTTTCGTCGTGAAGAACGGGTCGAAGATTCTTTGACGAATGTCATCGGGAATTCCCGTACCGGTATCTGAGATCTCGACCATGACTGTGGTCTCATCGCGCAACGAGGTGCGAATCGAGATCTTGCCGAGTTGGTCCCGGTTGGGGTAGCGGTCGGCAATAGCGTGGGTCGCGTTGACGATGATGTTGATGAACACTTGGTGCAAATCACCGCCGTGGCCACAGACTTCGGGGATCTCGCCGAGATCGAGTTCGACCGTGGCCACATACTTGTATTCGTGCCGGGCGACCGTCAGCGCATTGGTGAGCGTACGATTGACGTCGACTGGCGACATCTCGCGACTGCCGGGGTGCGAGAACTCCTTCATCGCGCGTACGATCTCGGACACCCGGGAGATCCCCGAGATGGCTCGCTCGAACGCGCCGTCGAGCTCTCCTTGCAGGTTGTCGAGTTCGAGCTCGTCCTCGAGCTCGACGAGATCGGCCACTTGGCGGGCGTGCTGGCGGTGGTCGGCCACCGCGATCCGCAGATCTCGATACTTGGTCACGACAACGGCGAGATCGTCGACGGCGTCGCGGATGAACTGGACGCTGTCGCCGACGAACTGCATCGGGGTGTTGATCTCGTGGGCAATGCCCGCGGCGAGCTGACCGACCGCCTCAAGTTTTTGCGCGAATCGCAGTTCGATCTCCATCTGGGCGTTCTTGGAGGTCTCCCGCTGAAGCTCCTCGAGCGTGTCGGCGAGCTGCTTGTTCATAACGGAGATGTCGTGCAATCGTTCGTCCAGGGCATCGTGGGCGCGGTCGCTGGCGACTTGGAACGAGGCGATCAGCACCGTCATGAGCAACAAAATCGTCGGAAACATGACGCGGTACAGCGCACGACCGGTCTCGGCGGAATACACCCGCGCCCCGAACGACTCGTAGCCCGATCCCTCCAAGACCACCCACGGCGCCAGCCCGACGAGCACGCCGTAGACTAGCAACCCGCGTTCTCGCGGATCGCAGAACAGAAACGGTAGGCCGCAAAGCAGGAGCACGAACTGCTGAATGCCCGCCTCAGGGCCACACAGGGCGGCGAACACGGTGATGATGGCTGCCGCTCCCGCGAAGTACGCCGCTCGTGCCGCGACAAAGTGGCCCTGCGCGGCGACGATCAGAACGAAGGCAAAGAATGCCACCACCCCCACGCACAACCAGGCCATGGCCGGTGAGCCCAGCGTGGCGAAAATGGGCACATACACCGCTGCGCAGACGGAGGTGGCCATGCACATGATGTTGGTCGTCAGAGCCCGACGGCGCTGACGATCGTTTGGGTGCCGGTGGCAGCCGACATGGGCGAGGCTGATGAGCCCGGCACGGGCCCGCGTCCATGCGCGGTCGCTCCGACTCGCCGCTCGCCCTGCGACGGCGTTGCCTTCGCCCTCCATGACCCGAGTATCGTCTTCCCGCGGGGCGAACTTGACTCCGCCGCGGACGGGCTCGC
Organism: Myxococcales bacterium FL481; assembly: GCA_006508105.1. Taxonomy (GTDB): domain Bacteria; phylum Myxococcota_A; class Polyangia; order Nannocystales; family Nannocystaceae; genus FL481. The sequence goes on along the minus strand of QKPP01000125.1, from coordinate 6,352 downwards.
CGTGGCAAGCAACGAGTGTCGTGACGACGCTGGCGCCGATGCCCGGTCGTGACCGGGCCAGGACGGCGACGCGGCCGCAAGGCGTCTGCCTCAGCCGAGGCGGCGCGCTGGCGACCACCGATCGACTCTCGCCGCGTTGCTACGAGTCGACCTCAAACTTGCAGCGGTACAAGATCCGCGTGGCGACGCGGTCCCCCGACCGGTCACGAGCCGGCCGCCAACGCGAGCGGGCCACCGCCCGCCGGCAGGCCTCGCCGAACGCCGGATGCCCAACGGACTCGATCACGCGCAGTTGGCTGGGCCGGCCCCGCCGCGAGACCACCAGCTGCAGGCGCGCGTGCCCCTCGATCTGCTGGGCTCGCGCTTCGTTGGGGTAGTGCCGTCGCAAGGTGCGATCCATGTCGGTCAGCAGTACCGGGCGCGCCGAGAGCTGCTGGGTGACCCCGCGGCCGCGAGATGGCTTGGCCACGCCGCGCCCCTTCCCGCCGGCCACCCCCCCGGCCCGGCCGATGGTGGATTCAGACGCCGCGCCGCCAGCCGAGACCGCCGTGGGCCAGGGCTGCGCGAGATTGGCGAGGGCTACGGTGGGCGAGATAGCCGTGGGTTCGGCGGGGGCTTGCGGCGGGACTTTCGGGGGGGCTCGCTCGTCAAGAGTTGCTGCGGTGGTGGCGGTTCAGGCGGCGGGCGCTTGGGTTTGGGGGGCGGGGGAGCGGGCGGTTCGTCCGCCGCCTCGTCTTGGTCTTCTTCGGGGGACTCAGGAGGCGGCGGCACAACGACGATGGGTTCCGGTTCCGGCGCCTGTTCAATCCACTCCATCGGCCGGAGAACGAGCGGGGCGGGTCGATTCCGGGCCGGAATCTGCGCGCTCGCCCAAACCGCAACGCCGTGGACCGCGACGCTCGCCAGCGCCGCCACGAGCCACTGCGGGGGGGAGGAGTTCATCACGAGCGCGCTGGGGTCCTTAGAACCGAAGGTTCATCTGACCGAACACGACCGTCGGTGCGCCAGGGGTCACCTGGTTCCCGATGGCCGACACAAAATAGTCGGTCTCGTTCGTGAGATTGGTGCCGTTGACCGTCAGGCGCAGGGGTCCTCGTTCGTACCACACCGCGGCGTCCAGCAACGCGTACGCTGGCATCTCGATGAGGTTTTGGTTGTCGCCGTACTGGGTGCCGTTGAACCGACCTCCGACGTCCACACCAAACCCGGCGAAGGGCCCGAACGAAAGCCAGGCGTTGGCGGAGTGGGGCGGGACGAACGCCGGGGCGTTGTCAGCGAGGGACGTGCCGTCGACTTCGAACTCGACGAACTGCGCCTGAGTCCACGCGTAGCCCAGGTTGGCGCGCATCCACGACCACGGCTCGAACGTGGCGTCCACCTCGAGGCCGTGCGAACGCACGCGGCCGGCGGTGTCGATTTGCTCCATGGGGCGGGAATAGGTCACGTTCGACTTCCAAATGCCGTACGCCGCGGCCGTGAGCGAGAATCGCTCGGCGACGTTGAACCGCAGTCCACCTTCGATTTGTTGGGCTTGCTCCGGCTCGCGGTCGAAGTCGGGACGTCCGTCGCCATCGAGGTCCGTGCTGATTCCTAGCCCGCTATTGGGACGATAGCCTGTGGACCACGACACATAGGGCGAGAAGCGGTCGACGCCATTGTAGACCAGGCCGGCGCGGTAGCTGAAGAGATGATCTTGGCGATCATCGACGGGGCCGCGCTGGGTGACGTCGTCTGTCCCGGGGTCGAGTTGGTCGCGGCGCGCTTCGAAGGTGAATGAGTCGTAACGGGCACCCACGAGCAGGTTGAAGCCGAGGGGAAACGACAGATGGTCTTGGGCGAACACCGAATGCACGAACATGTCGGCGCGGAGTCGTCCGTCGACAATGATCGGGATCTGGGGCGCGGGATCGTATTCGTCGCCGAGTCCGATGGGAGGTATGTCCTCGTCGAAGATGTTGCTTGCGCGATCACTGTACGCGCCGAGCATCGCGTTAAACTCGTAGGCGACGATGGCTTTGTGGCTGATCGGCCCGGTGAGAAAGTCGAGCAGGAACTCGCTTTGGGACAAAAGCGGGAACCAGTGGTGGTGGAAGTAGAAGTAGAATGTACGTTGAACCTCGTTCGGGGCGGCAGCCGGGTCGTAGGCCAGCCCTTCGGTCGAGAAGTAGTCGTAGGTGTCGCGCGTGTACGATACTCGCTGCCGAAACTTGAGCACGTCGTGAATGCGCCAGTCATAGGCGAGCTCGAAATCGCGGCGATGGTAGTTTAGGAAATCTTGGGGAGTGTTGAACCGTTGGGATAGATCGATTTCGTCCGGCACCTCTCGATCACCCGAAGATGTTTCGACGGTCGGCACGCCGGAATCGTTGTTGTAGCGGTCTTCATTGATGCCCACCCGCAGCAGCAGGCGGTGCTTGGGGTGGGGCGAGTACCCGAGGGAAAACGCCCCCTCTAGACGAGTCATTTCGTGGTTGCGAAAGTTGTTCTCGCGGGTGTAGCCGGCGTCGATACGGTACGTGAGTCCGCCGGCGATCGGTCCCGAGGCGCCCGTGTGGGCTTGCACCAGGCCGCCGCCTCCGGCTGCGAAGTCGGCCTCGTAGGTCGCGGTTTCGGTCGGCGTCTTGCGCACGATGTTGACCACACCGCCGACCGAACCGAAGCCGTAGAGTACCGCGGCGGGGCCTTGGAGGACCTCGATGCGATCGACGCTCCACAGCCCGCCTTGCGGATGGCTATTGACAATTGCGGCTCGGTCGTCACGCCGGCCGTCGTTGAGGATGATGGCCCGAAAGCCTCGGCTGCGGATCTGCTGAAAACCGCCGTATCGCCAGGTCGGGTTCACGCCAGGTACCTGCCCCAGAGCGGAGTCGAGCGAGACGCCCGCGCCGCGGCGCCTGAGCTCATCCATGTTCTTGGTACGTACTTGAGCCGGGACCTCGTACGGATCGAGGTCCAGCCGCGAACCGGTCCCGCCTTCCGGCGTCTCACCGGGCCCGGGCTCCGCGTCCACTTCGGCCTTCGCTTCGTACTCGGGCAGAGCCTCGGTCCCCGCCGGGGGACTTGCGGCGTTCGGATCGGCGGGGCTCGGCGGGACCGCCGACGTCGGCGGCCAGGCCGAGGGGTCGGGGGAGGGCGCGACGGGACCAGCATTGGACGGGACGGTGGCACCGGTCGCGGGAGGTGGGGTCGTGGCTGGCGTTTGGGGGGGAACCGTGGCCGCCCCTGCGGGCGGCGGCGTGGGGCCGGTCTGGGGGGCAGCGCCGGGCGTGGTGGCCGAGGAAGGAGTGGGGGTCGGCGACGGGGCTTGCACCGGCCGTGATGGGCTCGGCGTCGCTCTCGGAGCGACCGATGGAGCGGCGCTCGACGGCGCCGACGTCGAAGGCGGCACGGTCGATGGTGGCGCGGCCGATGGTGGCGCGGTCGATGGTGGCGCGGTCGATGGTGGCGCGGTGGGGGACGGCTGTGGAGCAGACCCGCTTCGCGGCTGGCTGGCGGTGGGCGGCACGGTCTGACCCGAACCTGGTTGGACCGCGCTCGGGGTCGGGGCCGAGGTCGGGGCCGAGGTCGGGGCCGAGGTCGGGGCCGAGGTCGGGGGGGGTTGAGGCGCGGGTGCGGAGGCGACGGAGTAGACGAGGGAGGTGAGCGTGAGTACGTGCATCATCGTGGTCTGTGGTTCAAGTGGAGTGGGGCCGCCGGGATCGGGTGCGGCGGCGAAAAAGCGTTCGTGAGCAGAGACGCGTAGCGGTGACGCTGGTCACGGTGCCGCCCGCGAGCAGCCCCAACACGACGGCGAGCCACAGGCCCTGACGGTCGTAGAGCAGACGAAAGTCGAGGCTGTGGAGGCCGTTGTAGAGCCATCGGTGGGCCCTTGCGGCGCTGTCGACAACCGCGACGACTTTGATCCGACGTGCGTCGAGATAGAGGCTGGGCCCGCCTTCGAGAGGACTGTTGATACGGTAGAGGCCGGCCTTCGCGGGCTGATGACGACGGGTGAAGACGTAGTCATCGCCGTCAGGGAGGTCCTCGACGACCCATGGCGTGCCGGGTTGAAGGGAGCGGGCGACGGCATCGACGTGGGCCAGTGGCACCTTGTCGGCTACGCGCAGGTCGGGCCCGTCTTGCCACGCAGTCTCGCAGTCGAGTTGCTAAAGCAAATCGATTGCATGTGCGGTGGTCGAAACTACATCACGATCGCATGCCGCGAGTGAGCCGTTTTGTCCGCGTCTGTCCGCGGTCTGCACGCAGAGCCATCGGGTCGAGGCGGCGACCAGATGGCCACAAGACCAGGCTAGACGGTCGTCAGACGCGAGCGATCGTCTAGCCTCGTGCGACGCCGTCGGTGTCGGCAGACTCACCGTCCGCCCCGTCGGCGTTGGGCTGCGCTTCGGACGGTGACGTCCTGGTATCGCTGGCGCGGACCTAGTTGCAAGCCGATTGCGAAACTGGTAGCGCCGAGTTGTGATGAAAAATGGCGGTTTGCTCCACTCCCCTTGGATGCGCTTTCTGACGTCGGGCCTCGAGATCGCGGCGATGTCCCCCGCCGCAGCCGCAGCGTCGGCATCGGCGGATGAGGCTGTGCGCGCCGCGGGACCGCAGATCGCAACGCACGGCAAGTCATTCAAGCGAATCGTCGCACGCGATGACTGGGCCGTCACCACCAGCAACGTGCCAGTGACGATCGATGTAACCGCCAACGACACCGGTCACGATCTCGGACTGGTGGATGTGTCCGACCCGCGATGCGGTGTTGCGACCATCGAAGGGAGCGCGGTGGTCTACACGCCCGACGCATCCGCTCGGTGCGTCGACAAGATGGTCTGGCTTCGCTACACGGTGAAACAGGGACGACGACGGGCTCGTGCCGCGGTGCAGATCTGGATCGATGCCTCGCTCGGGACGGTGGCTGACGGTCAGTTGTACAAAAGCCTTCCCAGCGCGGGGGTCGACGATATCGACGCCGAACGCCAGGCTCGAGGGTTCTTCTGGGTCGATGCGAATGAACGCGGCGACGCAATTGGCGACTACGGTGACGTGGATGGGTCGGGCTTGTTCGTGAGGTGGGCGTCAGGGGCCACCGACTGGATCGTGCCCCCAACGGAAGCGCCGGATGGTGGCTTCGCACTCGTCGGCATCTCGGGCATCAACGACCATGGCACCGTCACGGGCTGGTACTTCAACGCGGACTACACGGTCGCCGGCACGTTTCTGTGGACGAGGGATACCGGTAGCGTGCGATTGCCGGAAAGTGAGCCGTTGGACTTGATCGCCAACACCCTCGACAACGCTGGAACCGTCGTGGGATACACCGAAGACTACGACGTCTCGGGGTGGTCGGGGTTTGTGGCCGAGCCCGGGTCCGACCTGTCCGACGCGGTGTTGGTGCAAGTTCCGGGCTGGACGAGTACCCAGTTGTTCGAACTCAACGAGGAGGGACTGCTGATGGGCACGGTCAGCGAGTCCCCCGACTCTTGGAACGTCAACGAGCCGAAGACGTGCTTCACGGCCGAGTTCGACGGCTCGGGCCTCGTGGCGATCGTCGTGCGCGAGCGGCCGGTCGACACGTTTCTCGTCGACTGTCGGGGGCTCGATCGCCATGGCAACGTGGTGGGCAAGTTCTTCCCAGGCACGACAGCTGATGACCGCCTGCGGGTCCACTACGCGATGCGTTGGGACAGCTGGGGGGGCTTTGTCCCGGTGCATTTTCCCCAAAAGTCCCGACCCGAGGTTCGAGAACGGCGGGAGGAGCTGTTGGCGATCACGAACGAAGGAGTTTTATACGGCAACGTCGTCAACGACTCGTTCGACGAACAAACCTACCAACCGCTCGAGCTGCGCCCGGTCCACGCCGCCGGTGCAAGTCATCTGTCGTACGCCGACACGTCGTGGGACGAGGTCGGGCGCGTGCTGAACCGCGAGTGAGGTCGGGGTGCGTCGGGCCTCGCCCGCGGCACGCCCCGAGCGGTCACGGTCGGCGAGTCCGTCGCCGACCGGGCGGGGACGGGCACGCCGCGTTGATCTGGCATCCGACGCGGCGGCGGGGGCTGGCGTGTCGCTCGGCGAATCGGGTGTAGGCGCACGCAACCATTCGGGCGTCGCCCGGCGATCTCAACCGCGGCGGTCGTGGGCCCTCTCGTCTCAGGTTGGCTATCGGCGGCATGCGTATTCGATTGACGCTTGACCCGTCTTGTTTCGCGTTGATGCTGCCGAGGAGCACGTCGTTTCGACGGCGTGTTAGCGCGTTCTTGGGCATTTCTCGGGCGTCGCCGAGTCTGGGCAGGTGGACTGCATGGCCGTCGATACTCCATCCGGCTCTCGCATGTGCGGGCCGGTGTCGGATTGGCGGCGACCCGGT
>QKPP01000209.1 GCA_006508105.1 Myxococcales bacterium FL481 | reverse complement strand
ACGGCTACGGGGTTGGCCAGGCGGGATCCAGGTTAGCGTCCCACGCGACGCCACACCGCCTCGGCTCGCCGAGCCGTCGCGCTCACCCGCGGTACGGCTGGGGCAGCACCGCCGTGAGCCAGGCACGGGCGCCGTGTAGCTCCGCGGTCGTGTCGGCCGCGTCTCCGTCGACGACCGAGCGCGCGACACAAAGCGCGTCGACGATGTCGCCGGCCACCGTGCCCGGCCGGCGCCGATTGGCGAGTTCCCCCGCCAACGCGTGCAAAAACCCCGCACGACCGGAAACGCGTGCCAGATCTGGGACCCCGGGTCCCGCCAAGCCGGCTGCGATCGCGCCCGCCAGCACATCCCCGCTCCCGGCGGTGGCCAGCCGATCGCTGCCAATCGGCAGCAGCTCCGCCCGACCACTGGGGTCCACGATGACCGTGCCCCTTCCCTTTAGCAACACCTGAGCGCCGGTGCGCCGAGCGAGGGTGGTCGCGACGAACCACCGCTGCGACTGTACCTTGCGAGCCGACCATGGCTCACCGCGAAGCCGCGTCATCAGCCCCGCCGCCTCTCCCGCGTGCGGCGTCAGGCAACGAAAACCAGCGGGGGTGCCGTCGAACGGCACACGGGCCAACGCGCCGGCGTCCCACACCGCGGGACGCCTATCTTCAAGGTACAGCTGGCTCAAGGAAAGGTCGGTCTCCCGCGTGAGACCGGGTCCCACAACCAACGCGGAGACATCATTGCGCTCAACCAAGCGGGCAAGCACGTCGAACATGATCTCGGCTCGACCCACGGCCGGCTCTAGACGCGGCGGATGGTCCGTAAACCACGTCACCAGGCCGGCCCCCGCCCGCAACGCGGCCAAGCCCGCCAGCATGGCCGCCCCCGGCGTCCCGCCGGTTCCCCCAACGATGCCCACGTGGCCGCGTTGGCCTTTGTGTTCTGCCGGAGACGACCGGGCAGCCGCCTTCGCCCACGCGGGGGTCAGCAAGCGTACGTTGGCCTCGACAGACGGCGGCGCGACCAGTCCGATGTCGGCGATCACAACCCGCCCGGCCGCTGAACAGCCGGGGCTGATGTGTAGCCCGGGTTTGCTGCGCTGGAACGTCACGGTGACCCGGGCCGCGACCGCCTCGCCCGGCACCGCCCCGGTATCCGGCTCGACGCCGCTGGGGACGTCGATCGCCACCACCTGGCCGCGCTGACGGTTGAGCCATGAGATGGCCGCGGCGATCGGGCCACGGGGAGCCCCGCGGCTTCCGGTACCCAGCAACGCGTCAACAAACACCAGGTTCGGCCCGCTCGCGATCGCCTCCAACTCGGACATCGAGCGGATCGTGACCCCATGGCGCCGGGCCCAGTCGGCCTGGCTTTGCCTCGCCTCGTGACCGCCTGAGCAACACGAGGTCGCCCCGACCGTCCATCCGCGACCCGCGAGGATGCGTGCAACGGCGAAACCATCGGCCCCGTTGTTGCCGGGACCGCAGAGGACCTCGACTCGGCGCGATGCAGTCGGGGTGAGCCCGGCCCGCTCCTCGACCGCGTGCGCGACGGCTAACGCCGCCCGCTCCATCAGCACCAGGGACGGCAGCCCCAGCGGGCCCATGGTATGAGAATCGGCCGCAGCCGACTGCTCAGCCGTCCACAGGCCCGCGTTCACGCGGTCCCGAGCTCTTCCTCGGCGACCGCGCACAACCGCTCGCAGATCGCCTTGATGGCCTGGGTGTCCCCGCCCTCCACCATCACTCGCAGCTTTGGCTCGGTGCCCGAGTAACGCACCAAGGTTCGACCGTCGCGGCCGAGTTCGGTCTCCGCCTCAGCGATGGCCTGAGACAGCCGCGGGAGCTGGTCGAGTGGAGGCTTGCGCATCACCTGCACGGCACGGAGGACCTGAGGATAGCGCTGCATCACGGCCGCGAGATCGCTCAAGCCGGTTTGGCGCCGAAGCATCACCTGTAAGACCCGCAGCGCCGCGACCATGCCGTCGCCGGTGGTCGCGTGGTCCAAGAAGATGAGGTGCCCCGACTGCTCGCCGCCAAGATTGCAGCCACGCGAGCGCATCGTCTCGACGACGTAGCGATCCCCAACCGGGGTGCGCACCAGCTCAATCCCCTCGGCTTCCAACGCGCGCCCCAGGCCCATGTTGGACATCACGGTCGTCACCAACGCGTTCCCGGCGAGCTGACCGTGTGCGGCCATGTCGAGGGCGCAGATGGCCATCACGGCATCGCCGTCCACGACATCCCCGTTCGCGTCAGCGAACACCACGCGATCCGCATCGCCGTCGAGCGCGATCCCGATGTCGGCCCCATGCTGACGCACGAGCGCGCCGATATGCTCCGGGTGCAAGGCCCCGACCCCGGCGTTGATGTTCGTCCCGTTGGGCGAGACCCCGGTCGGGATCACGGTCGCGCCGAGTTCGGAGAGCACCGCCGGCGCGATCCGGTAGCACGCCCCGTGGGCGGCATCGACGACAATCCGCAGGCCGTCCAAGGAGAGCTCAGATGGAAAGCTTTGCTTGATGTAGGTGATGTAGCGCCCCGCTGCATCGTCGATCCGCAGCGCTTTGCCGATCGCGTCTCCCGTGACTGCAGTCGCCTCCAAAGATCGCTCCATCAACGCCTCGAGATGCGCTTCAGCGTGGTCCGGCAGCTTGTATCCGTCGCTGGCGAAGAGTTTGATGCCGTTGTCCTCAAAGGGGTTGTGACTCGCTGAGATCACAACGCCGGCGTCGGCTCGCATCGAGTGGGTGATGTACGCAATGCCGGGAGTGGGCAACGGACCGACCAGCATCACATCGGCCCCCATGGCAGTGAGCCCCGAAGCCAACGCGGTCTCGAACATGTAGCCGCTTCGTCGCGTGTCTTTGCCGACGACGACCCGACCGTGCTTGCCGAAGTGTCCGGCGACCGCCGCTCCGACCCGCATCGCGGTCTCCGGCGTCATCGGGAAGACGTTCGCCTTGCCTCGGATCCCGTCGGTGCCAAACAGTTTACGAGTCGCAGTCACGGGCGCCTTCTAACGTCGCTGGCACGAACTCGCCAGACCGACGAGGCGCTAGACCCCCAACAATTCGCGCACGCTGCCCGCAACCATCTGCGTGGGCAGGCACATCCGCGCCCCCGCGGCGCGTGCCTCGGCCCGCACGCGTTCGTCCGGCGCATCGTGCACGGCGATGATCTGCGGTTTTTGCTCGCCGTCGGCCAGCTGCTCGATCACCCGGGTCGCCACCACCTCCGGCATCGTCAGACTGACGATCACGTGCTGGGGTGGCGCAGCCGCGGCCACCACCAACGCGTCGGCGGCACTTTGTGCGGTGAGCACTTCCACCGTGTTCGGCGCGTGAGCCAGCTCATCGCGGACGCGAGCCCGGAAGTCCGCGTTCTGGGTCACGAGCAGTACCTTGGTCGTCGCCGCTGATGTCGGCGGCACGGCTGCCGTCGGTGCCCCTCCCTCCGCCTCGTCGAGCTTGAACGCCTCGATCACCCGGCGCCGCACTTCACCGACGTCCAGCGGCTTGCGCAAGCAGGCGACGGCACCCGCCGCCAAGATGCGATCCATGTTGGCCTCGGTGTAGTACCCGGTGATGGCGATGACCTCGCTGTTGCGCGTGGCCGGATCCGCCTTGAGCCGCGTGCACACCTCGAATCCGTCGACCCCCGGCATCATCAGATCCAAAATGATGAGCTGCGGACGGAACGTAGCCACCAAGCGTCCGGCATCGAATGCGTCCTTGGCGACCTCGACCTCGAACTTCTGCGACAGCGCTTTGACGACATCACGAACGAGCTCCAAGACCACCGGCTCATCGTCGACGACCAACAACCGCCCAACCTCATTCCCCGTGGGGGCCGAGAAAGGAATCCCTCGCTCGCCGCACACGCGCTCGAGATCCTCTCGTCGGACTCGGCGATGTCCGCCCACCGTCTTGAAAGCCGGGATCAAACCGTCTTCGATCCAGCGGATTACCGTGGTCGGCGTGACGCAGCAGATCCGAGCCACGTCGTGGGTGGAGTAAGTGTCTTTGGTCGGTGGTGGTGTCCGTACTCGGCTCATGAACGCGTCGCCTTGCCAGGGTTGAGAGAGTCGCGAGGGGGAGCAGCGGGAGTGACGGGCTTGCCGTCGGCCGGCAGCACCACGCGAAAAGTCGCTCCTTCGCCCCGCGCGGTGTGCTGCAAAAAGATGTCTCCGCCGTGGTCGCGTACGATGCCGTACGAGATGGCGAGACCCAACCCCGTGCCTTTCCCGATGTCCTTCGTGCTGAAGAAAGGGTCGAAAATCCTGCTTTGAATCTCCTCTGGAATCCCGGGTCCCTCGTCCTGGACGGTCAGCACCGCTCCCCCGGCTTCCCGCCGAGCGAGCGCGATGTGCACCCGGCCTCCGTGGGGCATCGCATCCACCGCGTTCGAAAGCAAGTTCAAAAGCACCTGTTCCATCTGGTCGGCGTCCGCCATCACCTCGGCCGACTCATTGACCTCCCGCAAAATGCGCACGTTCTGCACCCGCCACTGGTACTCCCCGATACCCACCACGCGATCAACGATGTCGCGCAGGTCGACGCGTTGCCGTACCCCACCCTGCTGCCGAGAGAACAGCAGCACGCCCTCGACGATCTTGCGGCAACGTTCGCCGCTGTCGGCGATCCGTTCGACCTTTCGCCGGATCTCATTGTCGAGGTGCGGCTGCTCGAGGAGCAACTTGCTATAGCCGACCACGCCGCTGAGGGGGTTGTTGATCTCGTGAGCAATCCCGGCGGCCATGAGTCCGACCGCGGCGAGCTTTTGTGTCCGCAGAATCTGCCCCTGCAGCGCCCGACGCGGACGAAGGTCGAGCCCCACCAGCACCGCGCCCGTCACCTCGCGACCTTCTCGCAGCAGCCGCCCCTCCAGATGTAGCGGGATCTCACTACCGTCAGCGTGTTGGACGGCCAGCTCGCCGGCGATAACGCCCTCACGCAGGAGCTCGTCCCAAAACTCACGCCACTGGTGCGGATCCTGAGCCGAGGAGATCTCGACCCCGAAGATCAGGCCCTTGGCCGCGGACGAACCCACGCCCAGCAGTTGCTCGCTCGCCCGGTTCCACGTGACCACTCGGCCCTCCGCGTCGACCGAGTTCAACAACACCGTGGTCTGGTCGAGCACTCGGGATTGGTACGCCGCCAGCATTCGCGTCTCGAGCATCAGGAGCCCGTTGGCCAGACCCAACGCGAGCTGCCCTCCCACCTGCTTGAGCAACCCGAGCTCGTGATCCCCCCACGGGCGCCGGCGATCGAAGATCATCACGAGGTGGCCCGCGACGCCGCCGGGGGCCCGCAGGGTCACTCTCGCCGCCATCTCGTGGGCCGCGAGCGCGCCACACAACGCATCGAGCTCGGGCGTCGCGTACTCGACGGTTTGAACGTCGACCTGCGACCACTGTGGCGGCGGATCGAGCCCGTCGGGCAACGCGACGAAGCCCGGCGCGTCATCCGGCCGGACCTCCCATCGCTCCCACCCTCCGCTCAATTGCACTAGCAGCACCCCTCGCACCGCGCTGAGCCCGACAATTAGCGCGGAGCAAGCCTCGGTCACGGCTTCACGTGGATCAGACGACGAGATCAAGCTGCGATCGATATGTCGAATCAACCGCTCATCGAACTGTCGGCGCCGCCGGGCCCGCACATCGTGAATCAGGCACACGGCGGGGGCCCCCTCCCCACTGCCCGCCGCGAGGGAGAGCTCGACGGACACCGGCTCGCCATCGAGCCGTAGCATGTCTACCGCGCCCTGCCACGACCCCGCCCGAGCCAGTCGCAATGCCCGTGCGAGGTCCTCGACGGCGCTTGGTGACACGAACTCCAAAAACCCGCGCCCCACCAGCCCATCTCCAAGCAAGTTGCGGGCGCCGGGGTTGGCCGACATGATGCGGCCCTCGCCGTCCACCACCAAGACGCCTTGGTCGAGGGCATCGAGGGCACGACTGACCGAGCGGCCGAACTCGGTCTCCGGGTCGCCGGACTCGACTTGCTCGCAAGTCAGCAAAATGTAGCCGCTCGGCAACTTGCTCGTCCGCATCGTACACCGAGCATCGGGTCCGAGCGCTGCCATCAGACCGATCTCACGGACGAAGCCATGGCCGGGCTTGCGATTGCGCAAAGCCATGAACTCGCGGCCAAACGCTTCGCGTTCGCTCGCGCGGCGGATCCAGCTCAAAAGCGGCTCCCCCTGGAGTGCGCGGCGGTCGATTTGCAGCAGCTCGGCGAACACCTGGTTGGCCGTGATGAGAATGCCGTAACTGTCGAGCACCGCAGCCGCGATTGGCAGACCGTCGACGATCTCCGCGTACGCATCCGTGCGAGCACTACGACCGAAGCTGGCCCGAACGCTGCGAAGGCGGACATCGATCGATCGGGTACGCTTGACTTCCATGTGAACCGCGACGCGAACCGCCATGGTAACGCAACCGCTCCGGCGCCGGGCCACTGGCGCCTGTCGTCGCGCGCGTGCTACCACCCCAGCATGGCACAGCGCGCTGAAGCGTCTCCGCGCGACGCGGCGACCGTCGTGGTGGCGCGACAGCCCGCGCCGCTCACAACGGAGCTGTTCTTCGTCCAACGTGCTGCCGCCGCCCCGTTCATGCCCAACGCCTGGGTGTTCCCGGGAGGTCGCGTCGACTCCGCTGACGGCGATCCCGGAAGCGACGGTGCCTTTCGGGGAGCTGCGGCGCGCGAATGCCTGGAAGAAGCCCACCTGGCCGTCGACCCGACTCGCCTGGCTTGGATCGACACGTGGCTGACCCCGTCGGCCCACTCGCAGCGGTACACCACTCGGTTTTATAGCTTCATGGTGAATATGAACACCTCACGCCAAGCCCGGGTCGACGGTTACGAAGTCGTCGATAGCCGGTGGGCCACGGCGCACGAGATGCTCGCACGGTGGCAAGCCGGTGACGCGGATCTTCCTCCGCCGACGCTGTGCCTGGTCACGGCCATGGCACGCAAGCAACTCGCCGTGTCGCCCCCCGGGTCGATCCCCGCCCCGACGGATCTCCACATGCCGATCCTGCCGAAGGTCATGGAACACGCGAAGCATCCCACGGTCGTACTGCCGCACGATCCTGAGTACGCCCAGCTCGCGGGCGAGTCCGGGCAAGCACCGTCGCGGGCCCACGTCTATCCGCCCCGCCTAGAGCGTCGCGAAAACCGCTGGATACCGCTGGGCTCGGCGTTGCTCGTCATGGCGATCGCCGGTTGTCGGGACGAGGCGCCCGCGCCGAGCGCCGCAGCGCCCCCCCCGTCCACCGAGTCGGCTCCCGCGCAAGTCGAGCCCGACCCTGATGTCGCCCCGGCCTCCCGCGACATCTTCGCCTGGTGCGATCCAGACGCGGTGGGCGGCGTCTACGGTTCCGGCACGCGCGAGTTCGATCTGACCACGCTGGCCACCATCTTCGCTCTGCCACCGCGCGGGCGAGAGACCGCCCTGGCCGACACCGCCGTTCGATCGGCGCTGGGCAGCTTGTCCGTGGATGACGCCCAAGCGACGGACAAGCTGTGGGGCGAGCGTTGGATCAGCTTCAACTCCCCGCTCGCGCGGGCCCCATTTGTGCTGCGAGAGCTACGGGCCGAGCCCGCCGTCGTGGAGACGTTGCTCACCGCAGTCGGGTTCAACCGGCGTGAACGCGACGGCTTCGTCGTCTTCCAGCATCAGCGTGCGTTCCCTTGGAAGATCGTTCTGCTCGACCGAGGAACAGCCGCGTTTGTGCCTCGCAGCGAGATCGGAAGCGGGCTCACCCCACTGACCGCGGCGCGCGATCTCCCCCCCGGCGCCCTCGCTGAACAGCTTCGCGATGACGCCCGGCAAAATGATTTGATTCTAACCAGTTACGTCGCAGGTCCCATGCTTCACCTCAACCTTGCCCACGACGTCGAACAGGCTCAGTGGAGGCTCCGACGGTGGCAATCGGATGGACTAGACGGCGCCATCGCCTTGATGCTCGGCGCGGACGTGGCGGTCGGTTCTGAAGTCGCCGCGTTGACTCAGCGAGAAGGGATCGGCGAAACGGAGCGTACTCGTGCCCTGATGCGGAGAGTGGCGTTCGAGGCCGAAGGCCAGACCGCCACGGGGCGCCTGCAGATACCGGCGCGGGACGTGCCTCGTGCGGCACGTTGAGCGGGCGTTGGGTCGCGGCCGCCGTGGTGACCCGCCTCGCCGCTCGCCCGCGATCGGTGGGCGCTTCGGCTTGTTGGTCTGCCTGCTCGCGTGCTCACCCCCGGGTCCGAGTCCGAGCCCGAGTCCCAATCCGAGTCCGAGTCCGAGTCCGAGTCCG
>QKPP01000017.1:13788-27205 GCA_006508105.1 Myxococcales bacterium FL481 | reverse complement strand
TCAGATTGCGCACACGACCCCGAGACGAGCCTTCTGGCGCAAACTGTGCTCCGGCAACCACGCAACACGTAGCGAAACACCGCAGTGTTCCTGTTCGCCGATGCGGACGGTGACAGGCTCGCACGAGGCAACCGCCCGAGCAGGCTAGTTACAACCGCAACCGCCACCCCCGCCGCCAAAACCTCCCGCGGAGCCCTCGCGATAGTCCGTCGCGTGCTGCTGTCCGGCGAGGAGATCTCCATTGCCGTCCAGTTGCATGTCAGGTCGAGCCAACCGCCCTCGCTGATACGGCTTGACAGGCGTGCAGCCAGCCACAAGCACAGCCACCATCGCGAGACAGAGGTAGGCGTGCACGAGCCCGCGAATCGAGTGGGTCTCCGCAACCGGCAGAAAATCGCGACCAGCCTCGGCGCACACGAGCAGCTTGATTCGAATCACAATCACCTCGACCCGACAGTGATGGCCGTTCGAGTCGAATGCGTCAACGCCCGATCGGCTCGTCTCGCGTTCAGTGCGCTCAACTGGCGACAACACGCACCGTAATGTTTCGCAGCGCTCGGGCAACTCACGCTCTCGAACCCCTAGAGGTGACGGCGCTGCTGTTCGCAAGATTTGCACTACGTTCGCTTCGTGTCGGTCCCTCCTCCACCAGGTCACGCCCATGAACTCGTCGTCTCGCGCACGACTTTGGCCACCGTCCCGCACCGAAGACCCCGGTATTCACCCCCGGTGGGCCCGCCAGGGGCGCCGGCATCGTCACCTCGCTGGGTGCAAGGCGACGCTACTTGGGCTGCTTCTTTCTAGCTGTGACGCCGCTGAGACCGTGCCCGCTCACCTGCCCGCGCCCGATCTGATGATGTTTCGCCAGATGGTGTACCCCGTACTGCTGCGCGATTGTGCGTTCGTCGAGTGTCACGGTTCGGCGGACCGCTTGTACCAGGTGTACGGGCCGGGGCGTGTGCGCTTGGGAGGTCTGGACAACTACGACGCACCGAGCGATGAAGAGCTGCAGTTCGGATACAACCGCAGTCGCGCGATGCTGTTGCACCTGCACGACCTCGACAATTCGCCGCTGTTGCGCAAGCCGCTGCAGGGTGCCGGCCACGGTGGACTCGACGGCTACGGTCGCAATGTCTACCTTGGCGAGGAGGACCCCGCGTGGCGCATCATCGAACGCTGGGCACTGACCTCCGGCAGAGAATCGGAGGGCCAGTGACACCCCGCCGCTGGTGCACTCTCGCGCTGCTGTGCTGCGCCGCGGGGCTGGGGCCACGATCCGCCCGCGCATATTCGGATCCGGCATTGTATGCTGAGTTGGCGGAACTCGGAGGCGGAGGAGGCCGGTGGTTCACCGGTTCTCCGGTCGATCGATTCACGTGCGAGGTCTGTCACGGCTCGGAACCGCTTGTAGTCGCCATTGAGGGACTTCCCCAAGGCGGCGCGGTCCCCGGCACAACCTACGAGGTCCGCGTCGCTTGGCCCGAGCCAGCCGCGACTGTCACCGTCATCGGCGAGGTGCTGTCCTCGGCACGACGGGCGACCGGGTCGCTGGCGACTTCCGCCCTCGACACGTCGGACACCTACGTCGAGATCACCAATCTTGCGGATGACCGACAGATCGTCGGCATCGCGTCTTATGAGACAACCTCGGCGAGGTTCTCGTGGACCGCCCCAAGCAGCGACGGACGAGCCTCGCTCTACATGGCCGTGGTCACCGGCGACGATTCGGGCGACCCCAGCGGCGACCGAGTGGGACTGATCTCTACTGACATCGGCACGACCGGGTCACCGACGCCAAGCGTCCCGGCCAGCGGCTGCCAGGCCAGCCCTGAGCCTGGTGCGCTTGGCCTGCTACCGAGCGTACTCCTTCTGATGTCGTTGCGGCGTATTCGAGCCCGCCGAGAGTTTCCTGCCTCCCCGGGAGCAAGTCTGTGACGAGAAACCTCCTCAAGACCGCGCTTCGGATGGCCATCGGCTACGAGGCACTGCTGCTCTTTTCCTCATGCATCCGCGCGAGCTATGGCGGCGTGTATGCTGAGGACAGCCCCGTCGGCGAGACGCAATGGGACACTGGCACGGCAAGCGAGGACGACAGCGACGTCCACGATGACGCCGCCGACGATGAAGATGATGACGAAACCGCCGGCGGTAGCCAAACCAGCAGCGACCAAACCAGCGGCGACGAACCCAGCAGCGACGTCACCAGCGACAGCGACGACACCGACGACACCCACAACACTGGTGACGCCGATGAAACCGCCGGTGGCCACGACACCAACGGCGACGACGACGACGCGGCCGGAGACAACGGTGGCGACGTGGAGTTTCGCGGCACGACCATCAACTACGCGGCCAAGTACGACCCCAAACACGCACTCGCGATCTGGATTGAAACCGCCGACGGCAATTTTGTGCGAACGCTCGAACGCTGCGCCAAATCGCGCAGACGACATCTCGTCGAGTGGAGCGAGCGAACAGATCAGAACGATACCGACGCCGTCACTTCAGCATCGCTGAAGTCTCATCGAGAGCATGTTGTCGTGTGGGACCGGCAGGACGCAAGCGGTTCACCGGCCGGCGCCGGTCACTACGTGTTGATAATGGAATTTACCTCTGACAACTCGGACAGCAACGGCAAACTCGGCCCACTGCTCCAATTACCCTTTGAGCTCGGCGGTGCGGAGATCCACAACGTGTATCCCGACCAGGACAACTTCGAAAACCTGTCCATCGTCGCGCTTGACTAGGCTCACCTAGTGTCACCGGGTATGCTGCAACGCTTTCCGCTTCGCCGACTAGGACGTGCCGTCGCCGTGGCAATGGCCGCCAGCACACACTGTGCTGCGACGTCGACGCCCGCCCCCACCTCATCTGGAGCAGCCGGCACCGAGCCCTCCCCCGCGTCCCTCAGCGGCGCCTTGTATGTGCGTACCGACACCGATCAGACCACCGTGGTCTCTCCGCTGGTTCACTTTCGCAGCGACATGGGCACGGCGCACGTCAACATCGATATTGTCTACATGGCAGATATCTGGACCAGCGCGTCGGTGGACGTGCGCACGGCCGCGACCAAAGTCGTCAGAGAACAACGCGACGAGGTCGACGTCGGCCTCGATCTGGAAAGCGGCCTTGCACGGGCCGGTCTCGGATACCGCTACTCACATGAGGTCGACTACCTCTCGAATAGCATCAGCTTGTTCGCCCAGTACGAGGCATTTCAACGATCCACCACGTTCGCGGCGCGAGCCTCCTTTGCGGCCGACCAAGTGGGTCGCTCGGGGGACGAGTTCTTCTCTCGCGAGCTCACCACCGTTGGCGCCTGGATCGGTATCACGCAGGTCCTCAGCCGCACCTCGCTCGCTCAGATCAGCTACGAGCACCGCTACTCCCATGGCTACATGGCGAGCCCATACCGCTACGTGGCCATCAACGGCCAGGGCGTCTGTCGGCCCGGGGCCGAGTTTTGCCTGCCCGAGGTGCACCCCAACGTCAAAGTGCGCCAAGCCGCGGTGTTGCGCTTTCGGCAAGCACTCGGGGGACAGATGTCGCTTGGCGGAGGTTATCGATTATACCTCGACTCGTGGCAGATCCGCTCCCACACTGCGCTGGCCGACGTCGGACTCGCCGCGACGGACAACTGGACCTTGTCCCTGTACTATCGTGGTTATCGCCAAAACGAGGCGTTCTTCTACCGTCGCCAGTACGACTCGATTGTCGGGCACCCCTATCTGACCCGAGATCGCGAGCTGTCCGAGCTCAGTAGTCACCAGGGGGGCCTTCGTGCCGAGTACGTACGGGAAATCCCGGCGACAGGCAGTACGTTCACGTTCGGGGTGCTCGCCGCGCTCACTCGGTACGCGTACGGTGACTTTATCGGGCTAGATCGCGTGCGAGGCACGGAGATCGGCAGCACAGTGGGGCTGACCTACTAGAGCGAACCATGCCGTCGATCCCCTGCACCGTGTTCGCAGTCATGACCTCGCTAATCTCCCCATTGGCAGATATGCCTAGTTCGGGGAACGAGTCGACCACGAACGCGTCGGCAACGGAGACAGCATCCGCCGACCCGACCACACGAACACTGGGTTTGTCTGCCACCGCCGGCGCAGGGCACTTCGACTTCCAGCTCGGCTCGAGCTACTCGACCGTCGAGGGCGACGCGGTTTCGTTTGCCCCCAAAGTGGCGGCGATGCTGGCCGCAAACTATTTCACGGCGGTTCCGTCGCGGCCGCGCACACAACTAGGCGCCGGGGGGTTGTACCTCAGCTCGATCGGACTAGCAGCTGAACTGCATGACGCGGTGGGCCCCGCGGTCCAGCGGCCCGCTCGGTGGCACCGGTTCGATGCGTCGTTTGCAGCGTTACAGGAAGTCGGACAGCGCGGTGCGCTCACGTTGTACGCCGAGCTCGGCTACTCGCGCGTGGCCTTGTTCTCCCCGGTACAGCTGCCAGCTGAGAACATCGCCCGACACGGTCCACTACTGTCCGTCGGCATGCGTGCGCTGGTCTTGAAACGCCGGGTGCGTCTCGGGGTGGCTCCACAGGCCCGATGGCTGTGGCTCACCGAGCCACGACCCGAAGGGGACACGAGCCCCCTCGACCGTGGATCGTTGACGGAGATCGGCGCGACCGCGGACATCACAGTGCGCCTCGCTTCCGCGTTCGGCCTGGGCGTGCGTGGGCAACATCTGTACGGCGTCTCCGCCTCGACCGAATACGGGCATCGCTCGCGGGCCGTGATGGCATTTTTCACGTTCGACTCGAACCTCGAAAGGTAAGATCATGAAATGCTCTGTAGTTGTTCTTAGCCTCGCCGTGGCAATCTCCACGGCGTGCGCTGCCACTGGTACCAACGTAGCTTCCCCCGAAGCTGTATCCGGTGAAGCCAAGGTCGGCGCGCCGGCATTATCGGCGAAAACCGCAAGTGGTGGCGGGGTCGACCTGGCGACGTTGCGCGGCAAAGTAGTAGTACTCGACTTCTGGGCCTCATGGTGTGCTCCGTGCCGCGAGGAACTGCCCGAACTGGAACGACTCCACGCCGAGCTGGGTGGCCAAGGACTCGAGATCATCGGCATCAGCGTCGACGAACAACGCGCCGACATGGATGCCTTTTTGGCCGAGATGCCATTGAGCTTTACCGTCGTGTACGACGAGGGGCAAGTCATCGCGCAGCGATGGAATCCCCCCAAAATGCCGACGTCCTATCTCATCGATACAGATGGAAACATCGACTACATTCAAGCGGGGTTCACCGCGGCAGACGGCCAGGAACTCGAGCAACGCGTGCGCGAAATGCTGGCCGCCTCGACGGAGTAGCGGCGAGC
The DNA here is from genome assembly GCA_006508105.1 of Myxococcales bacterium FL481. Taxonomy (GTDB): domain Bacteria; phylum Myxococcota_A; class Polyangia; order Nannocystales; family Nannocystaceae; genus FL481. The sequence continues at coordinate 21,882 of QKPP01000017.1, read as the reverse complement.
GTGCCAGGTCTGTTGCCACGACACAAACGGAGCAGCTCCAACTGGAGGCGCAGGGCCGGCGCCTACGGACTGCTCACACTGTTCGCCTGCGGGCCTACTGTCGGCCCGGGCGCGGCGCCGCAGCCCGGAAGCAGTGGCACAACGCGAGCCGCTGCACCGTCATCCGCGCGTCAGTCGGTCTCCGGGCCCGTCGCACCGCCCGTGCGCGGCGATGGGACCGTGATGGCCGAGACGGTACTGATGGGCACACAGGTGACCGTCAACGTGTGGCTGGCCGATCCGCAAGCGGCCGGGGCAGCGGGGGCAGCCATCCACGAGGCGCTGGCCGAGGTCGCCCGCATCGAGCGTATCGCCAGCGAGTGGCGCGACGAGAGCGATCTATCGCGCCTCAACCGAGCGGCGGGAGCGGACCCGGTCCCCGTACCGGCCGAGCTCGCGGAGATATTGCTCCGCGCTCGGTCGGTCAGCCAAGCCACCCACGGTCGCTTCGATGTCACGTTCCACGCGGTTGGACGTCTGTGGCAGTTCACGCACGGGAACCGCCCTCCTTTGGCCCGTGATATCGCGGCCAGTATCCATCTCGTTGATTGGCGCAACGTCCATGTGGACCCGATCCGCGGCACGGCTCGGCTGACCCAACCTGGCATGCAGGTGGGTTTGGGGGCCATCGCCAAAGGGTACGCAGTCGACCGCGCATCTCAGCTGCTGCGACACCGCGGCTTCGGCCAGCACATCGTCGAGGCGGGCGGAGACACGTACGTGTCTGGTGCCAAAGGCAACCAGCCGTGGCTCGTTGGGATCAAAAGTCCCGGACAGAAGCGGACATTGGCGGCTTTACCACTGGAGAACCGAGCCATCGTGACCTCGGGGACCTATGAGCGCTACTTCGAGTACGAGGGACGCGAATACACCCACATTCTCGATCCCCGCACCGGCTGGCCCCTCGAGCGGGCCAGTAGTCCCCAGAGTGTGTCGATCGTGGCCAACACCGCGACCGATGCCGACGCGTTCGCCACCGCGATCACGATCATGGGATCCCAGGAAGGGATGGCATTTGTCGAGGAACGCACCGACTTGGAAGCGGTCATCATCGACAGCGCAGGGAGGCTTGCGGTTTCATCGGGTCTCCAACCCGTACTTCGAGTGACCCCGACCGGACGGTAGACGCGTTACACGACGCGTTCGAGAGGCTCCCGGGGCCCCTTCCGCCCAAGCTCAAGGGAAAGGGGTGTTGCAACTACTCGAGCTTGACCGCGACGACCTTGAATTGATCCAGGGACAGCAATGGCAGTAGATCCATCAGGCGTGCTTCAAGGTGACCGGACCCTACGCCAAACTGATTATTCGCCGGATCGATCTCTACCCAGCGCGTGCCGTCGAAGAACGCGACCCAGGCGTGCCCCGTGAAGTGCGATCCGGCCGCAAGCACGCCCTCGCGGATCTCGGCGGGGATCTGCGCTGCGCGTAGCAGCGCGACGGTCAGCTCGCTGTACTCCGAACAGTCCCCGCGTTTGCTAGCCAGCACGTCCAGTGCCGTCGTGCGCCGCGAGTGCAGCTCGTACTCGAGGTTTTCGGCAACCCATGAGTAGATCCGCCGGGCCTTCTCCACGGGGGTCTTGGCCTCGCGCGTGAGCCGACGCGCCAAGTTGCGAATGCGAGGCGCGTTCGCTTGAATCTCGGGCGTGGCTGCGATGAGGCGCCGGCGCTCAGCTCGAGTCAGACTGACGCGCCCGGTTGATGGCGAGTCGGGCTGGACCGTGACCAGCAGATGTGAGTCGTCGAGCACGCGAATCTCGAGCCGCGAACGCAGGGCGGGGGGAAACAACCGGGCCGCGCGGGCCTCGGCCTGGGGCAAGGCCAGGCGGTAGCTCACGCGGCGTTGGGTGTCCTCGACGTCCAGATTGGTTGGGAGCGCGGTCGAGTTTTTGATGCCTCTGGTCGCCAGCCATTCGTCGACGATCTCGAGTTGGTCGGCATCGGGCACGCTCTGACTGCGCAAGCGAATATGGGCATCGATGTGGCGCATTCCTTTGTGCGATTGGGCCGACATCTCCACGGCAGCGACCGTGGACAGCAGGCGTTGGACCGCAGTCAGCTCGTTGAGCCGGTCTCGATCCGTGATCTGAGCTTCGATCCGCGAGATCGCTGGTGCGAACCGGGTCGGGTCGACCTGCCCAGAAACAAGCTGGGGTCCACCCGAGACGACTGCGGCCGATGAGCGTTGCGCCGTGCGGCGGACGAGATCTGGGCTGGATCCAAGCACCACGAGTCTGTCCGTGGGCATGGCGTGGAACGATCCTCGGCGAGAGCTGGGTCGGCCAGTTCGGACACGAACGCCGTCTTGCGCGAGCTGGCGTTCGACGACCCGAGTGCGGGGCACGATGGCGAGCCAGTCGGACCACAGGGGGGCGTCCGGCTGTGGGTACCACGCCCAGGCAACGGGCGCGACGATCCGGCCCAGCCAATCTGGCGGCGGTACGCCGAGCTCGACGGCAAGTGGCGCGGCACCCACGGACCACAATGGCTCGCCCGCGAGGGTCGTGGATGAAGCCACCATCGCAGCGGCGCCGTCAGGTAGGGCCGCGAGCAGGGGTCGGATGTCCCCGCGCTCCGGCTGATCGGCCTGCACCCACGAACTGTGAATGCCATCCGAGTCGACCGTGACCGTCACCGCATGGTCGTCGGCCCGGCCGGACTGAGCGACCACGATGGTGGAGATCAGGCCGCGAGCTCTCGCCGACGCCAGTGCTCGGTAGCGCGGGCTTTGGGCAAGTGAGCCGCCTCGATCTGGGGAGCGACTCAATACGAGCCTCGCCATCCGAGCATCACTGAAAACCCACAAACGATCGCCGACGACAAGGTAGTACTCACCGTCCACCCGCGCTCCTTCGCCCTCCCGCACGCTCACGGTCATATGGTGAAACAGGTCGAAACCAGCGATGGTTTTCCCGGCCCGCACTCCCTCTGACACGAGCTCAGCTGGCTTCGCGGGGCCTTGCCCGGGCACGGTGGCGAGGTGATGCAACCAGGTGGGCCAGCTGCCCAGCGCGAACGCGCCTTGAGTTGAGTACTCAGCGGCATGCAGCAAGAAGTTCACCGCCGTGCCCATCCGCCGCCGGTGCTGTGCGAGTTGACCCAAAAACCCGTCCCGGTCTGACAGTCGGGCGGAACACGCAAAACCGGCCAGGCCATCCGGTGCCGCGCATTCGATCGCAGCGCCGCGATCAATGCCGCTACCGTCGTCGAGCAACTCCCGGCCCCGCCGTTCGGCCAAGCGCACCAGTAGCCGCCGCGCGTGCATGGTGGTCTGTCGGTCATCAAGTGCCAGTGATTTCACCAGATCACGCAGCAAAGCCTGCATCACTCCGGGTTCATGAACTCGCACAATCCGCCAAGGGCCGGCCGGCAGTAGTTCGGCTAGCGGCATGGTCTGCAGTGCGACCCGACTCACGGGCGTAGCCGCCGTCGCCTCGCGCCGGCCTTGGCCCCACCCGATCAGCCACCTCTCGGCGCCGACGCCCTCCGAATCGGCTCCGCCCTGCACGGCGGTGGCATGGGCACCGACGGTGGTGTCGATCGCCCGCCGAAGCCTCGCAGCTTCGCGGTCGTGGTTTCGCTTCGCCAGGTCGTTGGCCCCGGCCAGGCGCTCGAGGTCCTGAGCGGAGCCCGCAGCGGCGAGCAAGCGGACCACCTCGTGTAGCAACCGCAGCTCCTCCCGGGTCTCGACCCGGTCCATCGCGGCCAGGCGGGCACGCACCGCCGCCAGATCCTCGACCTCGGGCGAGGCGGGCAACGCCAGAATCGCGAGCGTCGCTAGCGACGGGCTGGCGTGGCGAATATCCGCATGGCGCAGATCCGCGGGAAGAGGCTGGCCGCTCACCACCGCCGCGCCGAGCCCCAGGACATGGGCGTGGCGACTCGCGGCTTGGAGCAATGCTCGCAGGAAATGCTCGCGCTCGGCCTTGGGAAGCGCCGCCGCGACCTGGAGGGCCCCGTAGGGCAAGTCGTCCCGTTCACTCGTGCCGCGCAGCGCACTGCTTTCCCAGCCGCCGTGAGCGAGCACCCGCGTCGCGTACTCGCGGAGGGCCTTGGGCGCCGCTCGAATCACGGCGCGACCGTAGGCGTGCAATGTCGTGTCGTCGCTGAGCAACGCAGCCAACCCGATCAGTTCAGCCTCCGCATGGTGAGGCGCGCGGCAGCGGGTGAGGGCCTGGCGCGAACGCACGTCGGCGCTGGCTAGGAACGTGTCTAGCAACAATGACCGAGCGGACGGAGGCGACTCAATGTCGTCGAGCAGGCGGATGATCGGGCAACGGGTCGCGTCTTTGTTCGCCGCCAGTGCACGCGCCTGAGCCCGCACGGGATCGGCTGGCAGTGAGTACATGAGGTTCCGCAAACTGACGGACAGCCCGTGACTCAGCGCCGCGTCGAGGGGACGCACGGTGTCCCGGGCCGCTCGCAACACCGGCAAGATCTGTGGCCACGCGTGCACCGGAGCGCCGATCGCGAAGAACACCATTCGTTCGGGAATCGGGATCACCCAAAACATCAAGAGCGATTCGCCTTGGCGGAGCAAGACCCGGCCGGCTTCCCCCGCGGGCAACGTCTCGGTGTCTTGCCAGATCGGCTCGAACGCCGTCTCGCCGAGCACCGCCAATACCTGGCGCGCGCACTCGGTGGGCTCGCAGCGACCCGGGGAAGGAGACATGCCGACGCGGATCTGTGCCACCGCCTCGCGGTCGCCATCCCCCGCCACGCGATACGTAAACGCGGGCGTGTCGTCGTCGTCGCGGACCGCCGACGGAGGCAAGAACAGCTCGACGTTCTCCGCCTCGGCGAGGTGGTAAGTGAGCGGACTCGCGGGAGCAGCGAGTTTGCGCAGCTTGTCGTCGAATGCCGCGGCGCTGCGCAGCCAGGCCGGCAGTTCGGTCGGCTCGTGGCCGATGGCCATCTGTTCGGCCAGCGTCCGCAATGTCGTGTCCTGCGGTCGCACCGCGAGCCCTTGCTGGACGAGTTGTCGAGCCTGCGCGGGTTTGCCCGCGAGGAAGTAGGTTGTCGCCGCCATCGTCAGTACGAAGCCGTTGCGGGGGTGCGCCGTGACCAGAGCATCCGCGATCGGAGTCAACTTCTTCGCATGGCCCGTGAGCAACCGGGATTGCGCCCAAAACAACTGGACCGTCAGCGAATCGGGGTAGCGACGGTGTAGTTCGGCCAGCGACGTTTTCGACGCCTCACTGAGGACGCGCCACAGGTCGTGAACCGCTTCGAGCCTGAGATGGTTGCGTTCGAGGTCTTGCCGCACAATCGGCAACAGGTCCCGCGGGAGCGTCCGCTCGACGGCTGCTTGCGGATCGGCCGTGCGCGTGCGAGCGGCCGCGTCGGCGTAGAACTTGGCCTGGTCCAGTTCGCCGTTGGCAATCGCGAGGACCGCAGCGAACGCGAGGATGTCGCCGCGAGACGCGGTGGGATCCACGTACACCACGCGGCCCATCAGGCCTTGGCCACGCGACAGGAAGGCGGGGAGCTCGGGCGGGTGCTGGGGCAGCGTCACCAAAAAACCCGCGACCCAAGCCCTTTCCAGGCTCGCGAGTGCGGCCTGGCGTCGCCCGGCGCGAGCCTGCGCCAGCGCTCGATTGTACCACCAGCCCCCTTCGGATTGAATGGCTTCACGCTCGGCTCGCGAGAGCCTTCGGAGCGCGCGAGCGTGCAGGCCGACGCGCTCAGCATCGGCCGAGCGATTGACGGCGAGATAGCTCACCGCCACGGCTAGGTCGCGAAACCACGCGGCGCTGGCCGGGCGTCGTTTCCAGGCCTGGCCGCACACGCCGACCGCGACATCGTCCATGTCAGCTTGGAGATAGCGCCGGCACGCGTACCACAGCGTGGCCGGGTCGCGGGGGAGCTGCTCGAGGAGCGCCGTCACATCCTCGACCGCCTTGGGATCGCGGCCCGTCTCCGACCGCCAGATCGCCCACGCGAGCTCATCATCGATTCGCTGGCCGCTGGTCCCCGTGCGCAGGGGCATCAAGGCCGCAATGCGGTACCTCAGCGACTCGTCGCCGGCTTGGTCGGCGGCATCGCGGGCCTGGTTCGAATTGCCCGACAGAAAGTGCAACCAGGCTTGCTCGCCCGGCCCGGGGATCGATGAGTCACGCGCCGAATGAAACTCGACGAGACGCTGCGCCATCTCCACTGCCGCGGCCCCGTCGTCGGCGCTGCGAATTTGCTCCATCGCCCACCGAGTCGCTCGCGATGCGAGCTCGGTCGGAGTCGTCTGTGGCGGCAGTTGGAACGCTCGGCGGTCGTCGTCGTAGGCGGCGAGCACCTCGGCCAAGCCGGCGGCGGTGGTGGTATCCGCGAGCACCAATGCGCGCAAATCGTCAGACCAAGCCGGGAGCACCGGACTGGTCGCGACGGCTTTTCGCAGCCGCGTCAGCCCTTCTGCGCGAGCGCTGCACTGCAAGAAGCCCCGGGCCGCGATTCGGCTGATCGGCCGGTGCCGCCACGCCTGCGCGAAGGCCCTCGCGGCCTCGGCCCACTGTTGCGCGTCCTGAAGCGCTCGCGCGGATGCGAGTGACGCTTCGACAGACCGGGGGAAATCCCGTTCGAGGCGCGTGCGCCAGGCCTCGGCTTGCTGGGGTTGCCCCGCCCGCTGGTGGGCGAGATGCAAGCGTCCCAAAAGCGGCGCAGCGACAGCGCCCGGCACCATCTCGAGCAGGGCCTTGAGATCGTCGATGGCCGCCTCGTATGCGCCGAGCTCGATGAGGACGTGCGCCCGATGCCAGCGATCCCACGGCCGGCTGTTCGCGTAGGACGATGTGGCCGACTCGATCTGTTCGGTGGTGCGCGGACGGCCGTCGGTCGGAGGATAGGGCTGCGACTCGTACCACCACAGCGCATCGAGGGCCGACGCCCTCACCTCCGGGGCTTGGCCGATGGCGGATTGTGCCAATCGCCATAGGATCCGCTGGGCCGGAGCGAGCACGAACTCATCGCGATTCAACAATCGCTCGAGCGTGGGGCCATCGTCGCGGGCCAGTGCCAAACGCAGGCGAGCCTCCAGTGCGGCGGTACCGGTGGCGGCGGCCCGCGTGCGCATCCCGTGGAGCAGATCGTCGAGCGGGTCGAGGCCGGATTCACCGATCGTCAAGTCGAGGAAGCGCAGTTTCCCGGTGGGGAACGACTCCGAGGTTGCGAACCGCCGCATGGCGTCGATTTGGTCGCTCGCCGAGCCATGGCCGTAGTCGTCGGCAACGGCGAGCAGTTCGTAAGCGTCGAGGCGCTCCGCGCAATCCTCGTTGTCGTCGTCGAGACAGCGGTGGGCAAGTTCGCCGAGTGGCAGTGACAAGTCGCTCAACTGCGCGGCCGCGGCCTGACGAAGGTCGGCTGGGGCGTCTGGATCTTTCACGAGCGCCAGCAGTTCGACCTTGGGCTGATGGAACTGGGCTCGAAACCCGCGGCGCTGCTCTTCGCGCAGAAGGTCGACGACCGGCTCAGGCGGGTCGTGCGACAAGAGCCAATTGCTCCATGCGAGCACTGCACTCGATTCGGCCGCATGGGTGCGTCGCCATGCGGCGTACTCCTGATCGTCCCCAAGCGCGAGGGCGACGAACCCAGTCAGCGTGTCGCCCAGCGAGCGCACGGCGGCGTCGAGGTCTTCGCGCGCGAGCAGCTGATCCAGGGCGACTTTGGCATCCCCCACGGCGGACACGGCGAGAAGGTGACTGATGCGGCTGAGCGACTCGCCGGGCGACAACCTGCGCGTCCGGGCGAGCCGATCGAGACGTCCTATCCGCGTGCGGATCGTCTGATCCCAACCCGACGCGGGGAACGTGAAGTCGAGCGCGTCACTGAGCGAGAGTCGGTCGGCCGCGATGGGGCGTCGCACGCTCTCGGCGGCCAAAATGGCGTGCAAGTGAGCCCCGACATGGTACGGATCGACCGAGCGCAAGCTCGCCGCTTCCTGTTTCATCGCCTCGGGGTCTGCACGGCTCACCGCGTATTCGAAGCGGTCTTGCAGCAGCACACCGGCGCGCGCGCCCAACCGAATCAACTTCGACGACGGGGTCTGGGACTCGAGCTCGGACCCTCGTC
>QKPP01000017.1:0-13778 GCA_006508105.1 Myxococcales bacterium FL481 | reverse complement strand
CGGGCCTCTTCGCCAATCCCAATCACCTGGCCTGCTTCCTCAACGCCACGGTGCTCATGATGCTGGGGGTCATCGTCTTCGGCCGGCCGGCTCCCTACACCAAGCTCCTCTTCACCGGTGTCGCTCTCCTCTCGATCACCGCCCTGATCCTGACCATGCCGTTCGTGCTCGCCGGCACCTCGTCCGAGCTCGACTTCGAGGCGCGCCGCCAGGTCGTGTTCGGTGATCTTGAGTGCATGCTCGTAGAGCATGGAGTGCCAAAAGGCTCGCCCGCCTTGCTCGAACAAGCGCCGCAGGAGTCGGTCGACCGCCGGGTCCTCGATCGATTCGCCCTGCAACGCATCCTCGACCAACCACGGTTCGTCCAGTCCGACCGCGAGTCGGGCAATCTCGAGGCGTTGCTCCCGAAGCTTGCGCGTGAGAGCGGCGCTGTCTCGGCCTTCCGCCGTGGCCACCGCCAGTTCGACGCGTACCCGTCCCAGCCACAGCCGCAACGCCTCTCTGGCCTCATCGGTGTCTCGAATCTGGACGTCGTGCTCCACGACCGCTTTGAGCCGCGCGGCATCGTCGGACGGCGTCCATTGGCCCACCCAGCCCAGTTCAGCTCGCGCGGATGCCAGCTCGGCGTGTCGAGGCGCCTCGGCGGGCTCACCCGCGGATGGTGGCTCGCTCTCGGTGGATGGCGCCTGGCGAGAGCACACAGCCGCCAGCAGCAGCACGGCCACACACCGGGCCACGGTTTGCCAACGGGTTCGTGGCGTCAGGTGGACCGGTACTCTCGAGCCTCGTCGTCGCAATCTGAACACGCGGCGACGGTAGCGGATCGGTCGAGCGAATCGTGTCGCGCGGGCGAGTTGATCCGATTGTGCGCTCCGCTTGGTCGGCACTCGCGGCGATGTCGGCCAATCAACGGCGACGCGGACCGAAAACGAGCTGCGTTTTGGCCGACTCGATCGCACCTCGACCGGCTTTTCGGCCGGCCCGCTCCGGAGCACGTCGCGCTCGACCGCCCGGGTTCGCTGTGCGAAAACGACCGATGGCGGTGGCGGGTTTCGACGGCCATTGGATCCCGCGCAATCTCTCGGACGAGGAGGCAGCAGCACGGAGCGAGCGCGCAGAAAGCGTGAGCCGTCACAAGCGAGTCGAGCGGAAGCCACCGCCATGTCGCCCGCCGCCCCACGTGCGCGGCCCCCCGGATCGCTCACGCAGCCGCACCAGCGCCCAGGGCATGTGAACGGCGCCACAGAGCGCAGCGCACCCAACCCAACCCAACCCAACCCAACCCAACCCAACCAAACCCAACCCAACCACGAGCCTCGCCGATACAGCCATGCGCGGGCCCGGCCCTCGACACGATTCGCGATGAGTTCGTTCGCCTCTGGATGGCAAAGTCCCGCTTATGCCGCGTTTGATACTCTGTCGCCATGATCGGTGACTCACGAGGTGAGCGTCGCGGCGGACGACGAAACGCATGTCACGTGATTGGATCGCTGGTGGGTCTCGCGATTGGGCTCTCCGTCCCCGGCTGCAATCACCGCCTGGCCGCGAACGGACTTGTCACCGATACGACCGGCGGGTCGGACTCCGGTCAGGAATCGGAGAGCGAGTCGTCCGGAGGGGAACCAGCAGAACCAGAGGACGAGGGCGACGACGAGAGTTGGCTCGACCTAGGCGACGTAGACGATCCGGACGACTCAGGCTCCGCCTCCGGATACGTCGTTGCATTTCACAACATCGACGGACAAACCTTCGGCGGCCCGGTGCTGAGTCCGATAGGCAGCCTGCCGCTTCCGGGGTTGTACTGTCGACATACACGGTCGCGCCTGATCGGGCCCGCGGATTTCGATGGCGATGGATATTTTGATTTCGCTGTCTTCGGTTGGTCCGCCGACCTGGTGTTTGGTGCGCCCGGATTCCACTTCGAATCGCCCGCGAGGGTTCGCGATGGCGGCCCTACCCTGTGTCAACACACCTTCGGATCGCGCAAGGACGGTGTGGCCGAACTCGCAGCATTCCGCTGCGGGCGTTCGTTGTTCTCACGCACGACCATCACGATCTTTGAAGGCGGCCGACGAGAAGAAATCCCGCAAGAGCGGCTGGAGGTTCCAGACCACGGCGGCTGGATCACGTCGGGGTTCTACGCTGACCTCGATGGCGATGGTGGTGATGAACTGGTTGCCGTCCAGTCCGGCGTCGAGGACGCAGATGGACTGAGTAGTGTAGCGCACGTTTGTACGCGAACTGCCGACGAGCTCCACGTAGAGACGTCGCCGCTCGGTCCTGGGCGGATCAGATTCTTATACGATGCCGCACTGGGACATGGGGCCGAACGCGACTGGCTGGGGATCGGTGCGGTTGCCAACTCCGGAGCCACGTCCGGCGTCGACTATCTGGCGAGGTTCGACGTGGGGATCGAAGCCCCACCGCCTACCTCAACCGTCCAGTGGCCGGTGGACTGCGTCACCTGCCCGGCGCTGGTGGACCTCGCCGATCTCGATGGTGATGGCATCGACGACATCTCGACGTTCTCGGAGTTGCTTGAGGTGGGTCCGTGCTCCGGTCGTATGGTGCGTGTCGCTCGGTCTGGCGGTCAGCCGATGCCTACCTTCACCGAAGTAGCCGAGGTTCAGCCGACCGTTGGCGCGACCGCGGCCGCATTCGGCGATGTTGACGGCGACGGGCGGCCGGATGTCATCGTAGCGCACAATGGCGCCGGCGGGTCCGGGAGCGAGATCTCGATTTGGTACAACGAGACGCGCCCGTCGGACGCGACGCTGGAACTCCGCCAAGGGCCGATCTTGCCGGCGCTGCACGGGGACACGCTCGACGTTGTGGTCAGTGATCTCGATGGCGATGGTTTGGCCGAGATCGTGGCGCTCGTGCAGCAGCGATAGAGCGATCCCGAGCGCGAAGTGCCCGGCCGCCTTCTGCGTGCTTCATCTGCCTGGCGCGCCCTGGTCCACCCCCCGGGAGCCCGACCCCTACTCTTCTTCGGCCACCATTGGCTCCCCAACTGAATCCTCCAGCAAAATCGCCTCCCAGCCTTCCGCTACGCCCAAGTCGATCACCTCTGGCTCGCCCACGAGGGAGAGCACCGTCGATCGTTGACAGACCGCGAATGCCTCGAGCAGGTCCTCGGCCGAGACCTCGGCCAGGCGGGTGAGATAGCGGTCGTAGCCGGTCACTCCCCCGCCGAGGTTTTTGCGTCGCAGGAGCTCTTGCACCAAGCTCTGGTTGCTGCGTATCGCGTTCGCGTGGCGACTCGCCACGCGCCAGCGGGCCCGCTCCAGCAGATCTCCGTTGAGACGATCGGCGAAGTTGTCCCACAGCTCGCGGGTTTGGAAGAGCGCCTCCGTGAGATCGCCGTTGCCGATTTGGGTCGTCAAGTGCAGCGCCGCGCTGCCGCCTCGCAGCCGTTCAGCGCGGCCATGGATGCCGTAGGTAGCCCCCATTTCTTCGCGCAGTCGGGCGTTGATGGCTAGGCTCAGCGCCGCGTGCAAGAGGTCATTCGCCGGTTCGCGCCGCACGGTCGGCAAACGACAAGCGAGGTCAAGCCGCGCTTGGCTGGCGCCTGGCAGGACGACCTTGTGCACCACCGGCTTCTCCAACTTGGGGATCGGGGCCGAGCCTCGCTCACGGTCGACGGTGGCTTTGCTCCCGGTCCACGCGCCCAGATGCCGACGCACCATCCGCTCCGCCTCTTCCACATCGATGGTCCCCGCGACGACCAGGACCGCATTGCCCGGATGGATTGTGTTCGACAACCAGGCCTGAGCATCCTCGAAGGATGCTTCGCTCCATTGTTCCACCGAAAGGCGGCGCCCATACACATGGTCGCCATACAAGGTCGCACTCAGTTTGCGTCGGGCGACATTGTACGCTTGGTCTTCGTTCTTGGCGAGAATGGGGACCACCACCCGCCGGAAGCGAAGGAGCGACTGTTTGTCGAATCCCTGCGACTTGGCCGTTTGCACGGCAATGGCGATGAATTTCTCGAGGTGGGCCGACAACCCACTGGCCACGAGAGCGCTGTGATCGAGTCCAGACAGACCGTGCACCCGACCGCCGTGATCCTTCACCACCGAGCCTTCGTTCCAGTCCTGCCGGTAGCTCAGCGTGTCACCGAGCAAGCCGGCGCCTAGTGGCCCGAAGTAGCTTGGGCCACCTCGAAAAAGCAGCCCCACTGAGACCAGAGGAGGCCCGGGCCGCGGGACCAAAAGAGCGAGGGCACCGTTGTCGAGCTTGACCCGACGCACACTTGGGTTCAACGCCGCGAGCTCGAGCGACTTGATGTCTTCGGCGGATCGAGGGGGATCGACCACACTGGAGTCGGCGGCGACAAGTCCCCGCTCAACCGTCGGCTCCGCGCCAAGCTCGCCCGAAACGGGCATCACGTGCACAAAGCGCGCCTTCTTTCTCGAGACGTACTCCGCGGCAAAGGAGCTAACCTTCGCTTGGTCCATTTGCGAGATCGCGGTGGTGCGATTGTTCGACATCTGCGCGTCGCCAAACGCCGCCAAGGTTCGGGCTCGGTCAACGCTACGCCATAGCGGGTCTTCGCTTTGCAGCGCAGCGTCCACCGTGGCCGCCAAACGGTTTTGGCTGTTCTTCGCCGCGGCTTGCTTGGGAGAATCAAACTCCCAGATCCGGTAGACCTCGTCGAGCACCTTACTGGCCGCCCGCTCCGGGTCGGTGCCCGGACGCAGACTCACTACGCACAATAGCATCGAAGCCTGGCGGCCACGCGAGAGCCCACAGTCGGCGCTCACGAACCTGTCGGCGTGCCCGGCAATGGCACTACGGATCTGTCGATTGACCTGGCCGCTGACCACCCCCGGCGTGTAGGGGTCATCTTTGCTATCTGGCGGAAGCACCCAGCCTACCCACAACTCGGGTCGCGCCACGTGGGCTTCGATCGTGGTGATCTCATCGCCCTCCCGAGGGCGGGCTGGCATCTTCTTCGTCGATGAAGGGGCCGGAGCCGGGCTCTTGGCATTGAGCTGCTCGTGAGAAAAAGCATCTTCCACCCATTCGTGGGCTCGCTCTAGCTCAACGTTTCCCGAGATCACCAACGTCACGTTCGACGGCGCGTAGTAGCGCCGGCCGAAGCGCTCGAGGTCTTCGAGTTCGATGCGCTGGAGGCTCTCGACCGTGCCCCCGATGGACCGGGCGTAGGCGTGGTCTTGCGGGAACAAGACACCCTGCATTGCGGCCAGGGCCGCACCAACGCCGTGAGTATCGTTGCGCTGCCGCAACTCGTTGACCACCACATTGCGCTCCACATCCAACTCTCGCTTCGAGATGCCGCTCACCGGGTTGGCGAGGCGAGCCGCCGACAAAAATAGGAGCTCCGGCAGCGCGTCGGCCCCGGCGATGCTCCAATAGGTGGTCGTGTCGAGACCCGTGGCAGCGTTGTGGTCGGCACCGGCGTGCTCCAAACGGCGCGAGACGGTGGGCTCGGCCCTGTCGTTACGACCGTAGCGAGCGCGGAAGACCAAGTGCTCGAGCAGATGGGCAAGGCCGGCCTTGTCTTCGGGGTCCTGGGCCGACCCAGCCCGCACCACCATCGCCACCGTGACTTGGGGGCGGTCGACATCGTGTTCGACGAGGACTTTGAGCCCACTAGGGTAGGTCATTTGCCGCAGCCGATAAGAGTGCTCCGGGACCGGGGCGGAATCACTGCGCAGCACTCCGGCGCAGGCGGTGAGCGCACAAAGTGCCAGTGCCCCCAGGGGCCGAAACCATGCAGTCGCTCGCGGCTGAGATTGAAAACGCATCGGCGGAGATTAGGGTGCGAGCCCGTACGTGAATAGGCCCGCCCCTCGGCCGGCCCAACGGCTTGGCTGCTTGTCACACTCAGCGCACGACCGGGCGTATCGGCATACGAAGCCCCCCCCCGTCCTGGGGGTCGCCGCCCTGGCCTCGGCAGCCGAGTCACCCACCACAAGAGCGAGCGCGGAAAACGGCGCAGGAGGTGCCGATCACACCTTGCGCCCGGACTGAGCGGGCTTCCTCGCCGAAACCCGTGCTACGCCGCGGGACCCAACCCCTGCGTGATCGTGCGAATGATGAGTTCCGCGACATCATTGGCGGCCACCGCCCCACGGTGGACCTCCAGCCAGCCCGCGTAAATCAGCGCGTCGACGGTGGCGACCACCCACGCGGTTGGCACATCGACCCCGACGCTACCTTCGGCTTTGAGCGCCTCGGCTAGCTGTCGGGCCGACGCCAACTGCCGCGCTGTCTCAGCCCGAATGACGTCATCGTCAAGAGCTTCACCTTGGTGCGCAACAAACGAGTATCTCGCGCCCAGCGGGACGATGGCTTCCACGGTGTCGCGCAACGACTGGATGGCAGCTTGCCCCCCGTAGTCGATGTTCGCGCATGCCTCGTCGATGGCTCGAATCGAAGCGCGAACAAGCGTGAGGACTAGCTCACTCCGCGAGGAGAAATGACGATGCAACGTCGCGCGACCGATTTTCGCCTCGCTGGCGATGTCGGCCAGCGAAGCGCGAGGATTCGCGGAGAGTACGGTCGCCGCGCTGTCCAAAATCGCCTCCCGCGTCAGCTCAACCCGCCCCATTGCGCCTCCTGGTCCGAGCGAGCGTGCAGCACCCGCGGCCCTCGGTCGCGGCGGAGGATCCGAAGCTCGCTACGGTGCCACTGAACGGAGTCTGTCCGCCATTCGAAACGGACTCGTTCGGAGCTCCTCGAGCCCAGGTCGGCGCGATTCGTCAGCTAGGGTGCCCCCGCGTCAAGCCACTGCAGCAATAGCTCGCGTTCGTCAGCCGTCGGTCCACCCGCCGGTGGCATGGTGGGTTGGTCGCCGGTCGCCCGGGCAATGACCCGCTCGAGACGCTCTTGCACACCTTCATGGGTGTTGAAATCGACCCCCGGCGGCGCGCCGTAGCGCGCGGCCCCCTCAAGGTACATCGAGTGACAGCCCCTGCACCAGTCACGCACATAGCCGTCGCCAAAGTTTTCCCACGTGAGCGTCACATCCGCGGGAAGGCTAGGAGACTCGTCGTGACCACTCGTGTCCGCGGTCTGAAACGCCGCGTCGTTCGACGAGGTCGCAACGACGACAGAGTCATCTGCTCGTTCCGGCTCGCCGCGATCGCACGCAAGCATAGCGACCAGCGCGGTCGCACACAGGTTAGCCGAGCAACGCATGAAATGCCTCTCGTGTAAACCAATCGGAGGCATCGAGCCCCACAAGATTCGCCGCCGCGTGCAACACGTGCTCGGCATGAAGCGCCTCTCCGTCGACGGTCGGCTCCCCGGTATTGAGATCGAGACTCGCAGGCCGTAGCCACGAGTCGGTCTCTCCGAATGCCCGACCACCGTTGACATTGGCACCAATGACCATCGCGCTGGTCCAAGGCCAGTGGTCCTTGCCGGCTTGCGAGTTGTGCAGTGGTGTGCGGCCCATCTCTGACAGCACGAGGATCGTCGTGTCCTCCATGATGCCTCCGGAGCTAAGGTCCGCCATGAGCGTGTTGAGGCCGCCAAAAAACTCCTCGAACGCCCCCCCTTGATCCGAGTTGCGACTGTGAGTATCCCAGAATAAATTCGGCTGAACGAGGGCAACTTGGGCAATCCCTTCACCCAGGGCCGCCGCGACGTGTCGCCAGGGGCCCGAGAAGTCCTGGTACAAGTCAGCATCGGACAGCATGCCGCCTTGCCGCGCCGACTCTCGAAGCTGCTCGGCGTGCGCAAGTGCGGTCTGGTAGTCCCGCAGCATCTTGTCGCTGCGGGGGCTGCCCCCCATCTCCTGCGCGTATTTCTCGGCGGCTGCATCAAGGTACGCTCGTAGCTGCTCGCGCTCCGAGGCACCAAGCTGCAGTCCGAGGTCTGGGTTGATCCCGCCGGGCGCGGGCCATTGCAGCGCCGGTGCAGATAGCGGCATCAGCTGATTGCTGTCCCCAAGTATGCCGGTGTGGCTCTCGAGTGGGTGCGTCTTCGCCTGGGCGCTGAGCGCCAAGTACGGCAGTGGTCGCTCCGTACCGAGTTCGGCCGCCACCCGCGCCGCTAAATCGGGTCGCTGAGCCGCGAGCTCCCCGGTGAGCAGCACCTCGACACAGCTCTCGTGAGCCAACGACTCCACAGCGATGCCGTTGACGACCGCGGTACGACTCGCCCACTGTTCAAAAAACGTCGTCACGTTCGGTCGTGAATCGTGGGCCCAGATCGGCAAATCCCCGAACATCCGCACGTCACCGGGGACTTGATCAATCTCCGCGTTGTCGGGCTTTGGATCAAAGGCCCACATCGTATCCCACCCACCGTACGCCAAAGCGATCACGAGCTTGGACCCTGGCCGGCCCTTGGTTTTGGAGGCCCAACTCGAGCTCGCGCAGGCTAGTGTGGCCATTCCCGCGAGCCCTTGGCGGACAAACTGTCGACGTGACTGCATGATATGGACTCTGTTGCTAGTAGTAGAGAACCCGCACATCTTGAAACAACGCGTTGAGGACAAGCTCCCAGCCTCGGCTGGGCGTGGGGGCGTCAGCGAAGATTGCCCACGCGCGGTCGACTTCCGGGTCGTCCTCGTCGATGATCTCGCCGTACAGCCGCAAGTGGAGCTCGACAAGCTGCCGACGCACGGCGACCGGCTCACCGGTGAGAGCATCCGGAACGGTCAGCAAAAGCGGAGGAGATGTTCCGTCGTGTTCGACGGTATGCCGAGCGGCCCGCTCCGCTAGGTTTCGGAGCGCGAGCAAGGTCGTGGGGTCCGCCGTGCGTCGATGCGTGGTGGTGTCGAAGTTGTTGGGACCTCCGGCCAAGGTCCGATAGCCCCAGACGAAGTCTCGCAGCATGGGGACGGTTCCGACTGGTCCACTACCGAGGTCGTACTGCACATCCACCAGCCACTGATAGCCGGCTAGCTCGATGAACATGTCGTCGAGCTGCTGCGGTGTCGCGCGACGCAGTCCCACGTTCCAATTCGGGTCGCTTGCCGACTTCGCCGCAAACTCATCAGACAGGACAATGGCCCGAACTAGAGTTTTCACATTCATCTCATCGACGAGAAAACTCGGCAGGTATCGGAGTACCGCATCGATCGGGATCGATTTCACCGGGACATGCATCAGTTCCGAGTAAAATCGCCGCACCTGACACGCTGCGAAGCGAGGGTCTTCCGCGATCAGGCGCCCCAACGCTTCCAGGTCCTCCGCGGGCTCTCCGTACCAGATGGGCGAGTCGAAGTCGGCTGCGGCGTCTGGCGTGTACTGGACGAGCGGGTACGCCGTTTCGTACTCCGGGATCCGCAGCGCATAGTGAACCGCGAAGAACGACGCCAGCGGGTCGAGCGTATGGTGGCACCCCACACAGGCCGGCACGGTGGTGACGGCGTTCGCGATCGCTTCTTCAGACGTGAGATCAATGTCTGGGGGAATCTTGACCGGACGCCCCGGGTAATCATGACAGATGAATGTACTGGCGATCAGCGACGCTCGCTCGCGGTGCCGGTTGTTCTCCGTCGACGGCATCCGCGTGAAGACCCAACCATCGGATAGGACGCCCGCGGTCGGGCGACCATCGGGATAGTCGGTCACCTGCCAGCCGCCGGCGGCCGCGTCGTAGGGAAGCCCCCAAACCGTCGCGACCGTGTGATCGGCGAGGGTGTAGTCCGCCGTCACGATCTGCGACCATGCTGCATCGTTGCGTACGATGTGCTCGGCGAGCCGGCCGGGCGCTTGAATGATCGACGTGTTGAGCTCGTGGGTGCCCAGAGCCGACAACGCGCCGACGGCCGGGAAGCCGGCCGGGTACACGTCAGGACCTTGATCAAGCTCGAGCCACTCGGTGAACCACTGGCGCACGGTCGCCAGAAATCGATCATCTTCGAGGTAGGCGTCGATCGCCGTCCCGTAGGCGTTGGGGTCCTCTCGCACTGCGGCGTACTCCGCCGGAGATGGCCTGGTGCCGCGCAAAGACATACTCGCGCGTAGAAGCCGTTTTGCGGGCGGCAGCACCTCGAATGGCAGGTCGTCGTCGTCGTCATCGTCGTCCGGCTCGTCTTCGTCCGGCGACTCGTCTTCGTCCGGCGACTCGTCTTCGTCCGGCGACTCGTCGTCGTCCGGCGACTCGTCGTCGTCCGGCGACTCGTCGTCGTCCGGCGACTCGTCTTCGTCGGCGTCTCCACTGGAGGGAAGTTGACCTGCATCGGGGTTCGCGGGCGCCACGGCATCGCCGCAAGTCCACGTCAACGCGGCGGCGCAGAGGTAGGCAAAACCGCGCGGACCCGAGCGGAGGAAGAGACCGGTGCCGAGCGGCTGACCACCGAGCAAGCTCATGAGACATAAATATCTCAAACGAGACACAGGTGCAACACCTCGTTCGAGCGCTGCCTGCCGCCGCTGACGCAGTCGTCCTCGGCCGGCGGCCAGAAACCCATCGACCGCCCGTCACGCGTCCTCAGCCGAGCCGGACTCGCTCTCGCATGCGACGAAGGAGAGCCGCCGTCCCGGCGCGGGCCAATTCGTCCCGAACCCACCCGCCCTACTCGAATCCGCGAGCGGCTCGAGATTGCCGACTACGTTGGCAGTGGGCTCCATTCCGGGTCCCGCACGCGGCGGATGATGCGGCCGAGGTCGTCGGCGCCCCGTGGGTCGTGGGGCCGGGCGGCCGCACGGCCACAACGACCGCTGATCCGGCGCTCTAGCCCGGCCCCCGGATCTGGGCGCCGGTTGACGCGGCCGTTACGTCGCCGGGGTACGATGCTGGGTCATCGAAAACCAGTTGCCGAAGGGGTCTTTGACGATGGCTTCGACTCCGTAGGGGCGCTCGTTGGGCTCCGCAACAAACTCGACGCCCTTGGCGACGAGTTCGTCGTAGGTGCGGCGACAGTCGTCAACCGAGAAGACACCGCTACCAAGCGCGCCTTTGGCCAGCAGCTCGCGCAATTGTGCGACCGTCGATTCGTCCATCATCGGATTCGGCGCGAGCTTCATCAAGACGAGCTCGAGATCGGGTTGGGTCTTCGGGCCGACAGATAGCCACCGAAAGCCCTCGAGCATGGCGTCCGTCCGTTTTTCGAAGCCGAGCTTACCGACATAGAATTCGAGGGCGAGCTCGTGGTCGGTGACGTAGATGGTTGCGTGGGAAAGCCGCGTGATCATGTGGCCAGGGTAGCGTTCGGCGGTCGCGCCGCGCTTCTCGAAAAGTGACCAAATCGCAGCGCGAAACACGACGGAACGAATGGCAAGCCGACCAAACTGGCCCCCTGCGTGTAGTGACGGCGGTAGCGGCCGGGCGCGTGCCCGAGGTAGCGCTTGAACAGCGAGCCGAATGAACCCAGGCTAGAAAAACCAACCTCAAGACTCACCTGCGTAGTCGACAAATCGGTGCACTCGAGCAGGCGGCGCGCTTGAGAGATCCGCTCGCGCATCTGGAACTGGTGGGGCGTGAGGCCGTAGCTGCGTTTGAATGCGCGAATGAAGTGCTCGCGTGACATGTGCGCGACGCGGGCCAGCTCCGGGACCGACACGGTCCGGCAGCAGTGGTGCTCGAGGTACGCGCGTGCCCATTGCACTCGTCGGTCGGGGTGCAGCTGACCGGAGGTCAGTTGCACCGCTTCTAGCAGCCTCGGCCAGTCCATGCCCGCTGCCATCGTACCAGGTGGAGCGCCTCAACTCGAGGCTGCGAGACGACGTTGTCGACCGTGAACCCTTGGGCTGCGCCGGTGAGGTTTGGGTACTTCTCTGACAAGATCGCGGTGCCCCGACCCGTCTTCGTCGCCGCCGCAGCCGCACGCCTTGTCCATCGTCGCGTTGGAGCGCACGGAACCGTGACCCTCAGCCGCTTGGATCCGCCCATCCGACCGCCACCAGTGCCAACACGATGCGGTCGGTCGAACGACCAAGCGGTCCGCCGACTCGATCGCCGATCCCAGCTCGTCTCGACGCCAAAGGATCCTAGCATGCGGGGCGGCGCGTACCCACGCGTTGTGCATGACCTCGGAGCAGGGGATGTCTTCGATCTCGATGGTGCGAAGTGCCGGATAGTCGCCCGCGATATCGCCATGAATCTGCACCCCCGTCAGGTGGAGTGTCTCGAGCATCGCCGCGTCCGTCCAAGCTCGGCCCGCGAGTGAAGTCGCGGACGATGCGTCGGACCAGATGTGAAGCGATTCAAGCCGCGGGAGCTCGGCGAGGCGTGCAGCGATGAATTCAAGCGCGCCCCGGTAAGAAGACGGTGCCGTGAGGGCACGAAGTCCCGCGGTATCGATCAACTGCTCTGCGAACGCATCAAATGAGGGGGACATGCTGGCAGATCGGATGGTCGCACGCATTGTCACAGGGCACGGGTCGAGATGAAACTGCTCAATGGATCTGCGCAGGGCGAACCCGTCAGCGTGCCCGGCAATGGCACTGCGGATCTATCGATTGACCTGGCCCCGCCCCGTAGGTGGAGACACAACCCGCAGGGGCCCGGCGTCAAGCGCCGGTTCCGGCCGCAGAGACATGGGCCAAGGTGCCGGGGGCGATCGACCCAGTGGTCGCTGAGTTCGCTACCACCCGCCGCGGCGGCCTGTTGTCGAGCCGGCACGCTGACTGAGGATCCACGACCAAAGGGTCGCGTCGTTGTACGCCCGCCCCCAGATCTCGTGGCCCGCCTCGGGGTATTCCGTCGCGCGCAACGTCGGCACGAATCGTCGCAGTCGCTCCAACTCCGCGCGGAAGGATTGCGCCCGCATCACGGGATCGCGCTCACCGTAAAACGCCCAAACGGGCGTTTGGATCGAGACGTCTCGCACGGCCCCCGGAGAGATCCCGGCGATGGGTGCGGCCGCAGCGAACCGCCGAGGTTGCTGCGCGAGCAGCCTCCAGGTCGCGATCGCCCCCGCGCTGACACCGGTCACGTAGATCCGATGCGAATCGATCGCGTAGGTTTGCGACACGTGATCGATGATCTGTTGCACCTCGTGTGTGGTCCACGCGCCCGACGTTCGTTTCAGGGGCGAGACTAGCAATGCGTCGTCTTGCTGCAGCCGGTGCCAGAGACGGGGCGGCGCTTGAAGCCGCAACAAGTAGTTGCTGTGACCGCCCCCGTGTAGGAACACGACCAACGGTCGGGGTCTGCCGGACACGCGGTCATTCCCCGTCAGTAGGTACCGACAGCCGAGGTCGACCATCGAGCATTCTGGGCAGATCCGGTCGACCAACTGAACAGACCCTGCCGATCCCAAGCATGCCGCAGCGACGTCGGCCGCTTCGACCTCGCGCCAGGTTCCATCCGCGTCGAGCACGCGACAACACACCGAGCAGATGCAAGCGACCCTGGCCGTGTCGCCCGTTTTTCCCCGCGTAAGAATCGACGCAGGCGCACGTGTCGTGACGCCTCGGGTCGTCGACTCAATATGGAGCCCGGCTCGATCCCGCGGCGACACGGTCATCGCCATGTTGCGTCGAAACTCGGGGCTATCGCAACGATACGGAAACCGAGCCGGCTCGTGAGTTTCCCGGACCTTGGCGAAGATCTGGCGGTACAGCGAACGCACCTCTGAGCCTGCGATATGTGAAAAAATAGAAGTGCCGAGAACGCTCGGACGCGTGACGTGCTGACCTCGATTGGCTGCCGCGAAGTCGTCCCATTGGCCTTCGATCCTCACGATTCGATCCGCCGCGTCAAGCGAGTAGGCGATCCGATCAGTCATGTTCAGTTTGAGGTAGCTGCATCGGGTCCAAGCGACAAGTCCGATGCCCGGGATCTCGCGCATCACGCACTCGCACTCGCATGGCCGGGAGTCAGCTTGATCTCCTCCGATAGAT
>QKPP01000013.1 GCA_006508105.1 Myxococcales bacterium FL481 | reverse complement strand
GAGTGTGTCAGGTTTTCCGTGGATCAGAGATTCGGGTTGAAGATGGGCTCCAAAAGGAGACATCATGAACACCACGAACGAGAAGATCGACAAGTTGGTTAGGGAGCTGGGCCTCCCGAAGGACGCCGAGCTGTTTGGCTCGGATGGCGTCGTGACACAGATAACGAAGCGTCTGATGGAGACAGCGCTGGAGGCCGAGATGGAGGAGCACCTTGGCTACGGCAAGGGGGAGCGAGCTCAGCAGCCGCGCCGAAACACGCGCAACGGCACGGCGAGCAAGACGGTGAAGACGGGGCACGGTTCGCTCGAGCTGGACGTGCCACGAGACCGAGACAGTACATTTGAGCCGCAGCTCGTCAAGAAACGGCAGCGTCGGCTCAACGCGTTCGACGACACCGTGCTGTCGATGTACGCGAGAGGGATGAGCACACGGGATATTCGGGACCACCTGGCGGAAGTGTACGGGACCGAGGTGTCGCCGGAGCTGATTTCGAAGGTCACGGATGCGGTGCTCGAGGATGTCCGAGAGTGGCGAAAGCGACCCCTCGCGACGGTTTGGCCGATTGTGTATCTCGATGCGCTCGTGATCCGCGTGCGAGAGGGAGGAACGGTTCGCCGGAAATCGGCCTACTTGGCCATCGGTGTTGGCGTCGAAGGTCGCAAGGAGGTGCTGGGCATGTGGCTCGAGGAGACGGAGGGCGCGAAGTTTTGGCTCAAGGTGATCACAGAGCTGAAGAACCGTGGCGTCGAGGACATCCTGATCGCATGCGTCGATGGACTCAAAGGGTTTCCCGAAGCACTGGAAACCGTGTTCCCGAAGACGACGGTTCAAACGTGCATCGTGCACATGATTCGCGGGTCAACACGGTTTGTCAGCCACAGTGAGCGACGAGAAGTGGCAACGGACCTCAAGCCGATTTACACGGCGGTGGATCGAGAAGCGGCGTTGACGGCCCTTGGAGCCTTCGACGAGAAGTGGGGCAAGCGTTACCCCATGATCACGCAATCGTGGACGAACAACTGGGAGCGTGTGGTGCCGTTTCTCGACTTCCCCGAGGACTTGCGGAGAATCTTGTACACAACGAACGCGATCGAGTCGTTCAATGCACGTGTCCGTAAACTCGTGTCGGGCAAGGGCCATTTCCCGCACGATGATGCCGCGTTCAAGCTGTTGTACTTGGCGGTGACAGCAGCGGAGAAGAAATGGACGCGACCGCCGAGAGGCTGGAGTCGGGCGCTGAACCAGCTCGCCGTCCACTTCGAGGGGCGGCTACCGGTCTAAAGTGATGCAGCGACGACCACAAAGCGATAGTAACGCAGTGCTCGACAGGAGCCAGGGTGCTCGGCCTTCGGCCGACACCGACGCGGGTCGACCGAAGGTCGCCCCTCGCGGCGCCCTGGCTCCCGCCTGCGCGCTGCGTTGGCGCGTGCGCGGGGGCGAGGCACACGGATGCCTCGGGCGGGGGAGCGGGCCCCGGATGTTCAACCTCAAACCAGTGAGAAACAGCGATAGTCAATCACGTACGCTCATCTTCCGCCGAGGCTGATCCACAGGTTTCCTGACACTCCCCCACAGGTTTCCTGACACTCCCCGCCCTGTATCGACCCCGCGCGCCGCGGAAGCCCGATCACTGTACCGACCGTCGCGCCCGCCACTACACCAATCGCCGGACCTGCCACAACGAGCGATCCAGCCATCGCCTCGCATCTACTCCGATGCGTGAGGACGCAGACCGTCCCTCGCGGTCATTGCCCGCCACGCCTCCACCACGATCTCCGCGGCACGACTCACCTCCGCCTCACAACTATCGTGGCCAAACGACCAGCGGACCACCGATCGCTGCAGCCCCTTCGGAACGCCCATCGCCACCGCCACGTGTGACGCCTCCACGTGCCGCCCCGAGCAGGCCGAGCCCGACGACGCCGCCAACCCGGCTGCGTCTAGCCGCACCTTGAGCGCGTCGGCCGGCACTCCGGGCATCGCGCAAGACACGATGTGCGGAGAGACATTGGCTCCGCCGAGCTCGACCACGCCAGGAATCCCATCGCGAAGACGGTCGACGAAACGCGCACGCAAACCCGTCATCCGCCGCCGTTGCTCCTCTCGCTCCTGGATCGCAAGCTGCAACGCCACCGCAAATCCCACGGCGGCGGCGACATCTTCAGTGCCCGCCCTCCGACCGCCCTCTTGCCCGCCGCCGTACAACACCGGCGAAAGCTGGACCCCCCCCCGAACGAACAGCATCCCCACGCCCCGCGGTCCCCCGATCTTGTGACCGGACAGCGTCAGCAGATCCACGCCCAACTGGTGGGGCCGGACGTCACATGCCAACATCGCCTGCACCGCGTCCGTGTGCACCAACGCGCCTCGCTCACGGGCCATGCGTGCCGCGTCACCAACGGGCTGGATCACGCCCACTTCGTTGTTCACCAGCATCACCGACACGAGCTCCGCGCCGCCATCAAGCGTCGCGTCGAACGCCCCGAGGTCCAACGTGCCGGTCTCATCGACACTGAGTGAACCCACGGACACGCCGCGCCGAGCCAGCTCTCGTGCCGGCTCGAGAACGGATGGATGCTCAATCGCGCTGTGCAGTAAGCGACGTGTGCCCCTAGCGGCGAGCGCCGACAACACGCCAAACAGCGCCAGATTGTTCGCCTCCGTCGCACTAGAACAAAACACAATCTCCGACTTGTCCACGTCCAACGTCCGCGCCACCTGAAGCCGGGCTTCGTCGAGCATCTCGTACGCCTGGCGCCCCGGTCGATGCGTACTCGACGGGTTGGCGACCCGCCACGCATCCTCGACGGCAGCGACCACGTGGGACCGCGGAAACGTGGTCGCCGCGTGGTCGAGATAGATCGGCCCGCTACTCACTGCGCAAGACCTTCGCAGCGTCGACCAATGCCGCCAGCTTGCGCGCCGCCACGTCGGCTCGTGAAACCGCCCGATCCGCGAAGGTACCGAACCCACAATCGGGGTTGAGGAACACCTGGCTGCGCCCGAGCAACTCGGCCGCGAGCCGGGCCCGCCCCACGATCCACTCGCGACTTTCGATCTCGTCAGTTCGTGGATTCACCACCCCCAAACCGAGCATCTTCCCATGGGGCAACTCGCGGATCGCTTCCAGCCGACCCGCTCGCGGCGTGGCGTACTCGAGCGCGAACTGGCGTACTTTCATCCGCGCGAGATACGGCATCAGCTCGTCATAGCCCCCGCTGAGCAACACGCCGTCGTCGCGGCTCCAGTTCCCGCGGCAAACGTGGACGGCGGTGATCGGCCCATCGATGCCATCGACCACCCGGTTGATGAGTTCCACTGCGTACTCAAGCTCGCCCTCCGGGCTAGCTTTGGCGGCCAAAACGCCTCACATGAAGGTGTGAGTCTTGGACTTGCCGGCCAATACGATCTCGCTGAGCACCGGTTCGTCGAACTGCACCACCTCCACCCCAGCCGCCGCCAGCTCGCGCAACTCGGCGCGGAGCACCGCGACGAAGTCATCCGCCATCGCCTCGCGCGAGTCGTAGACCTCGCGCGTGAGCGACTCGACGTACGACGAGCGGCTCAGTAGGTAGGGGCCCGGCAGTGTGGCTTTGATCGGCTTGCGAGTATGCGCGCGAAGAAACTGCATATCCTCGAGCACCAGGGGACGCGCGGCGCGGATCTTCCCGCGCACCACCGGGTTTTTGATGGCGAATGCCGGGACATCAAGGGCCGTGAGCATCGCTTCGAAGGCCGCCTTGTCGTCGACGTAATCGAGCAACTGCGCCATCGACATCAGCTCCACGCCCTCGAGCCGGTCGGCGACAAAACTGAAGAAGTTGTCCCGCCGCTGTTCGCCGTCGCACACGATGTCGACGCCCGCGTCCTCTTGCTGCTTGATCGCAAGCAGTGTCGCCTGGTCTTCGTATTCACGCAGATCGGAACGTCGACGCTTCCGAGCGTCCATGAGCCAGGCCGGGCGCGGCCAGCTGCCCACGCTGGTGACGGCAAAGTCTGGAAGCGTACTCATACGGCCATCGCCTCGACATCGATCGTGGTTCCGCGCAGCAGCGACTGCGCAACCGGTGAGCAACGCAACGTTTCCGCCCATTCCCTCCCCAGCACCTCGGTGAGTTCCGAATCATCGTGCACCGCGTCGACGTACAGCTTGCCGCCGACGTGATCGATCGCCGGCGAGCCGTCTTGCTCCATGCCTAAAAACACCATGGCGTTGTCCACCGTCGCGCGCAGAGCCAACTCGAGGTTGAGGACTGTAAAACCACGCCGCCGGAGTCGCAACGCCAGTCCCATGGCCAAACACCCCCCCAACGCCCCGAGCAGGTACTCGAGCGCACTCAAGCACGGATCTTCCGTGTTGAAGGACAACGGCTGACCCACCGGGAACTCGTGGTTGCGCGCAAACACCTTCCCGGCGAGTCCGTCGGTCCATTTCACGCGAACCCGCCACTCATATGCCTTGGCCCGTGCCAGATCTTCCGGCAGATCGGCCGCCTCCTGGGTCTCGCCCTTCTTGCGAACAAAAAAGTAGGTGTACCCCCCCGACGCCGCCTCGCTCCCGGCCAGTTCGTGACCGACCATCCGGCACCACGCGGGCAGATCTTCGGCCACACTGCGCTCGCGGCTGCGAATCTCGATCAGGCCGCCCGGCTCCACGGGCTCGAATGCGCTGCGGATCATGAGCAACAACCCGCTGCCGCAGTCGAGGTCTCCCCCGTCAACCATGGCGCTGGTCGAGCCGAACGCAGTGTCACGACGGTTTTGATTCACCGGTCCTCCCGCTTGGTCTCGGCCGAGCGAGGCACCTCGCTCGGCCACTCGAACACGCCTTAGTACGATACCGACGACACGCCGCCGCTCATGAACTCGACGAGCTTCGCGCCACCGACGACCACGGCCCCGTCGATGAGTTGGCTCTCGTCGAGACCACGCTTTTTGAAGCACGGCGCGCAAACGTAGATCTGCCCACCTGCTTTGGCGAAGTTGGTCATCAACTCGGCCAGTGGGGCGAAGCCGTCTTCGGCAATATCCTCGGCGTAGCCTTTCTGGCTCAGCCGCACCGCTTCTGTGGACAGAAACACCAATGTGTTTTTATCTGACGCGACTGCAGCATTCGCCACCACGAATGCGACCGTTGATTTGTCGGGGTTGTCCTTGGCGGTGGTGAGGGATACACAAAATTTGTCGGCCATCGGGTCACTCCTGCTTTCGTTGAATGAAATAGACGGGATGTTCATCGCTCACGAGCGTGTGGCCGGTAAGTCGGCACCACGCCGGGAGATCTTGTGGGGCAGCCAGGTCGCGCGAACAAACCTCGATGATCTGCCCGGGCTGGAGCGCTCGCAGGCGCATGCGAAGCTCAAGCACCAGGTCACCGCAGCTGAGTTCACCGGCGTCCCAGCGTTCGGCGACCTCCGAGGGCGCCACCGGCCGCTGTTTCGCCAACTTCGTCTCGTGGTGGGTCGAGGTGACCGCAGGGGCGCCAGCCGTCGCCGCGGCGCGAAACAGGCTTGGCGGGCGCAGTATCTCGTCCTCCGCCAGCCCAGCCTCGACTCCCACCCACGTCCAGGCGCGGCGGAGGCAATCGCGTCGGGAGATGTGCCCGATCACCGCTTCGAGGAGCGATACCGCCGGTTGCTGTGCCTGCTCCGCGAGATGCTGGATGCACCGGGGTTCATCGGCGAGCCCGAGCACATAGCCCACAAGGTACTCGTGCCCGCCAACCGGCGCCCCGCAAGTGAAGCACGACCACGGCCCCGCGCGCAGACGCTCGATCAACACCTCAGAGTCGAGATCGTCTGACAACATGCTGGCTTCGGGCACCACGGTCTGCGTCGACATCCGTGCCCCAGGATAGCGACACGACTCGACCGTTGAAAGACAATCGAACCGGACGCGTGGCGAATCTGATGCGCCATCGGAACCGTCGATGACGCTGTCTGCGTACATCGGCATGCGGTGGCAACCATGGGGTACCGCCGTAGCGTGCGGCGCCCTTGTCTGCGATAGGTTGCGCGCACTGCCGTAGATGATCATCCCGGGCATCAAGCACGCCGTGGGTCGATGGCGGCATTCACAACACTCGATATCAAGAACGGATGACGAAGATGAAGCGACGGATTGTACGAACTCCACTGACTTTGCTGGCCGTGTTGGCGACCGCGGGTGCCTGTGACGACGATAGCAACGCCGGCAGCGAACACGCCGACACCGGCGCCGGAGATGGGGACGGCAACACCGGTGCCGGAGAAGAACACACGCCGTGGGATACCGACCGTGGGCCAAGGGTGGGCACGTTCCAGCTTCAGAACGAGTTCAAACTACCCGTTCCGGAGGGCGCCACGAAAGTGCGCATGTGGCTGCCACTGCCTCAGCACGGCGCCTCCGAGTATCCGACGATTGCATCATCGAAGGTGACGAACTTCGAGATCGACACGGGCGGCCTCGAATGGTCGGAGCACACGGATGGGGCCGGAAACAAGATCGCGTATCTGGAAGTGCTCGATCCACAGCAATCCGAGATTGTCGTGACCCAGCGATTCCTCTTGGAACGGACGGAAGTCCTCAACGGATACATCGATCCCGAGGAGACGCGTCCCTACACCGAACAAGAACTCGCCGCGTTGACGGCCTTTTTGCAGCCGTCGACACATATTCCCGACAGCGAGGGGGTTCGGGCACTCGCCGCCGATATCGTGGGCGCCGAGGTGAACCCGGTGATCAAAACGAGGCTGATCTACGACTGGATGTTGAAGAACATCGACTACTGGGTCAAAGACCCCGAGAACGACGCCGCGTCGTCTCTCGGCGATACCGATCACTGCCTCAATCTCGGCACGGGGAACTGCACAGATTTCCACTCCGCATTCGCCGCTCTCGCGCGCGTATCGAATCTGCCCACCCGCATGGTCTACGGCGGCCTCCTCAAAAGCAACCTCAATGACCTCGACATCGATGCCAGCTATCACTGCTGGGCCGAAACTTGGGCCCCGGAACTGGGCTGGATCCCGCTCGACGTCTCGGTGGCCGACGTCTGGTACGGCGATAACCTCGAGTGGAACGATCTCACGCCGGAGCAACAACAAAACCTCGAAAACACCGCCGGGTCGAACTGGAAAGGGACAAATCTCGACGTCGTCGACTACTACTTTGGCAACATGGATGAGCGACGGGTCGTATGGTCGATCGGCCGCGACATCGAACTGGTCCCGGCCCCGGTGGGCGCGCCGGTCAATGTCATGGTCAAAGGCTATTATGAGATCGACGACGTCGCGCACGAGTGGAGCTGGGCCGATTCGGCGATCCCGCGGAAGTTCACATACGTAGCCACCGGCGCCGTGGTCAGTGACTACTGGCCGCTCGAGTAGCGGTGGTCAGGGTTGGTGCGTGCGCTTTCGCCGGCTCAACGTAGCGACGCGTCGGGCTGTTCGGCTGAGCGGCTGAGCTCTGGATGGGTCGTAGCTTGAACTCGGTCCCGGCCAGCGGGCGGCGACGCATGGAGAGAGCCGATCGGGGTTCGCGCAATCGAACCCGACCCGAGCGGGTCAGGCCCGCTCAGGGTTCGCGCAACCGGACTGGACCCGGTCAGGGTCGGGTCCCGGCCGCTGCGTCTGGCGCCCGAGGGCAGCGGGGCCGTTGGTGCCCTGCGTGCCCTGGCTGAGAAGCGGTCCCACGGCGTGCGACACTGCGCGCGAGAGCGAGGTGCAACCCACGCCCGGTCGCGGCAAGCTCGCCCCTGCTCGATCGCGATCCGGTCGTCGTCCATCGAGGGGCGTCGCGTTCCCTCTGACCTCCGCCATCGCAAGCCTCGCCATGATTTCAGCTGAGCGGATACCCATCACCGTCCTCTGTGGCTTTCTTGGCTCGGGGAAGACCACACTCCTCCGACGCTGGCGTTCCGACGAGACCCTTCGTGACGCGGCCTTCATCATTCACGATCTCAGCGAGTTCGGGGTGGATGCGGAGCTGTTGTCAGACGATCACTCGAAGCCCGAGCCGGGCCGCCTCGTGGGGCGCATGGCGGCGCTCCACGGTATTCATGCCAGCGAGCGATTGCATGCCTCCGTGGGTCGGACACTGAGGGAAATCGCTACTCTCGATCCCGCGCCGACTCAAGTACTGTGCGAAAGCACCGGCGCGGCCCGACCGTGGCCACTGATCGCAGCCCTCACGCAGGATGATCGATTCCTGCTTCGGCACTTCATCGTCACGGTCGACGCCTTGAATCTTCACCGCGACTTCGCGGATGGTCGCGTGCTCACGAGCGAAGCCAACGCGCCCACGGATCCGGCTGTGCAGCAAGCGGCGGAGGTTCTGGCCGAGCAGCTCATGTTCGCCAGCGTGGTAATCCTGACGAAGATCGACACCGTGCCCCGATCGGTCGTCGATGCCCAAGTGCGCCTCCTCAAGACGCTTCAACCCCAGGCCACGGTGGGCCTATCTGCACACGCCGGCCTTCGTCTGCCGCAACTCGACCCGACCCCGGCGCCCGAGCTTGCGGACCTCAAGCGCCGCGCGAACGAAACGGGGCTGCCGTTGAACCGCACCACCGCGGAGGCAGTGGAGGCCGTCGTTCTCCGCGACCCACGCCCGTTTCATCCCCAACGACTCCACGACATTTGCCAGCGCCACCTCCCGACGGGTCTGTACCGGACCAAGGGCTTCCTCTGGCTAGCGTCGCGCCCCGCCGACGTGTTGCTCTGGCAACAGTCGGGCAGTCAGATCATGCTCGAGCTCACTGGGTTTTGGTACGCCGAGGCCGTCCACAACCACGCGGGCAAACTCCTCCCCGGAGAAGTCGAGCGACTCAAGAGCCGACTGGAGGCGACCCATCCTATCTTCGGAGATCGTCACTGCGAGCTCACGCTCATCGGGTTGCCAGACGCGTGCACCGCCTTTGCCGACGCCTTGCGAAGTGCTCTGTGCACACCGGCCGAAGTCGCCGCATGGCAAACGGGGGAGGCGTTCGCCGATCCCTGGCCCCAGCGCCTGCGCGCTTTGAGGTAGCCCACCGGCATCACCCACGCCGGCCGGCGCTACATGAAGTTGCGAGTGTGCAATCGCGACAGCTCCTCTGCTCGTGCTTCGGTGAAGCCCAAGCGCTTGAGCCGAGTGCGGCGGCCGTGGTCCATGTGCTGCTTGAGTGCGACCACCCGATCGTACCCGGCCGCAATCGCTTCAGGCTGCCACGAGCCCGCCGCGAGCAGGATCAGCGCGTCGAACACTTCCTCGTTCAAGCCGGCGGTGTTCAACAGCGCATCGTGTCGACGCAGGACTGCATCCGCGAGCCGGTCGTGTAACCCGGGGTCTTGCTGGCCGTGACGAGACAGGTGCGCCAGCCCGAAGGCCACGTGGCGAGCCTCGTCTTGAGCGGACAGTTTCGCCACCGCCCGGGTGATGGGGTCGGGCGCGTGCTCCTCGAGAAACCACAGCAACGACAGAAAGCTCCCTTCGCCCAGCACCGATAACAAGAAGCTGGCCAACGCGAAGTCGGGCTCATCGAGCAAGGTCTTGAGTGAAGCCTGGCCGCCAACGGTGGACAAGCCCAGCGCGTCGCGCTTGAGGCGAGCACGTCGAGTGAACACCTCGAGATGTCGCGCCTCGTCCGCCACTTGAATGGCGAGCACTTGCATGACTTCGCGAAAGTGCGGGTGTATCTGTGCCAGGAATCGTGCCGGCACGATCAGCGCCGCGGTTTCGTTTTCGATCAGATACGTCATCACCTGGACAACCGCATCCTCGACCTCCGGGGGCAGCTCGAACGTCGCGTCCCAATCGACGGCGGTATCCGGGTCCCACTGCGCCGCGGCAGCTTGGGCATAGAGCCGAGCCGCTTCATCCGTCCAAACCTCGACTTTGTCACCCAACGAAAACCCAAACCGTGGCCCCCCCGCTTCCACCGTCGCGCCCCGAGCGGCTAAGCCCCAGGTGTCCGGGGGAACCTCGGCGACGCCCCCGTCGGCTCGGGGATCCACGTGGCCCGCTCGCTCGGCGCCCCGCCAACGACCGCCCACCGCGTCGCCCATGGTCAGCGACCCGGCCCACGGCGACGCATGACGGTCGCGCGCGGTCGACGGAGAGAACCCATGCCCTTGGGCTCGAGCCCAGGCCTGCAGATGAACGGCGAGCGCGGGTGCTCGACCATGTACACGCAGACGCGCCCCCGGCCCGAGCTCGCGAAGCTTGCGGGCCACAAGCAGATGTCCGCCACGGTCCAACCCGAGTTCGCCGAGATCGAGAACCTCGCCGGCCGTGTCGCCGGTGATGTTCCCGGTCACCGAGATCCGGCACCCATGCGGGCCAACCACGCGTCGACGGTGCCAAATCGATCGATCGCGCGGTTCAGTGCCGCGTAGCCCTCGACCCGCCCCGGCTGCCACCGCTTGAGCCCCTCGAGATCCAACAGCGGCCGCACCTTCGGGTCGTCGTACGACATCGCGAGCAACAGCTCACGAAACTGCGAGATCAACGACGCGGGGCTGTCGTCTAGCACGGTGAAGTTGCAGTGATCGTACCGCGCGGTCTGCTTGATGATGCGGGTGGCCCCGCTCGGCAACGTCCCCTCGCGCGCGAACAACAGGTGATTCGCGTCGATCATGCATGCCGCGTCGGCCTCTCCCGCTATCAACGCTTTGGCCGCGTCCCGCTCGCCGCCGATGTGATCGCCGTGCTTGCCCACCAACACATCGTGCCCTTGCACCGTGAAGTCGCGATGCGGTTCAAGTCCGGCCTCGGCCAGCTCCACCAACGGGATCAAGGTGGCCTGCGGTGAGTCCGGAGCGCCAACCGCCACCGTCTTCCCGCGCAGATCCTCTACTGAGCGAATGGGCGAGTCCTCGCGAGTGACGATCACCGACGTCAGGTCGCAATCGGTATCACGCATCGCGATCGCCTGCGGCCGCCGGCCCCGAGCTTTCGCCACTCGCTCCGCCTCAATCCAAGCCAGCGGTGAATTCCAAGCCACGTGATAGTGCCCGGCGAAGTGCCCCTCGACCTGCCGCTCGTAGTTCGAGTAGAGCACGTAGTCAAAGGCGAGTCCGCGCTGTTTGAAGTACTCGATGAATCCGTCCCAAATGGTGACAACCTTGGGGTCGTAGGCGACGGCGCCCAGCAAGAGTGTTGACTCGGACATGATATCGTCGATTCCTTCGTATGTGCTCCGGGTCTAAAACAACGGGAGGCCGCACACTGCCTTGCCGATGAAGTCGTAGAGTACATCGGTGGTCGGAGCCATGATGCTGGCCGCTTGAGCGTCACGAAAGCATCGCTCCACACCAACTTCGCGCCGATAGGCCGCACCGCCGCACACGCGCATCGCGGTGGACGTCACGGCCAGCGCGGCCTCGGCCGCGGACGCTTTGGTCTCGAGAACGCGCAGCATGGTGTCTTCGCGACCCGACTCGATCGCGGACAACGTGTCTGTCCACAAGGCACGGGCTTGATCGGTCTGCAGCCGCATCCGCGCGACGTAGGCTCGAACGGTGGGCAGATCGGCGAGCGAGGAATCGAGATGCATGTACCGGGTCGAACCGACATGGGCCGCGGACCGCTTGACCGCGGCCTCCATCATGCCGATGGAGCACGCCGCGTTCATGACATTGAAGTACGGCAACACCGTCTCCATCATGACGCCGAACCCACCGCCGTCGGGCCCGAGCCGGGTGGACTCGGGTACCACCGCCGCCTCGGCGGTCACGGAAGTCGAGTCGTTCCCCCGTAGTCCCAGCCCATCGTACGCGGGGCCGGCCCGCACCCCCGGGGTGTCACGCGGCACCAGCCACAGCGTGCTCGCTTCGCCTCCCTGTGCCGGCTGGCTCGACCACACGTACGCCGTGGCGCGACCCGCCGTGGTCACCCAGCTTTTCTTTGCGTCGAGTTGAACCCCCCCGGCGACTTGCCTCGCCGAACCCACCGGCGCCCAGAAGTGGCTACGCGAGCCCATCTCCGAGAACGCGAGGGTGCTCAGGTGCCGGCCCGCAGCGATGTCTCGACGAACGCCGAGTGGCCCGAGCTGTTCCAGCACCGCCGTCCCGCAATAGTGCATGCATAGGACCATGGCCGTCGAGCCGCACTCTTGTGCCAACACTTCCACGACCTCGGCAGCCGCCCGAATGCCCTGCCCCTGACCCCCCACCTCGACGTCGGAGATGAGTCCCAACAACCCCGCTTGTCCCAAGGCGTCGATCGATTCTTGGGGAAAACGGGCTTGCTTGTCGACAGCCGCGGCGTGCTTGGCCACCACGTCCGAAGCGAGGCTGGCGACGGTCTTGAGATAGGCGGGCTCAGACATACGAATTCTCCACCGGTGGTTGGGCTCAACCCCTCCCATCCCGTGGGCGAAACCGTACCATCACAAATGGCTGGGCGCGCGGCGACTCCGGCCGGCTCGAGCAACTTCAGCGATACTATCGCGGCACCCACTGCTTCGCCTTTTGACTATCGGCATTGGCGAACAGCATCGCCGATGGGCGCCGCCTCGCCGAATGTTGCCGCCGCAACCCACGGGCACGCCGATGAGCGGACCCCCGCTCATCGTCATCGGCGATGAGCCGCCTGCAGCGGGACGTCTCCCCGGCGAGATTCCACAGGTTTCTCTGCAGTCCGGTCCTGACCCACCTCGCGCGGTTCACGGGACGATGCTGCTCCATCCACCGCCAACGCGGGCCCTCGCTCACCGCGTCATCGCGATCGGCCGACTCACGGGAACGCGTCGCTCAATGCTGACTGTGTCATCACGGACCTCAAGACGCCCACCCCGACCGTCGTCCCGGCTCCGGGGCTTCCGCCCGGCCGCCGAACCTGAGCGATTCGGCTAAGCTGGGGACATGACCTCGTTCGAGCGGTGGCTCCAACGCGTCACCGAAGCGGCTCACCGAGACAGCCAAACCACCGCGACGCGCGTCGGCCCGGTTCAGTTCACGGACATCGGCACGGGCCCGATCATCTTGCACTCGCACGGTTCGCCGGCGGGTTGTGACGTGGGGCGGCTGATGTTCGATGACCTGTTGAGCCAAGGGTTTCGCGTCATCACGCCCTCTCGGCCCGGGTTCCTCAAGACGCCGCTCGAGGTCGGCCCCACCATCGAGGCCCAGGCCGACATGTTCGCGGCACTATTGGACGCCCTCCACATCGACCACGTGGTGATGCATGCGTGGAGCGCTGGGGGACCGCCGGGCGTGTTGTTCGCTCACAAGTACCCCGACCGGTGCCGCGGTTACGTTCACTTTTGTGCCGTCGGTCACCGCTGGGACCACCGGGTGACTTGGTTTGAACGGGCTCTGCTCACCGATCGCGCGGTGTACTGGCTGTCGAGAATCGCGGCGCGGTGGCCCGAGTGGATGCGACGCAAGTACGCCCACGAACTCGGACTCGAGTACGACTTCATCAGAGCCGACCCGACCCGGGCGGCCGTACTTGACCAGTTTCTGACGTTGGTGTCCCCGGCGTCGCTACGCAACCCGGGGTCGTTCAACGACATGGCAAACTACCGGGCGCTTCAAGATCTCCCGTACGAGGCCATCGACCGGCCCACCCTCGTGGTGTTTTGCCACCGCGACCGTCAACTCCCGAAGTCCAACGGTGATGTGGCCGCGACCCGGATCCCACGTGCCGAGTACCTCGAGCTCGACTACGGCGGCCACATGCCGCAGATCGGCCGGCAACACGAACTGGTGACGAGCACCGTGAGCCGGTTCGTGCGCGACTGCTGGTCAGACCAGCGCTAGGCCGTTGGCCCGAACCGGACGCAGTCTCGCTCCGCAGGCAAGGGTTCCGCCGCGGTGGAGGTGCTCCGCTACGGGTTTCGTTGCCATAAGCTCCACGCCCACACCAAATCGTAAACGAGCCAAACGACATACCCGTAGAGCAGCCATGCGGTACGCGGCAAGCTGGCACGGAATGCCGCCGCGAGCACCACGACCAGGGCCGTGAATGGCAGCAAAGCCAAAAAACCCACTTGCACGCTGCGCAGCCGGAAAAACAACAAAGTCCACAGCTCATTGCCCGCCATCATCACCAGCACGCCGACGAGCAGCTGTTTTCTCGCGGCGCGTTTCGGCATCTGCAGCACGCGAAACAATACCGTTCCCGACGTCACATAGTAGGCGATCCCAACGACCATCCACGCAGGCAACGACAGCGCGTACCAAGGCTGCTCGAGACTCACAAACCACGTGTCGAGTGCGTCCCCGGTTGCCATCTCGCCGAGCAAAGCGAAGACCAGACACGTGGCCACGCTGACCAACAGGTTGCGGGTTTGAGGGATCATCGCGCTACCTTGAACGACACTGTAATCGTGCCTCATTGTGCACCGGCCAGGTGTCGCACCGTTGACTCGAAGGACCGCGCTTGGTGCGAGCGACCTGCGGAACGCCGTGGTGCAAGTCCCGAGGCGCCGGGTCCGGTGAACGCTCGCTCGCCCGCACCGGCCCCCCATTGCGCGGTCTCGAGCACAACGGCGACACCCACCACAACCCGCTCGCGCCGATGCCCCTGGCGGGGACGTGACCCCTATCGCGTTGATAGACTGCGGCGAATGGCCATCGCCACGTTCCCTCCAGAGCTCACCCTCACCCGTCGGCAACTGCCTCCCAAGCGATGCCGAGCCGACGCCACCCGCCCACCCCGCGCGCGTCGTGGGCTGGCCACGTGGCGGGCCGCCGGGTTGGGGCTCGCGGCGTGCCTCGCCTCGGGATGCGCGACCGCCAAACCGGCCGACGTCATCACCACCGATGTCGGCGAGTATTCCTATGTCCGCGGAGGTCAAGGCGAGGCCATTGTGGTCTTCGAGTCGGGCATGGGCGGCGCAAAGGACGTCTGGGCCCAGCACTGGCCCACGGTCGGAGGCATGGCGCGCTACTTCGCATACGATCGTCCGCGCCAGGGGCAAAGTCGCAGCCGCAACGAGACACGCGACGGACTCACGATCGTCAACGAGCTACACGCGTTGTTGCGAGCCGCCGAGCTGCCGCCGCCGTACATTCTGGTGGGTGGGTCGATGGGCGGGATGTACATGGAACTCTACGCCCGGACGTACCCGCAAGACGTTCGCGGAGTGGTACTCGTCGAGTCCCGAGCCGCGACCGTGACTCAGCGTTGCGAGGAAACCGGCTCCCCCTGCGATCCCGCCACCCCGCTGGGGCGCTTCCTCGCGCCGCGTCGATTCAAGGGCGAGGTCAAGGCGATGAAGGCCACGGAGGCCCAGGTACAAGCGGCGCCCCCGTTCCCCGAGGTCCCGCTCGCCGTGCTCACGGGCACCCAGGCGAGGCGACGCGAAGGCGAGTTCATGACGGTGTGGATCGAGACCCAGCAAGAGTTGGCCGAGCTCTCACCGATTTCGAAGCATATCGTGTGCGACACATGTAGCCATGGCCTGCATATCGATCGGCCCGACCTGCTGATCGATGCGCTCGAGTGGGTATTGGAAGCCAGCGCCGAATCAGCGGGGGAGCTGGCCGCGAGCTCGAAGCCGTAGTCTCACGCACCGCGCATCGCCCAGCGCCCACCTGCTTGGTCGGCACTGGTCTGGTCCCAGGCGCACGCTCCGAACGAAACCGCGTCCCGCGGCCAACGCCTCCTGCAACCCGACGCCGCACCGGCCCATCACCACCCCGGTCTCAGGCGCGACGCCTGTGGATGCGGCGCAGACCCGCCGATGTCGCGCGGCAGACTCCGACCCGGCACAACGTTCCGCTTGTGGCCCCGAAACGCCGAGAACTGGACAAGGCCGGGACGCAATGTCAGTGCTGAGGGCGACTTCGTCCGGCCGCAGCCCGTCCACGCCCGGGATCGCGAGGCGGTCGTCCACCGAGAGCGACATGCCCGAACTCATCCTCAACAACACCTCGCTTATCGATGCCAGCGGCTACGTCGTCATCGCGGCGATCCTCGTGCTGTTCGTCACGGCCGTCGTGTTCACGCTCGCAGCCCGAGGCCGCTACGCCGTGCTCGAACGCGACTTGCGGCGGCACGCCCAAAGCGGACCTCGGTTCAACGATGAGTTACTCAACCGCATCGTCGACGATGTGCGCCACGCGACAACCCGCAGCGGAGCGCAGGTCAACACGCAAGCGATCATCGAGCATCACTTTACCCGCCACCTCCCTCGCTTGTTGCTCGCCGAGAGGTTTGTGCGCGCGTCCACCGGGCTGTTGATTGTCCTGGGACTCGTGGGCACGTTCTACGGCCTCACGCTCTCGATCGGAAAGCTCGTGGTGCTCTTGTCAACGGACGCCACCGAGGTCGGCGCGCTGACCCAGTCCCTTACCAAAGGTTTGCTACAAGCGCTCTCCGGTATGTCCGTAGCCTTTTCGACCTCACTGCTGGGAGTCACCGCGGCCGTGCTCATGACGCTGTTCAACGTGTTTGCGAGCATCGCCGAGCGCCGCAATGCGCTCACGGCCGCGCTGGAGACCTACCTCGAGAGCAACGTGTTAGCCGGCGGGACATCGCCCAGCGGCGCGGACAGTGCCGCGGGATTGCCCGACGGTACCGGCCTCGCGCCGATGGTGGCGGCCTTCGGCGCGTCGGTCGAACGGCTCGACGGTGCCATCTCGCGCTTCGACCAGGCGCTTGACCATTTCGCCACCAACACCCGCGATTTCCAAGAGTTTAACTTGCACCTCAAGGACAACATCTCCCGCCTAAGTCTTTGCTTTGCTGACTTCACGGCCACGCTGGCGCCGCCGCCTCACTCGCAGCCCCGACCGCCGCAGCGGCGCTAGGCCAACGCCATGCGTTCCCGCAAAAGCACGCTCGCGAGTGCCGATGACGGCGACAACGTCTGGCCGTCATTTGCCGACCTCACGGCCACCATTGCGCTGATCTTGTTCGTGCTGGTGCTGCTCGCCTACATCCAAAATCTGATCAGCGGTAAGAACCTCGATTTTCTGCGCAAGCAACTCGACGACACCGCCTTGTCCCTAGAAAGCTCCCAAGCCGAGATCAACCGCGCCAAAGACCAACTGCGGCTACTCGAGCAAGATCAAGCCAAGACCATGGCCGAGATCGAGCGCGGAGCCCAACGGCTCAAGCTGTCCGAGGCGATGGTCGACGAGCAATCGCGCATCATCGCGGAGAGCAACCGCGAGCTCGGTCAGCTACGTGCGCAGCTACGAGGCATGGCGCTGTTGCGGGTGGGCGTGCTCGAGAAGGTAAAGTCCGCGATGGCCCGTGAGTTGGCTTCGCAGCGGCCCGGTGACGCGCCGCTGCTACACGTCGCGGACAACGGCAACATCGTCATCAGCGAAAGCTTGTTGTTCGAATTCAACTCGCACCGCGTCAAAGACGAGGGTAAAGCCGTACTCGACCCGTTGGCGGCGGCGTTCGCCAATCTACTCGCCGATCCACAGGTTCGAGCCAGCGTCGACGTTGTGCTTGTGCAAGGGCACACGGACGAGCGAGGGACCACCGCCTACAATCGTGGGCTGTCGGCCAAGCGAGCCAACGCCGTCTTGGACTACATGTTCGGCTCGTTTCCCGACCTCGAATCGGCCTACGGAGCGTACTTCGCGGCCAGCGCGCACTCTGAGTTTCGGCCGGTGGATCCGAACGCCAATGAGACCGCTTACGAGAAGAACCGCCGGATCGAGATCTCAGTGGTGCTGCGTGACACTCAGATTCAAGCGGTCATCGACGAGTACCTGGGTGGAGTCGACCCCCGGCTGCAGCCGAAGGGGGCTCGGCCTCCGGCACCTTCGGTCCCCGCCACGGATTCATCGGAGAATCCAACCGAGTCCGGAGCCGCGCCGCCACTGCCCGCGCCGCCGCGGTAGCGATCGCAGACCCGGCTCGCCGGCGCAGATCGAACCCCCTGTGGGTGACGAACCGGAATTCGCGTCAGCGCGGGCCGGCGCCGACCGGGCGACCAGACCCATCCGCGCTACTGGAGTCCATCCGCGATCGCGGCACACTCGCGACACTGCGTGACAGTCGGAATGCTGAGAAGTCGCGCCTCTTCGATGTCGCCCTCGCAGCGCACACACGTGCGCCAGATCCCGGCCTCTAACCGGCGCAGCGCGGTCTCGATGCGCCGAATGTCGCGTCGAGTAGCGGTGTCCAGTGCATCGACAACTTCGTCGTGATCGCGGTGCGTGGCGAGCTCCGAGAAGTCCTGTGGGAGCTCCCGGTCTCGATTGTGCTGATGATCATCGATTCGTTTGGCCCGAGCGCGCAGACGGTGGAGCTGCTCAGTCAACACGGTGCGGATTTCGGATTCTTGGATCATGGATCGACGCCTCCTAGGCGAGCTCGTGTTCCACCAGGCGCAACGCGTCGGTCGTCGTGAAAATGCCGTACACGGTGCGGCCCTCCGCGACGACCGCCGCACCATACTTGTTCGCGGCCATGGTGCGCACCACCGCGTGTAGCGGTTCGTCAAGGCCAACCGTGTACGGCCCGGGGCTCATGGCATCGGCGACCGTCGCGTGGCCGGGACGCAACAACCGATGGGCCTCCAAGATCTCCAAATCGCGCTGGCTCACCACCCCGACAAGCGTGCCTTCGTCGAGAACTGGGAGATGACGCACGCCGGATTGCCGCATGGTCGTGAGGGCGTCCCGCAGCGAGGCCGCCATCTCGACCGTTTGCACCCCTCGGGTCATAAACTCGCGTATCGGTCGTACGCTCAGAGCCATGCCGCCCAGTGTAAGACCGGCGCGCGACAAGCAAACTCGAGCAAGCGCGAAAAAAATTCGCGCGGCGGAGCTTCAGGAACCACCATTTGGCGCGTGGTTGCAATTCACGGACGCGGTGGCAGGCTCGGACTCAATGCGTGTCCCGTCCACCGCGTGTGTTGTCCTGCTGCTCGTGGCCTGCGGTGGCGACAAGTCGCCCGCTTCGTCGCCCGCTCCGGCGTCCCCACCGACGTCATCGCCCGCTCCCGCCCCCGGCTCTTCGCCGACCGACGCGCCGGCCGCCGCC
Organism: Myxococcales bacterium FL481; assembly: GCA_006508105.1. Taxonomy (GTDB): domain Bacteria; phylum Myxococcota_A; class Polyangia; order Nannocystales; family Nannocystaceae; genus FL481. The sequence goes on along the minus strand of QKPP01000013.1, from coordinate 8,515 downwards.
CTGCCGGCGCCGCCGTATCCCGATCGCGATCCAGCGCTCGCTCGCCGCCTCGTCGAAGACCACGGCGCGCTCCTGCTCGATGTTCGCTCGCTCGACGAGTATCGCGCAGGGCATTTGGACCAGGCGATGCACGTCCCGCACAACGAGCTCGCGGATCGCATCGCGGAACTCGACGCACGAGTCGGGCGCGACAAAGGCAAGCCCATCGTCGTCTACTGCAAGGCTGGAGCGCGAGCCGCGACCGCGAAGTCAGTCCTGGTCAAACACGGCTACACGCACGTCACCAACCTGGGCGGCATGACCGACTGGCAGTGACCGTCCGGGGGCCGCGGCGTTCCACCCCGCAAAGATCGACCCGCCGCCTGTCACCATCGACACCCGACTTAACCTGCGACGGATGTTGGTCGACAACTCAGAACTCTCTGCACTGGCCGAACGCGAGGTCCCGCCATCGCGTCACGCTCTGCCGCGCCGGACGACGACCCGCAAGCGAGGACCCGGTTGGGGCTTGGCGGCGTGGGTCACCTTGGCGGTCGCCGCGTGTGACTGGGCGTGGGATCCCGAGGCCGACGCCGACCCCGTCGAGCCGGCCGAACGCGAGCCGCCGCCGCTCGTGTCCCCGAAGGAAGCCGAGGCGATCGACGATCAGAAAGGCGCGGCGCTCGGTTTGCGACCGCGGCAGGCCGGCGGGTACGACTACCGCGATCCGAGCGGTGAGTTTGAAGCGCGAATCGACAAAGATGGGACGGTCTCGTTCCGAGATCTCCCCCGCCGAGACGTTGGCAACCCACTGGACGAAGGGATTCGGTTCGGCGGATTGGCCGACTGGCTGCGCCAAGGTGGCGATAAACAACGACACGCGGCCGCGAAACGTGGCCTGCTCGAGAAGACGCAGCAGATTCGCGGAGACTTGGCGCAGGCTTGGCACCAGCAGCAAATCGATCGCCAACTCGCGGGACTCGAGCGCGACCTCAAAACGATCTGGAGCGACCCGAACCGAAACCCGCGACAGAAGCGAGTCCAGTTGTTTGAACGCTGGGACGAGTGCGAAGAACCAGCTTCCAAGGAAACGGCGAAAGCCGTGCGGCTCGACGAGCCTGCGGCGAGCCACCTCGAGCGCCGTCGCCAAGCCGCCGGGCGCCAGGCTCGTCAACAGATCGAAGCGTTCATTCGGGAGCGTCTGGGTCCCGACGACCCGATGGCGTTTACAGCGGAGGAGTTGCGCGAGCTCAATGGCCGCCGACACAGTCGCCAGCGCTTCGACCCGTACGCAGCACGCGGGAAGTGAATGCCGGCATTGCGGGCCGGGGTCGGCTTCGGCCGTGGTCGGCCCGGGTAAGCACGCGACCGGACGCCTTCGTCCGTTCGGACGATCGAGCCCCTTCGCACCGCGACCACTCTGACCGTGGTCGAGAGACCTCAATGGGCAACGTCCACCGCGGCGCGTTCGTTGGTTCGCAGCCGCCAGGCCACTCGCTCACGACCGGGCGTTCGCTCGCTCGCGGAGCGCTCGCGTGCCGCTCCCGTCAGGACAAGTTGAGCTTTCGCTTGAGGTCCTCGAGTTCCTTATCGACCTGGGCATCTCGTTGAGCTTTCGCGCGTGCTCTCGCAGCCCGGGCCTCCTCCGCCTTCCGCAACCGCTCGCGCTGCTGCGCTTGGCGTTCGTGGGCGCTGACTTCAGGCTCTGGCGTGTCCTCGATCTCGAACACTTCGTGGCACTCGGTGCAAGAAAACGCCGAGCCCTTCTCTCCCCATAGCTCCACGAGGGAAAAAGCGGTGAGCTTGCGTTCGAAGGTGCATTCGACGAACTCGGTCGTCGCGTCGCACTCCGGACAACGGCGGCGAATTCTCTTGCCCCCGCGAACAACCCTCATCTTCTTCCGGTTGTTAAACCATACGAACATCGTACGTAGCAAATGATGGCCCGGACCCTCGTCGGCGGTCAACAACGATGGCGAGGGCGAACCGGCGTCAGACCTCGGCCCGGCGCGTGCTTGACTCCGTCCATGTCGTTGTCCGACCAAGCTCCCACCCATTCTGGATTCCACGCCAAAACTGAAGGCGCGGATGTGCTCGCCAACGTCGATCTTGGCGGCAAGTCGGCGATTGTCACCGGCGGCTACAGCGGGATCGGCCTCGAAACAACCCGCGCACTGGCGGCGAAAGGCGTCTCCGTCGTGGTGCCTGTGCGCTCCCCGGGCAAGGCAGACGAGGCGTTGGCCGGCCTGGCCGGCGACGTGAAGACACACGCGCTCGATCTTGCCGACCTGGGTTCGGTCCGCCGGTTTGTCCAGGCGATGACTGACCAGCTCGACGGTCTCGACCTACTGATCAACAACGCGGGCATCATGGCGTGCCCAGAGGCACGGGTCGGTCCCGGCTGGGAGTCACAGTTTGGCGTCAACCATATGGGGCACTTCGCGTTGACTCGAGGCCTACGCCCATTGCTGGAGAAACGAGAGGGGGCCCGGGTCATCGCGTTGTCCTCGACCGCCCACAAGGTCAGCGACATCCGCTGGGACGACATTCAGTTTGAACGCGAGCCCTACAACAAGTGGCAAGCGTACGGGCAGGCCAAAACGGCCAACGCTCTCTTCGCCAACGCGCTGTCACGGCGCGTGCGCGAGCGCGGCGTGTTTGCGTTCGCCGTACACCCCGGTGGGATCTTCACTCCCCTGCAGCGCCATCTCCCTCAAGAGGAGATGATCGCCCTCGGCTGGCTCGACGAAAACGGCGAGCCGTCGGCGCTCGCCAAGGCTGGATTCAAGACGCCCACGCAAGGGAGCTCGACCACCCTGTGGGCCGCGACCAGCGAGCTAGTCGCGGGCAAGCCCGGTGTCTACTGCGAGGACTGCGACATCGCCAAGCCGACGGTGGTGGGATCTGAAACCAGCCGTTACATCGGAGCGGACGCGCATATCTGCGATGACGCAGCCGCCGAGCGACTGTGGGAGATCAGCGAACGGCTGTTGGCGCAAGCGTAGACAGGCGAGGCCGCACCAGGCAATCCCAGCGCAGGCCGGCGTCACTCAAATGAGCGATTGACGCCGCCACGTGCCGCCAGGGAAGGAACCACCCCGTCTCGCACAGACGAGTGCGCCGAGCGTGGACCGGGCCCGAGCCTCGTGCACGAACAACACGCCTGGGGTGTCGCCGCAGTCAAGGTCGCCACGTGACGCCGAAGCCCGCTATGCATCCATCTAGTCGCGGCGTTCCACACGTAGGTCGCAACCCTCTTCTGGCCCTTCTGGTTCTTCATCTTCGCTAGAGCACGGGCCGGTGAGCAGCTCGTTGGCGTCCGACGCAAAGCTCGTCCAGCAAAACAGGGACCCGAAGTTGAAGTAGACCCAGTTCTGGCCCGGCTCCCCCGTGATGCCGTAGGCCCCTTCAGTGCCCGCGGCGGAGCAGTCCGCGTCGAACCGACGTCCGGTTTGGGTGAACCGGCAGGCCCCGTCGAGACCGCAGCCACGGATCCCCCACCGGCCGTGCACGTCCAAACCAGGACCATCCAGGTCGGGATTGTCCGCCTCTCCAGGGTCCGTGTCGTCGTCGTCGTCGCCCGGGTCTTCGCCACCGGAATCGGTTCCCGTGTCGTCGGCTCCGGTGTCCTCCGTCCCCGTGCTGTCGGACCCGGTACTCCCCGTCGCCGAATCCTCGGTGCCGGTATCTCCCGTCGCCGGCGGTTCCGATCCGGTATCGCCGGTCCCGGGCTCTTCGCCTCCGGTGTCTCCGGTACCCGGCTCATCAGTTCCCGTGTCGTCCGTCCCCGGGTCCACGGTCCCGGTGTCCTCGGTGTCGGGCTCTTCCGTTCCGGTATCTTCCGTTTCCGGTTCTTGTGTTCCGGTGTCTTCTGTCGCCGGCTCTTGCGTGCCCGTGTCTCCCGTGTCGGGGTCTGGCGCCCCGGTGTCTCCCGTGTCGGGCTCTGACGTCCCCGTATCTCCCGTGCCCGGGTCCACGGTTCCCGTGTCCTCCGTCCCTGGCTCGATGCCGGTACCTCCAGTCTCGGTCGAAACGCCGGTCTCACTCCAGCCTCCGGTGTTCGTTCCCTCCGTCTCGCCCGGCCCGCCGGTCTCGCTCCCGTCGCCTGTCTCACTCGTTCCCCCCGGATCCGTGGCGCCTCCCGTGTCACTCGCTCCGCCACTCGACTCGCTCGCGCCTCCACCGGTGTGGCCCGTGCTGCTGTGGCCCTCGTTGGTTTTTCCGTCCGGTTCGGCCTGCGAACCGGTGACGGATTCACCACAGGCCGCGGCGTTGGCCAAAAGGACAGGAAGCACCGCGGTCGCGCCAAAGTGGGCAGCCCAACGGATACAAGATGGTCGAGTCTTAGGTGGCATGTCGATTTGCTCTTGTTGTGTGGCACGAACGTGCGCTAGGCGAGCACGAACAGGCGAGTTGGCGAACGGGAAGCTGCTGGGAAGCTGCTGGCGGGGCCCGCAGAACGATCCTGCTCGTGTTATCCGACGACAGCGAGCCATGGATCGTGTAGTCGCGACCCCGCGATGTCTCGCGGACAATAGGCAGTTTCGTTTCTGTCAGCAACCGAAGATGCGACCACCCTTGAGCCAATCCGTTCGGCGGTGGGGCGCGGGTTAGGTATGTCTGGTGTGAGGTTTTCTGGAACGACGCCGTCACCCACCGGCGCGATGGCGTCAGAAGAGTGTGGCACCAGCTCCCCGGCATCCGAGCGGCGCGCTCCTCAGGCTTGCCGAGCCCCCCGCGAGCCGGAGGAGCGTGCCGGAGTCAACCCGCACGCGATGAGCGAGTTTGTCATCGACGGTGGATCGCGGTGCGAGCGTCTCGGACGCTCGAAGTCAGTGACATTGCACCGTTGAGACGGCATCGCCCCAATGCGGCCGTCGGTGTCTGTTCAAAGCGCATTCGCGAGATTGCCAATCGGGCGCCTCATCACCCCTAGCGCCACCGGAGCGAGACTCACGGCCGGAGGCGACTCCACGCTCGGCCGATTGCGAGGTACTGCAAACTCATACCTTGTGGGTTGTGGACGACGCCGAAGCAGCAACGTAGGCTCATCTCGCCCGTCAACGAAGGCACGCCGATGTCGAAACAGGCGTTCGCGCCAGGTCTCTCTGGTAGTCTCGCCAACACTGTGGGCTGAGGCCATCTCAGCGTCCTCTACGCGGCGGGGTTCTCCGCGAGTTGCGACCCGAACCAGCGGCACTGCGCCGGTGCGACGCGAGAGCGCCGCGACCGGGAGCGACGTGGGAGCCCGCACGGACAAACCGACAAGTCGGATCGAGGCCAAACTGGACGGCGTCGCGGACACGCCCTGCACCTGCGCTCCTCCGGTGGCGATCCACGTCGCCCAAATCGACGCGCGGCTGGATGCAAAGCTCGATCGGCGCGGGCTCGAGGCGGGGCCGGGACTCGATCCACAAGCGATTTCAGCTGGGCATGTGGGTGGGGACCGACCGTCGCGGGGTAGCTGGTGAGGACGTGCACGGGGGCGACGCATCCGACGGCCGAAACCGGTCTCCTGTGTGCCGCGGCGGTGTTGCGATACACGAGGGTACAGCAGCGGTTCCCCCCGGGGCTCGACTGAACGTGGCGCAGCAGTTCACCGGGTCTGCTTGGCGACCCCCGTCACGCGACACACTCGCAAACAGGGCTGAACCGTATCGTGAACACGAATGACCAGACTGCACAAAGCCCTCGCATCCGTGGGGGGCGATTATCAACAATAGGTTGGAGAACGGCGTCCGCCCGGTTTGCAGGTGAGCGCTGTTCGTCGGCAAGCAGGAGCATGGGAGAACTCGAGGCCACGCGTCATGAGCCACTTGGGGCCTCACGGGCTGTGGGTTGTCGCGCGTTGACCAAGGGAGTGCGTGGCCGCTAGCGTCGAAGTTCGACCCCTGAACGCTCGAGGAGCGACCCTCGCGCGAGCGATTCGGGCGGACCTCCGAGACGAGACTCCGACCGACGCCCGTCGACAGCCGTCGTCTCGCGGCATCCGCCCGCGAAAATCCGGTATACCTCGGCAGTGACTCGACCCTCCGGGTGCTTTCGGCCCTCTCTCGTCCTCTCCCTCGCGATCGCGCTGTCTGCCGTCGGCTGTCAACGTGCGCCTGCTTCCGAGCACCCGAGATCTGAGCTTCCAACAACCGCGCCGAACCTCGGTGGTTTGGGGGCCACGCGGTCCACTGTGTACGCGCCGTCTGAAGCGGTTGCGACGAGCCACCCGCTGGCGAGCGCAACCGCGCTGGGGGTCCTTGCCAGCGGGGGAAATGCGTTTGACGCCGCGGTCTCGGCCGCGGCGGTACTCAATGTTGTCGAACCGCATATGACCGGCATCGGCGGGGACATGTTCGCACTCGCCTGGTCCGCACGGGAAAACCGTCTGGTCGGCCTCGACGCGAGTGGGCGTTCAGGCTCGCTGGTCGACGCCGAGGCGGCCCGAGCTCAGGGAGCGACCGAAGTTCCCTACCGAGGCGCCGCGGCGGTCACCGTTCCGGGAGCGCTCTCCGGTTGGGCCGCGTTGCTCGGGGCCTACGGCACCTTGTCGTTGAGCCAGGCCCTCCAGCCCGCCATTGCGCTCGCCGAGGAAGGATTTCCCGTGTCCCCGATCATCGCCAAACAGTGGCGCGGGGAAGAGGAGATCCTGCGCAACAGCCCCGGCGACGCGGCGCGCGTGTACCTGGTGGACGGCGGACGAGCTCCGGTGGCCGGAGAATGGGTCAACAACGCCGACCTCGCTCGCAGTTTGCGTCAGATCGCCGCGGAGGGCCCCGGAGCCTTGTACGGCGGCTCGCTTGGAGAGCAGATTGTCCGCGGGCTGCACGAGTACGGCGGCGGGCTGACCCTCGAGGATCTGCGTTCGCACCAAGTGAGCTGGGTCACCCCACTGTCCGTCACGTTCAACGACTACGAGCTGTGGGAACTTCCCCCAGCGGGGCAGGGCATCGCGGCGCTCGAGATGCTGCGGATCCTCGAGCCCTACAATTTGCAGGCGATGGGGCACAACTCAGTGGCGTACCTGCACCACTTGGTGGAGGCGAAGAAGTTGGCCTTCGCCGACCTCGCCGAGTTCATCTCCGACCCCAGCACGATGCCGGTCTCGGCGAGCGATTTGCTCGACGAGGGGTACGTCCGCAGCCGGCGAGCTCGACTCGACCCCGAGCGGGCGAGCGACAGGGTCGAACCGGGGCGTTTTGCAAGCCACAGTGACACCATCTACCTCAGCGTGGCCGATCGGCACGGCAACATGGTGTCGCTGATCAACAGCCTGTACGAGTACTTCGGTTCCGCGATCGTCGTCCCAGGCACGGGGATCGCCTTACAAAACCGAGGGGCGGGATTCGTGTTGGAGCCCGGCCATCCCAACGAGTGGGGGCCGCGCAAGAAACCCTTTCACACGCTGATCCCGGGCTTCGTCACCAAGGGCGGACGGCCGTGGCTCGCGTTCGGCGTAATGGGGGGTTCGATGCAACCGCAGGGCCATGTGCAGGTGCTCCTGAACTTGTTGCTGTTTGATATGGACCTGCAAACGGCGATCGACGCTCCTCGGGTTCGTCACCGGCAAGGGCGGACGCTGATGGTCGAGTCGGGCATTCGTCACGAAGTCCGCAAGGGACTCGCGGCCAAGGGCCATACGATCGTCGAAAAAGGTCCCGACTCCTTCGGCGGAGCACAGGGCGTCATGCGAAGAGATCGAGGTTGGGGCGCGGGGTCCGACCGGCGCAAAGATGGCTTGGCGATCGGGAGGTAGCCGGCTGGCGACAGCGTCAGCGGGATCCCGAGGGGATCGCCGGCAGCCGTGAGGGCCACGGAAGCGTTCAGTGTGTGGACGTGGTGACGCTGGTATGCAGGGTAGCGACGTCAAGAGCCGCTGCCCGGCCGGCCGCCGGGGTCAGCCGCCAGATCTGGCCAGATCTGGGCTCGCTCTCTCTCGTGACACCAGGCGATCGCTCACGCGACCGCGCCTAGGTCCCGTCGTTGCCGACAACGTGGATGTAGCACGTGGCCTTGTCGATCGCGACTTTGCGGCGGTTCGCCCCGTTTTGTTCGACAATCGTAACTCGTCCCTCGTCCTCGTGGACGAGGTCGACCACAGTCACATGGCCGGGATGCCCCTCCGTCGGCGGAGCGGTCACCATGACGTCTCCGTGAACCGGGACGCTCGTCTTCTCCAAGCCCTCCGGGGCATCGCCGTCGCACCAAGAGCCGGCGTTTCCATTGGGGGTACGTTCGATGTCCCAGCGAAACCTCAGGTAACGTTTCGCGAACTCGGTGCACTGGTAGCCCCCGCCGTACTGCGTGCGTATCCAATCGGGGCCCAAAGATTCAGTGCTGGTGTTGAAGCCATCGTTTGACCACACCGCACTGCCTTTGGAGTCGTCACACTGTGCATAAGCCGGAATCCCATCGACGTGTCGATCCTCGGGGATGACTTCGTCACAGATGTTGACCACGTTCTCGGGCTCGTCCGGCACGGTGGGCTCGTCGTCGTCATCGTCGTCATCGTCGTCGTCGTCGTCGTCATCGTCGTCATCGTCGTCAT
>QKPP01000086.1 GCA_006508105.1 Myxococcales bacterium FL481 | reverse complement strand
CTCTGCCGCTGGGGGCCTGAGCCTCGCCACCACCGCGTGTGAGCAGTCGCGCCGGTCGGCTACGCCCGCGACGCCAACCGAGCCGGCCGAGCCGGCCGAGCCGGCTGGCGGCGTCACGGGCTCCACAGCTTTCGAGTCACGGCCTGCGCACCCGCTGCCCGAGCGTGTCACCTGGTCGGAGCAGGGGTGCACCCGCACGGGGTGCCACGCTGGCATTGAACCCATTCGCCAGCTCGATACCGGGATGATGCGTGAGATCCTCGAGCGCGGCCGAGACGTCGGTGACCCCGACGGCTGTGTCGTGTGTCATGGCGGCACGCCGAGCGGTGCATCAACTGCTAGCGCCCATGACGGGGCGAGCCCGGCGTTGGTGGCGGTAGGAGGGCCAACCGGTTTTCTCGGCGATCCGGCCTCACCGTGGGTCAACGAACGCAGCTGCGGGCAGTGCCACGCCGAGTTGGTAACCGCTCAGTGGAACAGCCTCATGATGACTGAGGCGGGCAAAATCCAGGGCACGACTTGGTCGTTTGGGTCGCTGTCTGGGTACGAGCATCGCTGGGCCAACTACGACGCAAAGAACCCCGAGGACCCGAACGCACGTATCGGCACCGACGACTATCGCCGCTACATGGAGCGGAAAAAGCGAGCGCATCCCAACGTCTTTGTCGATGCTCACGAGGGGTTGCCACTCGCTCCGCAGGCCGATGATCTCGCACGACTGTTGACCGACCCCGAAGACGCGAGCTTGACCTACATTCGCACCGAGTGTCAGCGTTGCCACCTCGGCGTCAAGGGTCGTCAACGCCGGGGGGACTATCGCGGCATGGGCTGCGGTGCGTGCCACATGCCGTACTCGAACAGCGGTCGCTACGAGGGCGGGGATCGCAGCATCCCGCGTGATGAGGGAGGGCACCCGCTGGTGCACACCCTTCAGGCGACGTCGGACGCCACCGTCGTCGCCCACGGGCAGGCCTACACGGGCATCCCGGTGGAGACTTGCACGACGTGTCACAACCGGGGCAAGCGCATTGGTGTGTCGTATCAGGGGCTGATGGAGAGTGCGTTCGGATCGCCCTACACCGAAGGGGGCGGCGGCCAGATCGGACTGCATACCAAGCACTACATCGCGATGTCACAAGACGTGCACTACCAAAAGGGGATGCTGTGCCAAGACTGCCACACCTCCGGCGACGTCCACGGCGACGGTTTCCTTGCGGCCGCCAACCTCGGTCCGATCGAGATTGAGTGCTCGGATTGCCACGGTACGCCCACGGCGTTCCCGTGGGAACTACCGCTCGGTTGGGGTGACGAAAACGGGGCAGGGCAGCGTGCGACGGGCCCGGCGCGCGGCGTGGCCACTGAACTGTTGCCGCATCTCAAACGCGGGGCGGCGGCCCCGGCCCGTCTCGACGGTTATCTGCGGACGGCTCGAGGCAATCCGATGCCCGACGTGGTTCGCGTCGAGGATCGGGTCGTTGTCCATACGGCGGGCGGCAAAGCCTTGTGGCTAGACCCACTCAAAAAAAAGCATGACGCGGGGCAGCTGTCTCCCGAGGCCGAGGCCGCGATGGTGCACGCGTCAAAGCATCTCGAGACCATGGAGTGCTACTCGTGTCACTCGAACTGGGCCCCGCAGTGTTACGGCTGTCACGTCAAGGTGGATTACTCTGACGGCAAGCGGGCTTTTGACTGGGTCGCGGCGGGGCGCCAGCATTTACTCCCGGAGCATCGGCGCGATCCCGGCGAAGCTGGGTACGAGACCTACACACCGGGCGAGGTGCAAGAGCTGAGGTCGTTTATGCGGTGGGAGGACCCGGCCTTGGGCGTCAATGGCGAAGGACGAGTTTCTCCAATCATCCCGGGCTGTCAGGTGTCGGCCACCATCATCGGCGAAAACGGGGAAGAGATTGTGCGCAACCGCGTGTTCCGAACCTTGGCCGGAGCCGAAGGTTCCGCGAGCCCACAGGGACAGTTGGGAACGGACATGAGCCCGGTGCATCCGCATACGGTGGGTCGGTCCCGCAGCTGCGAATCGTGCCATGGCTCAGCGAAGGCAGCGGGCTACGGCATCGACGGAGGGCGGTCGGTGCAAGGTTGGGACAAGGGAACGGTGGTGGACCTCACCACGGCGGACGGGCGCATCATCCCGAAACAGACCCAGACGCAGATCGAACCCATTGCGGGACTCGAGCGTGACTGGTCAGCGGTTGTCACTCCCGACGGTCAGCAGCTGCAAACGGTGGGGCACCACTTCCACGGGTCTGGACCCCTGTCGACGGCGCAGCGGCGGGCTCTCGATCGGGAGAACACATGCGTCGGCTGTCATGACCAGATTCCGGACCGCGACTTGGCCGTCTCGGTGCTCCACCACGTGGCGGAGATGACGGGACAGCTTCCTCAGCGCCGAGAGCAGCACGACGCGCTCGTGCGAAAAATCAGCCTCAGCGCGGCCTGGTCGCAGCTCACCGCGGGCGTGCTGGTGGGTATCGGCAGCCTCGCCGGTGGGTGGGCCTGGCATCGTCGGCGACGTCGCCGGTTCGAGTCCAACTGACAGCCGGCCCGACCAAGCTGGCCGTGCCGCGCCGAGGCGGAGCTCGTGGTCGAGCGGTTGCGTCGAGTCCCCGGGAACGACGCGCGCACCGCGTTTGCTCGCGGGGGCCGTCAGACTCGGATGCGTCGCGACTTCAGGGGAGTCCCACGAGACCACGCGGTCTCGAGCCGTCCACGCTCACGGTCCGCAGCGACGGGAGTGACGCCGCGCGGACACGCATCGCGTCGGGCCGCCCTCCGGCGTTCGCAGGCGATTGACCGTGACCACCTGGGTTCGCGCTGGCCGTCGGGCGGACGCCCAAATTATCGGCCTGCGTGGGCCGCAGCGCCGCGAGGCGCGTTCGCGGCTCCGATGCGGGGCGAGGGGGCGGCCAACGGGGTGCTCGCCGGACGATTGCGGTCGTCCTGGAAGACACGGACCGGGCGCCGTCCCGTCTTCGGTGATTGCGCAGGGGTCCCGGGTTCGACACGATGGGAAAACGCGGGCCCGTGCGGGTGCGCTGCTTCGTATGCCTCGATCCGAACACGCCACGTCCGATTCGCCACCGAGTCTCGCCGATGTGGCCGAACAGATGACGCAACTCGTCCACGACCTGCGCAACCCAGTGGGCGCGGTCAGCATGGCAATCGAACTGTTGCAGGGTCCTTTCGCGGAGCACTTGGCCGCGTTGCCCGAACCGGCCCGGGATCAAGTGCACACCACCCTTGGTGCGCTCGCAGAGTCCTCGTCGCAGCTACGGCATCTCGTGGAGGACCTCACCCGACTTGGTGCCGCGGCATGCGGTCAGATTACAGTGGCGCGGGCCGTGGCGGCGAAACGACCGGTCGTGCCTCTCGAGCCGCCGGCTACGTTCACACCCAAGACCAGTATCCTCGGCTTGCGAGACTTGCTTGGCCGACTCGAGATCCTCACCGTCACGCGTTCCTCGTTGCCCGCCTTGCTCGCAGTCGACTGTGCCGGTGACGTTCAGGTCGAGGTCAACGGGCCGGAGCTCCTCCGAGCCCTGTCGAACCTGGTGGAGAACGCCATTGAAGCGAGTGCCGCCGCGGCGCCCAGCCGAGATCCGTGGACGGTGTGGATCCGGGTGCGAGACCAAGACAACACGGTTTGCATCGACGTGAGCAACCTCGGCCACGCGCCGCCAGATGAGGTCATGCGCTGGCTCGAAGCGGCGAGTCCCCCCGCCGCGCCCGCGCCGGCCTCGAGCAAGGCGGAAAGCGGCCTGCACGGCGTGGGCCTCCCGATCGTGCGTCGCGTGGCGGAGCAGTGCGGCGGCCGGTTGGTGGCGCGCCACCGCGATGGGACCACGGTTATGACCTTGCAGCTTCCCGCGATCGTCGGGTCGCGCGCCGAGGCGTCCTAGGTTTGGCGGCGCGTGCCTCCCTGCGGCATCATGCGGGGACGATGCTCGACCGCATCACGGTACTCGCCGACCCGAGGCTCCGAGTCTCCGTCGGGTTTCGGCGGGCCCTGGCCCGACGACTGCAGCGGGCGGCGCCGCGGATGGGAGACACTCGCGGACGGCTGGATACCTTGGCCGTTCGCTTGGTGGGCGACCCCGAGATGACCGCGTTGCACACCCGCTACTACGGCGAACCAGGGACCACTGATGTGCTCAGCTTTGGGGTCGACGGCGACGAACTCGGAGATGTGGCTCTCGGGTGGTCGGCCGTCCGTTCCCAGGCGCACCAGCGCGGTTGCTCGAATCTGGACAGCGCCTGTGTCCTCGCCACCCACGGCATTGCCCACCTCCTCGGTCACGACCACCGTACTCGGCGCGAGGCGCGGGCCATGCTTCGCGCCGAAGCCCGCGGGCTACGAGCGATCGGGATCACCGACCTGACGCGACCCTACGGCTAGGCAAGTTCGGGACTCAGACCGAGCCACCGCGTCAGCCGTGGCCCTCCAGCCGTGGCCCTCCACCCGTGGCCCCCCACCCCTAGCATCGATGTCGGGGTTCCACGGCCGCGGTGCACCCAGCCCGCGGTCAGCCGCGGGGTGACCGACGTGGCGGCGCGACCCGAGCCCGGCCGGCGAGAGGCGAGAGGCGCGGGCACTGCAGCGTGTGCGGCCATCGGGTCGCTCGTCAGCTCGCGGTCCCATGCAACGTGCCCGACTCCGAGACGGCCTCGCGCGCCGGCGCGGTGGACTCCGCGTCCCCCGGCGGCATATAACCGCGCTGTGCTAGCTCCCATCGGACTGCAGTTGTGTCTGTTCCAGGTCGCCTCCGCGGCCACGAGCTCGCCCGCCCCCGCGACCGACTCGGCCGGGGCCGCGCCCACGTCGGCGTCCACGACGCAGAACGACGAAACCACTGCACCGGACCCGGAGCCGGCGAGCGAGCCGGCGAACGCGGCCGCGACCGTCGACGCCGGCGGCGATGAGGCGCCCGCGAAGCTGAACCCGGAGACCGGCCCGGAGTCATCCGCGCCGTCGCTCGAACCGGGGTCGCTCGTGGTCGGTCCCGGTGTCGACGGACGGTTCTCGATTGTGGACGCGAACGGGACGGTGGTCGCCACAGTCGACGCACGCCCCGCGGATGCGACCGAGTTGCGGCTGCCCCCCGGCAAGTACCGCCTATTGGACGCGACCGGCCAGACCGTCGCACCGGTGGACGTCGTCGCTGGCGACGTGACGAACTACACGCAAACGAGTCCCGCGACGTCGGCCCCGATGACGCCGTCTGACGCGGCCGACGAAACGATCGTCTCGTCGGAGCCCTCGGCCCGCGACGAGTCGGGCCCCGCACCGGCTCCGCGCTGGCGGCGAATCGCTTCGCCCCTGATGGCCGCGACCGTGCCGGGGCTCGGACACATGGTCAACCGTCGAGGCGGCCGAGGTACCGGCATCCTACTGAGTTCAATCGGCCTCGGCGTTGGTGCGGCGGCGCTGTATGCCGCCGGCACGCGTGAAGCAGACGCGCTACTCGGATCGAAGCCCTCGTCGTTTGCCGCGGACGCGGTGCGGCTCGGTGCCCTCGGCCTACTCACCGGTAGCCTGCAGATGCTGTACGCGGCCCAAATCATGGACGCGGCCGCGATCACGCGAGGCGGGCGTGTCCGGCCGCGGCGAGATTACAAGCTGTCGCTGGAGCTCACGCGGATGGCGACAGTGGGGATGAACGCCCGCGACGCCGAAGCCTCGCTGTACACCGACTGGGGGCTGTCGTTGATGGGGCAAGCCTTCGAACGCTTCTCGGTCGGCATCTCCGATGTCAGCGTGAAGACGAACTGGCGGGCCCGTCGCTCAACGCTCCAAGCCGGTGGGCGGGCAGGCTACCGATTCTACGACCAAGACCGCCTCTGGCTCGGCGGGGCGATCGGAGCGCTCGTACAAGCTTCGTTTCGAGACATTCCGCCGTCGGACTACGCCACCGACGACGAGTGGCGAGCGGAGCGGGCCGTGACCGCCGCTCCCTACGCTCAGTTTGAAGCGCGATGGTTTCTCCTCAATCGCTGGTCGTTGCACCTTGCCCCTCGCGTGACGCTTCCCCTCGGGACCCGCTACTACACCGGCGCGCGAGCCATCGCCAACCAATCACTGACCTTTGAGATCGGCTCCGGCCTGGGAGTACAGTTCTGATGCGACGCTTCGCAACCCTCGTGACCTCGTCGTTGGTCGTGGGCGCCTGTGTGATGGGCGTACGCGGCGAGCATCTGTTCAAAGAGATCGTGCCTGCGCCCCAGCTGCGCTCGCTCACCATCGATCTGCCGCCGACCGCCTTGCGGGTCGAGGGGGTCGAGGGAGCGGTGGCCATCGGCTACGAGGGCGCGTGGTACTCCACCGCCGGGACTGAGAAGGACGCCCGGGCCAACGCGGCCCAGCCGAAGATCTTGGTCAACTACAACAGTGCGGGGGCCGGAGAGATCGTCGCTCACGTGCCGCTGCAAGTGGAGAACCTCGTCGACCTCGAGCTGCATCGGATGTTGATCTCGGATCGCCTGGACGTGGAAGTCGTCGGTCGCTACACCGATATCGAGATGTACGGTATCGAGGGCTATCACTACATTGATGTCGATGCCGGTCGCGTGGAGGTCAAGGGGGCCGACCGCGGTGCGTTCGTCAAGACCCGCACCGGAGACGTTGTGGTGCACAGTTCGGGCCCGATCTCCGCTGAAACAGCGATCGGTGACGTGGAGATCGAACAAACGGGTCCCAGCGTTGACGTGTTCGCGCGAACGAGGGCCGGCGAACTCACCGTCACGCTTCCCCGCTTGGACAACGTGGCGCTCGAGATCACGACATCGGGCCGCGTCGACATTCGCAGCCGGGCGCTGGTCAAGGTCAGCGATGGCGACTTCGAACAGATCCTCGGCGATGGAAGCGTCCTGGTCGAGCTTCACGCGTCGGGCGATGTATCGATCTTCGATACGGCCTGGCTCGAGGACTAGCTCGGCGATCGGACGCCGACGTCGACCCCCGTGCGCAGCACGCAAGCGCTGGCCTCGCGGCGCTGCCGGGGTCGCTGGCTCGGGGTTGCTCGCTACACAAGCGGCGTGATAGACAACGCGCCCCACGCCAGAGTGGCGAAATCGGTAGACGCAGCGGATTCAAAATCCGCCGGTCGCAAGGCCGTGTCGGTTCGAGTCCGACCTCTGGTACCCAAGGCGAACAACCTGGCCCGACCCCGTGTAGGGGCTGGATCTCGCGCTCGACTCGGCCATGACTGAGTCGAGCGCTATCGATGCGGCCGGCCGGGCCGGATCGACCCCGGGCGCGTCACGAGACCGCGTCCGGTGACGGGACGGCGCCAGCGATCGTAGTCGCAGCGCCAACCGAGTCGTTCGATTCGCACGATTCGCACGAGCGGCCCGATGACGAGTGGGGGCCAGGTTCGTCGCGGGGGCCACTCGCCGGTGGGCGACCTAACCGCCGCATCCACTTGAGCTTGGATGATCGCGACCGGCAACAATCGGTCTAGCAACTCGCCCCGGCCGACCCGATCGGGCCTCGTTGGTCCCTACCGTCGTTCGGGGTCACGGGATGGTTCCCGTCCGGCAGCGGGCATGCGGCGGACGGATCCGTGGGGTATCCTGAGCATGATGAGCACAGCGGAGGCGCGATCGACCACCAGTTTGGCGAGGCATCTGATGTGCGCCGTCCCTCAACTGCTCGATCCCAACTTTCGTCGCGCAGTTGTGTTGATGCTCGAGCACAGCGAGGCGGGAGCGATGGGCCTCGTGCTCAACAACGCCTCATCCACGCACGTGGCCGAGGTGGCCGAAGCGCTCGAAATGAACTGGCGTGGGGACCCCGAACAACCAGTCCGCACGGGGGGCCCGGTGGATCCGATTCGCGGGTGGATCTTGCACGATCAGGCCGGCTGGGATCCTGCCGCCGAAACCATCTTGCCCGGCGTCCATCTCACATCGTCGCTGGAGTCCGCCCAAGAAGCCGGACATCGAGCGTTCGGCGAGCCTGGCACGCAGTTTCAGTTTCTGCTCGGCTACGCGCAGTGGGGCGCCGGCCAACTGGAAGCCGAAATCGCCTCAGGCGCGTGGGTGGTCGTTCCGTTGGTGGGAGACGACGAGCCCAGTCCTGGCGTGGGTCCTCAGTGGATCCTGCACACCCACACGCATGACATGTGGCACCTCGCGTTGCGGTCGATTGGGGTCGACCCCGATCGCCTGGTCGGCTTGCACAGTCGAGGCGCCGTGTTGCAGTAGCCCCGCCGCCCGCCGCCCGAGCGCCGAGAACAGGAACCAGCCGCCGGGGCGAATGCGTTGCCGTCACTCGGGGTTGCGGGCGGAGGCCTCGACCTCGTCGTCGGACCGTCTCCGTTGGGAGACCGCGATCACAAGCCAGCCGCTGATCCACGCCATTCCCCCCAACGGCGTGATGGGGCCC